>CP089983.1:6354687-6665625 GCA_037157805.1 Sorangiineae bacterium MSr11367 | reverse complement strand
GGCATTGAGGTACGGAATGCCGCCGCCCGAGCGGAGGTAAAAGGCCATATGAAGGACGGAGATATCGGCCGGATCGGCGGCCATCATCTCGCCGAGGAACAACGGGAAGAACAAGCGCGCATCGGGGTGCTTCACGTGCTCTTCGATCCAATCGGCCGCGGTGCGTGCATCGAGCTTTGCCGCGTCGGCGGAGAGCCACGGCGCATCGGCGCGCACCGACTTGGTCACCTCGTCGAGCCGCTCGAACATTTCGCCCAGGGCCACCGCCTTGAGCGGTGGAAACCGGCCTACGCTGCGAATCGGCGCGCGGTCGGGCGACAGCGCGAAACGGCTATCTCCGTGCATCGTCGTGGGCGTGGCCGCGACGCCCATTTCGGCCATGAGCGCGTGGAGCGCCGTGTGCCGATGCCCCAAATAGGCCGCGCCGGCATCGGCCCACGCGCCCGGGGCGATCTCGATCCCATGCATCCGCCCGCCGACCCGATCGCGCGCCTCGAGCACGACGACGTCGATGCCGCGCACCATGAGCTGATGGGCCGCCGTGAGACCGGCCAGGCCCGCCCCTACCACGACGACGCTCATCCGGCCGCGCTCGCGATGCACTTCGAGAGGCCGATGGGCGAGGGCGCGCTCATCAGATCCGCGAAGGTGAGCTCCACGCCGAATTGCCGATCGATGGCGCTGAGCACGCGCGTGGCGAGCAGCGAGTCGCCCCCGAGGACGAAGAAATCCGAATCCACCTGGACGTCGTCCACCTCCAGGATTTTGCGAAAAATATCCACGACGCCGTCGACCGTCATTGATTCATCTCCTTGCCGCTCTTTCGAGACAGGTGATGCCGGTGCGAGGCCGCGCGGTCGACTTTGCCGCTCGGCGTGTGCACCAGCTCCGGAACCACCGTGAGCTGCGACGGGACCAGGTGCGCGGGGACGCGCGCCTTGAGATCCGCCGCGATGTTCGTGCTCAGTGCGGCCGCATCGGTCCCTGGCCGCGCGACCACGTAGGCAATCATCGTGGTGTGATCCGCCACGGTGACGCCAACCACGGCCACCGCCGCGACCCCGGCATACCGCGCAATCTCGGCTTCGACCTCCCCGGGATTGACCAGAATGCCACGCACTTTGATTTGGCCGTCCAATCGACCGCGGTGCAGAAGCTCGCCCGTCGCGCTTCGAACGACGCGATCGCCCGTGAGAAAGTAGCGCGCGGGGCCCGCACCGAAATCGAGCTTGCGAAACCGCTGCTCGGTGGCCTGCTCGTTGCCGAGATAACCAATTGCCAGGGCAGGCCCTCCCACGAGCAATTCCCCCGCATCGCCGAGGCGCTCCACCACGTGCGGCATGGCCCGCCCAATGGGCACCTCGTTGGCCTCGGCCCAACGCGTCCCCGATGAATCCGCACGCGGCCCGTGAAGGTCGATGGCATGCGTGATCAAGGTCGTTTCCGTGCAGCCGTACGTATTGACCAATCGAACCCGCGCCGTGTCCAGCGCGCACCAATCGGCCAGCCGAGGAGCCCGAGCCGCCTCTCCACCGATGACCACGAGCCGCAGGCACTCGGGAAGCGCGGCATGCCCCTCGGCCAGGTAGTACACGAGTTCGTGCCAAACCGCCGTCGGCAGATCGAGGACGCTGACGCGTTCCCGCCGAATCAGTCGCAGCAGGCGAGGCAGCGAACCCGAATGGGCATCGCGATCGATGACGAGCGCCGCGCCCGACGTGAGTGCGGGGAAGATCTCCTCGAAGCACGTATCCCAATTGAGCGAGGCAAACTGGAGCACCCTGTCCGAAGGCTGAATTTCGAACAGCGCGCGCAGCGAATCGACGGACGCGCCAATGGCACCGCGCGGCGTGACCACGCCCTTGGGTTCCCCGGTCGACCCCGACGTGAACAGAACGTACGCCGGCGTATCGAGCGTGACCGGCGCGCTGGCGTACGGTTCGTCCGTGCGCGCCGGCGCCGGATGACCATGGAGATCGCGCATGCCGAGAACGCGGAGCCCGGGGAATGCCACCGATTGGGACACCGTGGCAATAACCGTGGTGCAACCGCTCCGCCGGACGAGCGCCTTTTGCCGCTCGTCGGGAAATGCCGGATCGATGGGGCAATACGCACCGCCGGCGAGGAGCACGGCCAGCAGCGCGATGATCGTATTGGCTGACCGCGAGGCCATGACCCCGACCACGCCGCAGCCATCTCCGAGCTGAAGAGCCAATTCACGCGCCCGCTGGAGGACGCTGCCGTAGCTCAATTCTCGGCCATTGTCGACGATGGCCGGCCGCTCCGGGGTCGCACGCGCTGCCGCGAGAAAGTCCGCGACGACGTCTTTCGAGCCCTGCATGGCTACGGGGCTTCCTCGCGCAATGCGGCATTCAGATTCTGCATCAGCGGCGCGTTCTCGCACGCCACGTATTTGCAACGATTCACCGCGCTTCGGTTCGTATGCTGATGCCACGCCCAAGCGGGAATGTACACGGCGTCCCCCGCCTTCCACTCCACACGCCGCTCCTCGACCATGGTGAAACCCTCACCCTCGAGCACGTAAAGGATCGTCTCGTAGGTGTGCCGGTGTTTGCTCGCGGTTTGCCCGGGCTCCAGCCCGCCGATGGTCACGCTGATGGTCTTGGACGGCAAATCCACCACGGAAACGGGGTGCTTTCGCTCGGCGCTGAACGCGGCGGCGTGCGCCGTGTTTTCCACGTCCGCATGAACGAGCCGCGACGGCACCTCAACCCCGAGTACGGGCGTCGTACGGTCGAAATCCTTGGAAGTGTAATGCATGTAAGGAGTCTCCTTTATCAAGCGGCGACCCGTTCTCGGGACGACAATGCCTCGAAGAACGCCACGCGCGCGGCAATGGCCTTGGCCGCCCCGTATTCCAAGTCGACCCGCGATTTGGGATCGGCCTGGAGCCGCCGGACGATGATGTTGCGCATGGTGATGGCGTGTTCGTCGTCGCATCCGACGTGGAGCGTGAAAAACTCGAGGTGGCGTTTCGATTCCCCCATCGCCTCGAATCCCGCGAGCACCGTGGAATAAACGTGCGGAACGATGGCTTCGGCCCCCAGGCATATTGCGCCCAGACCGATCATCGCATTTTCGTTGTGGCAGCACGCGAACATGGTTTCGACCAAACGGACCGTGGCCGGGTGGGGGGCTTCGTCCTCGAAGCGTATTCCCATCGTCTTCATCATGTCGCGGTAGATTTGAGAGTGCGGAGTCGACTTGACGTCACCCAGTCCCATTTCCTCGAAGAGATTTTGCATGAGCGCTTGGCGATCCGCCTCGTCGAGCAGATTGGCGATGAGTGCATTCAAGAAGCGCGTGAAATTGCGCGAGTAGTATCCCTGCTGCCGCACGAAACCGTGCAATTCTGCCCGCGACACGCGCCCTTCGCGGCAACGTGACAGGAACGACGTTTCGTCCAATTCACGGATCCATTCCGGACGCAGGATGCCTTCCCAACTCGCATCGATTTGAACGATAGCCATTTGTACTCCAGTGTTGTGGCAGACTTGTACTCGAATAAGTTATCTAGGCAACATTAATCTGAGTGCTTGGTTGGTGCTTCTGGATAGTTGTCTGGGCAACATCTGATCGATTTGATTCGACGCGGTTGACACGTTTCATTGCCGGGTTAGGCTGTTTGCCTCTCGAACATAAAGAGGTGCGATCATGAGTCGCCGTATCGTCATATTGGGGGGCGGTCCGATGGGGACGGCCATCGCCGTCGGGCTGCGAAAAAGCCAACTAGGCTCGGAGCTTCGCGTCGTGGAGATCGATGCGGAGAGGCGCCGCGTTCTCTCGGAGAAATACCAGATCGAAGCCTCGGAAACGCACGTTCCGGCTGCGGGGGACGTGGTGGTTCTCGCCATTCAGCCGCAGGCTTTCCAATCGTTCGCAGCCGGCCTGGCGCCCAATGCCTATTCCGAGTGTCTCCTCATTTCGGTGATGGCGGGAATCCGTATCGAAACGATGTGCCACGCACTCGGGACCAACCAAGTGGTACGGTCCATTCCAAATACGCCTTCGGAGGTCATGCAAGGCATGACTGTGTTGTGCCCTGGCCACGCTGTGGAAAAACCGAACATCGATTTGGCCCGGGATATCCTTGGTTCGTTCGGCAAGGCCCTGGTGGTCACGCGGGAGGAAGCCATCGACGATGCCACGGCCTTGTGCGGCGGCGGGCCGGCGTTCGTCGCGTTCTATGCGAAGGGTATGTTCGATTTCGCGGTGGAGTGCGGATTCGAGCCGAATGATGCGCGCACCATGGTCGCCCAGGTCCTGCGCGGCACGGCGGACTTGCTGGCCGTTACGGGGAAAGAGCCCCTGGTCCTGTGCAAGGAGGTCATGACCCCCAACGGGACCACCGAGCGGGGAATTTGGCATTACCGTGAGCGCGAACTCGACACCATCGTGACCGCGGCGCTGCGCCGGTCGGCGGCACGGTCCCGTGAATTGAGTGGGGTGTGAATGCTGGGCCTCAATAGCCAAGCATGGTCGATGGATGCCCATCGCACCACGAGCACCACCAGCAAGACGGCCGACGCCCCGCCCCATGGCGACGGAGCGTATTGGACTTATTTCGGCATGGGGCACTCCATCAAGTTGATGGACCGGCCTGGCGTCTTTCGCGTAAGCCCGGCCGGCCTCAGTCTCGGGGCTTTGCTCGTGCGGTGCCTCGGCCAGGACGATATGTCGAAACGGTTCCTCGAGCTGGGGACGGGCAGCGGCGTGCTCGCCCTGCTGCTGCGCGACATGGGCGCGACGAACCTCACCGCGACGGACATCTCGCAACCGTCGATTCGGCTGGCGTGCGAGAACGAAATGCTGAACTTCGGCAACCACCGCATCCACTTCGCGAGCGGGAATCTGTTCGACGCGTTGGATGGCGCTCGTCCGGCGGAGCCATTCGAGCGCATCGTCTTCAATCCACCGGGCTGGCGTGCGCCCTCGGCGTTGCTGGTCAGCCAGCTCGCCAGCATGAATGGGCGCCATTCCCTGGATCTCTCGGCCATGTTCGGGGGAGATTCCGTGGTGTTGCGGTTCCTCCTCGAAATGCCCAAATACCTGGCGCCGGGGGGAAGGGCCATCATCGGCCTCAACTCGATGATGGGCATCCAGGACGTGCTAGCGCGGTACCGCGCCAGCGTTCCTGGCGAATGCCCGCTGCGTTTCCGGCTGCTCGAGCGACATTGCTTTCCGCTGTTGTTCTACTCGGACGCCTGGCAAGCGGCCCGGCCTTGGCTCATGGCCGAGTTTCAATCGTGGAAAGACGAATGCAAATCTGCATTCAGCCAGGACGGTGATGGGACGATCCATTGGTCGTACGAGATCGTCGAGTGCACCATGGCTGGGAATCCGCGCGAATGAGTCAATCGTCCGTTGGCAAAGGCGCGAGCACGGGGGCGGCGGCACTGGCGTATTTCATCTTGGGGGCTTCCTCGCTTTTCTGGAAGCTGCTCGCCGGTATTCCGTCCCCCGTGTTGCTCGGCTACCGCATCGTGGTCTCGCTGGTCACCCTTTGCCTGACCACGCTGCTTCTGGCGCGGTTTCGCAATCTGCTCCGCCTGGCGACGAAGCCCAAAGTGCTCCTGGTGCACTTGGCGGCTGCGGTCCTCGTGTGCATCAATTGGCTCACGTTCATCTGGGGATCCATCTCCGGTCACGTCCTCGAGACGGGCATCGGCTATTTGCTGGCCCCCGCGGTGACCATCTTCATCGGCGCGGGCATCGTGCGCGAGCGGCTCGGGGTGCTGCGCGCGTGCTCGCTGGGGCTCTGCGTGCTCGGCCTCGCGCTGCTCATCGCGCGAAGCGTCGAATTGAAGTCGTGGATTTATCTGACCATCGGCCTCACCTGGGGGACCTACGGCTTCTTGAAGAAGCTGACCGAGGCCGATCCCATCAGCGGTCTCACCCTGGAGACGTCCATGCTGGCCGTCGGCGTCGCATGCGTCGTGGCGACCACGCACTACACACTGGCGCTTCCGCCGTCCACGGGGGTCATGCAAATTGGTCTCCTGTGCGCGTGCGGAACCGTTTCGGTCGTGCCGCTGTGGCTTCTCTCGTTCGCCGTCCAAAAGATCAGCCTTTCGACGGCGGGATTCCTCCAATACATCCTTCCGAGTACCCAATTCGTCGTGGCCATCGTATTTTATGGGCAAATGCCATCTGCCAACACCACCATGTGTTTCCTCGTCATTTGGTCGTCGCTGACGCTCGTCGTCGGGCAGTCGATCCTGCAGCGCCTTCGAACGGGCGGGCCGGTGCGCACGGAGGCGGGGCGATGAAGACCTACGACGTGGCGGTGATTGGACTGGGCATCGTGGGCGCCTCGGCGGTGGATTACCTCGCCGCCGAGGGCATTCGCGTCATCGGGCTCGATGCCTTCGGCCCGACGCACGCCAATGGCTCCTCCCGCGGGGAGAGCCGCATCTTCCGGCGCGCGTATTGGGAGGGCGCGGCGTACCTCCCGCTGTTGAATCGCGCGCACGATCTCTGGATGGCGCTTCAGCAAGACTGCGACGAGCCCGTGGTGGTGCACACCGGGGGCCTTTTCGTCGGCAGCAAGGCAACGGGGGTCGTTCGCAGCAGCCGCGATACCGCGCGGGTAGGGGACATTCCGCACGAGATGCTCGACGCCGCCCAAGTGCGCGAGCGCTATCCCGCATTCCGATTGTCGGCCGACATGGAGGCGATTTACGAGCCGGGTGCCTACATGGTTCTGGCCGATCGCGCCCGACTGGCCATGCTCGATCGGGCGGTGAACCGCGGTGCGGAGCTCCAATTCGGATGCCGCATTTCGAAGGTCACGCACTCCGGCAACGGCGTCACCTTGTCGACGGCCTCGGGCGAGTCGTTCGCCTGCGCCGCCGTCGTCGTGGCCACGGGCCCGTGGATGGCGGGCGAATTCATCGAAGAGG
The DNA here is from genome assembly GCA_037157805.1 of Sorangiineae bacterium MSr11367. Taxonomy (NCBI): domain Bacteria; kingdom Pseudomonadati; phylum Myxococcota; class Myxococcia; order Myxococcales; family Pendulisporaceae; genus Pendulispora; species Pendulispora rubella. The sequence continues at coordinate 6,658,702 of CP089983.1, read as the reverse complement.
TGCGCCCCTTCCTGCGCCCCGTGCGCGTGCCCATTTATTGGTTCCGTCCCCGTCCCGGCGAGGAGCGCGAATATGAGGCAAGCCGTTTCCCCGTCTTCCTGCACGAAGCCGCCGATGGGCGTCTTCTCTATGGCTGCCCGAGCCAAGACGACGCCGGCGTGAAAATCGGATTTCACAACCGCCAGCAAGTCGAAGCCGATCCGCGTGCGCCCGATCGCGTGGTGAGCGACGTCTTCCGGAACGAGATGGCCGACTACGTCGAAGAGGTTTTCCCCTCACTCGATCCCGTCCCCATCAAGTCGCGCATCTGCTTCTACACCCTGAGCGACGACGGCAACTTCATCATCGGCCGCACGCGCCATCACCCCAACGTGAGCTACGCCTCCGCGTGCTCCGGCCACGGCTTCAAGTTCGCCCCCGCCGTCGGCGAATCCGCCGCCCGCCTCGCCATCGGCAAGGACCCTGCCGTCAGCCTGGAGCCGTACGCGCTGGCGCGATTCACTGGTTGAGCGGCCGTCGTTTTCTACCGTACGGTTCGGTTACGCGCGAAGAGAGGTTGCGGGAAATCTTTCTCGGGGTCAGAACGTAGAGACCGAGTGGAAACTGGAGGCTGGAGATGAACGCGAGGCAGAAGATCGAGTCGCTGACCAACGCTTGGTACGGTTTTGCGGTTTTCTCGGCGGCCTTTTACATTTTGAGGAATGGCTTCGGGTTCTTTTCGCTGACGCGGACGATGATCGTCTTCCTCTTCAGCCTGGTGGGTATGTTCTTCATCGGGCGGCGCCTGCTCTCGAAGGGGCACATCATCCGGTTCATCCTGCTCCTCTGCACCGCGGTCGCGACGCTCACGGGTACCTTGGGTGCGGGGCATCGCGTGCTGGAGTTCCTCGGTGATTGGTCCTTCTCCTTGCTGCTCGATGCAGCTGGTGCGCTGGTCGCGGTCTACATGAACGCGCGTTCGTTCCGCGTCCTCACCGACTCGTCGGTTCGCGCGTACTTCAACAGCTGACAGCCGAAGCTCTTTAGGTTGAGCTGAGCGAAATCCGGGACGCTTGATCGCTGTGCCTTGACACGTGATCGAGCGTCCCGCATATCTGTCTTCGAAGAACGGGACAGTGTCCCATTATGCGGGACAGATATGCGGAGACGTGCATGGACCTGAATTTCACGGCGGAAGAGCAGGCATTCCGCGATGAAGTACGGCAGTTCGTCCGGGCGAACTTGCCGGCTCGGATTTCGGAGAAGGTGCTGCACGGCAAGCCCCTCTCCAAAGAGGACTACTTGGAGTGGCACCGCATCCTTCACCAGAAGGGTTGGATCGGCTTCACCTGGCCGCGCGAGTTCGGAGGCACCGGGTGGTCGGCGGTGCAGAGGCACATCTTCGAGGAAGAGTGTGCCGGTGCGGGCTCCCCGCAGATCATGCCGTTCGGCCTCTTGATGGTCGCCCCGGTCATCATGGCCTTCGGCAACCGCGCCCAGCAAGAGCGCTTTCTCCCGCGCATCTTGTCCGGTGACGACTGGTGGTGCCAGGGCTACTCCGAGCCGGGTTCCGGATCGGACCTCGCCTCCCTGCAGACGCGCGCCGAGCGCCAAGGGGATCACTACGTGGTCAACGGCGTCAAGACATGGAACACGCTGGGCCAGCACGCCGATTGGATCTTTTGCCTCGTGCGCACCAACAGCGAAGCGCGCCCGCAGGCCGGCATTTCGTTCCTGCTCATCGACATGAAATCGCCGGGCATCACCGTAAGGCCCATTCGCATGCTGGATGGCCGGGACGACGAGGTGAACGAAGTTTGGCTCGAGAACGTCCAGGTGCCCGCCGAAAACTTGGTCGGTGAGGAGAACAAAGGCTGGACGTATGCCAAATACCTCCTCAGCCACGAGCGCACCAACATCGCAGAAGTCGGCCGCTCCAAGCGCGAATTGCTCCGCTTGAAGGAGTTGGCCCGCGAACGACGCGCCGGCGCGGAGCCTCTCCTCGCCGACCCGCGTTTCCGCGACAAGATTGCCCAGATCGAAATCGATATCATGGCGCTGGAGATCACCTGCCTGCGCGTCCTCGCCGCCGAGGCGCAGAAGAAAGGCGCCGCGCCCGAGGCCTCCCTCTTGAAGATTCGCGGGACGGAGATCCGGCAGGCCCTCTCGGAGCTGATGATGCTTGCCGCGGGGCACCACGCGCTGCCGTATCTACCGGAGGCCCTCGAGGATGGCCACAAATCCGATCCGCTGGTCTCCGAAGAGAATGCGCCGCTGGCGGGCACGTACTTCAACGACCGCAAGGTCACGATTTACGGCGGCTCCAACGAGATTCAACGAAACATCATCGCGCAGATGATTCTTGGGATTTGAAAGGTAAATCGAACCGTGGACTTTCAATTCACCGAAGAGCAAAAGCAGCTCAAGGATCTTCTCGACCGATTCGTTTCCAAAGAATACTCCTTCGATGCGCGGCGGAAGATCCTCGAAGGGGAGCCCCAGGGATTCAGCCGCGCCGTCTGGCGCAAATTCGCGGAGCTTGGCTTGTTGGGCATCACCTTGCCCGAGGAGCACGGCGGATTTGGCGGCGGTGCGCTGGATGCGCTCATCGTCATGGAGGCTATCGGGCGCGGGCTCGTGCTGGAGCCGTACCTCTCGACGGTGCTGCTCTGCGGCGGGCTTCTGCGGGACGCGGGCAGCGAGGCGCAGAAGGGCGAATTTTTGCCCGCGATCATCGCCGGCGAGCGCCTGTTGGCCTTTGCCCACTACGAACCGCAATTTCGCTACGACCTGCACCATGTTGCGACCTCGGCCAAGCGCCAGGGGGACAATTACGTGCTCTCCGGTCGCAAAACCGTGGTGTTGCACGGTGGTAGCGCGGATGTCTTCATCGTCTCCGCGCGCACGTCGGGCGATGTTCTCGACCGCGACGGCCTCTCCCTCTTTCTCGTGTCGGCGGGCGCACCCGGGGTGCGCGTTCGCGATTACCGCACCCAGGACGGCCAGCGCGCCGCCGAGGTGGTGCTCGAAAACGTCACCGTCGGCGAGGGTGCGCGCCTTGGTGCGGAAGGGCAGGCGCTTGCGGCCATCGAGCGCGCCGTCGACGTGGCCATCGCCGCCCTCTGCGCGGAGGCCGTCGGCGTCATGGGCGCACTCAATGCGGATACTGCGGAACACTTGAAGACGCGCAAGCAGTTCGGCGTGCCCATTGGCAAGTTCCAAGTGCTGCAACATCGCATGGTGGACATGTTCATCCACACCGAGCAAGCTCGCTCGATGTCGTACCTGGCCGCCGTCAAAGTGCACTCCGACGACACCTTCGAGCGGCGACGCGCCCTCTCCGCGGCGAAAACACTGGTGGGGCAGGCGGCCCGATTCGTCGGCCAGCAGGCGGTGCAACTGCACGGCGGCATGGGCGTCACCGAGGAACTCGTGGTGGGTCACCATTTCAAGCGCCTCACCATGATCAACCTCGCCTTTGGCGATGCGGATCATCACCTCGCGCGCTTCAGCGACCAGCTTTTGGCCCAGGAATAGCCGATGGACAAGCTTATCAGGCGGCGCGATCTCGACTTCATTCTGTACGAGCTGCTCCAAGTCGAGGAGCTCACGCGCTTTCCGCGTTTCCAAGAACACTCGAGGCAGACGTTTTCCAGTGCGCTCGCCACGGCGTACTCGATTGCCGAGCAAAAGTTCGCGCCGCTGAATCGCAAGTGCGACCTCGAAGAGCCCACCTACGACGGCGAGCGCGTTCACGTCCTCTCCGAGGTGAAGGAAGCGCTCGACGCGTTCGCGTCCGCCGGGTTCATCTCCGCGATGTACGACGAGGCGCAGGGCGGCATGCAGCTTCCGTACAGCATCACGCTCGCCTGTTATGCCGTTTTCCGTGCGGCGAGCGTGGCCATCGACGCGTATGCCACCTTGACCGTGGGGGCCTCGGAGCTGATTCACGAATTCGGCTCGGACGAGCAAAAAGCGCGTTACCTCGCGCCCATGTTGGCCGGCCGCTACTTCGGCACGATGGTGCTCACCGAGCCGCAGGCCGGCTCCTCCCTGGCCGACGTGGCCTCGACCGCGGAGCCGCGCGGGGATGGCACGTACTCCATCAAAGGGAACAAGATCTTCATCTCCGGCGGCGACCACGAGCTCACGGAAAATATCGTGCACCTCGTGCTGGCGCGCATCCCCGGGGCGCCCCCCGGCGTGAAGGGGATATCGCTCTTCGTGGTGCCCAAGTATCGCGTGAAGGCCGACGGCAGCCTCGGACCGAAGAACGACGTGGCCCTGGCGGGGCTCATTCACAAAATGGGCTTTCGCGGCACCACGTCCACGATGCTCAACTTCGGCGAGAACGACGACTGCATCGGCGAGCTCGTGGGAAAGCCGCATCACGGCCTCGCGTACATGTTCCAAATGATGAACGGCGCCCGCATCGCCGTGGGCCTCGGCGCGTCCGTGCTCGGGTACACCGGTTACCTGCACGCGCTCGACTATGCGCGGGAACGCCTGCAGGGGCGAAGCGGCAAAGATCCGCTCTCGCTGCCGGTGCCGATCGTCCGCCACGCGGACGTGCGACGCATGCTGCTCGCGCAAAAGGTGTACGTCGAAGGGGCGCTCGCATTGTGCCTCTACGCGGGCACCCTGTCCGATCGCGCGAAGCACGCGACCGTGGAGGCCGAGCGGCGCGAATCGGCGATGCTGCTCGATTTGCTCACGCCGGTGGTGAAAACGTGGCCCTCGCACTATGCGCTCGAGGCGAACAGCCTGGCCATTCAAGTGCACGGGGGCTACGGGTACACCCGCGAATACCCCGTCGAGCAATTCTATCGCGACAATCGCTTGAATCCGATTCACGAGGGGACGAGCGGCATTCAAGCGCTCGATCTGCTCGGGCGCAAAGCTTTCGCCGAGAAGGGTGCTTCGCTGGCCATCCTGGGCAAGGAAATCGGTTCGACCGTTCAGCGGGCGCGCAGCCACGCCGACACCGAACTGCAGAGCCATGCTTCGCAATTGGCCGACGCGTGGGAGCGCCTCGCCGAGACGTCGCGCCTCCTCGGCGGCGCGATGATGCAAGATGCGAATTTGGCACTTGCCAATGCCAGCGTTTATCTGGATATGTTCGGCCACACCGTCGTCGCGTGGATCTGGTTGCGCCAGGCGGTGCTCGCGAAAGAGGCCACAGCCTCCGCGGCGCCGGCTGACGAGGACTTTTACCGCGGGAAACTCGCAGCGGCTCGCTACTTTTTCCGCTGGGAGCTACCGAAGACCGGGCCGCAGCACACGTTGCTGCGCAGCCTCGATTCGAGCACCGTCGATATGCAGGAGAGTTGGTTTTGATGAAGAATTCGAACATCGTGACCGAGGTGACCGAGGGCGTGCAGCGGATCGAGATCCGTCGTCCCGAGAAGAAGAACGCCCTCACCGTGGGCATGTACGCCGCCATGGCGGACGCCCTGCTCCAGGCCGAGAGCGATCCGGCCGTGCGTGTCATCCTCTTTCATGGTCAGGCCGACATCTTCACCAGCGGCAACGACATTGCCGATTTTCTGCAGAACCCGGCCAACAGCGAAGACAGCCCGGTATTTCAGTTTTTGCGGGGACTCATGTACGCCAAAAAGCCCATTTTGGCGGCGGTGACGGGGCGGGCCATCGGCATTGGGACCACCATGCTGCTGCACTGCGATTACGTCATTGCCGGCGAAAGCGCGGAGTTCTCCTTGCCTTTCGTGAACCTGGCGCTCTGCCCCGAGGCGGGCTCCAGCCTGCTGTTGCCGCTGGTCGTCGGGCAAAAGCGCGCGAGCGAGCTGCTGCTCTTCGGCGACAAAGTCTCCGCAGCCGAGGCATGCGACATCGGATTGATCAACACTGTGGTGGCCGACGTCGACGTGGGCACGCACGCATTGGCCAAGGCGCGCATCCTGGCGGCCAAGCCGCGGGCCTCGCTCCTCGCCACGAAGGCGCTGCTCAAGCGCGCGATCGTGCCGTTGGTCGAAAAGGCCATGATTGAAGAGGCGTACGAGTTTTCGGACCGACTTTCCTCGCCCGAGGCCAGGGAAGTGCTGAGCGCCTTTCTCGAAAAGCGCCGTCCGAATGCCGCACGGCCCGATTGACGGAATCGAGGGGAGACAATGCCATGATCATCCAGCAGCACCTGTCGAAGGAACTGTTTCGGGGTAAAACGGTATTCATCACCGGGGGTGGCAGCGGGATCAATTTGGGGGTCGCCCGCCATTTTGCAGCCCTGGGCGCGAATTTGGCCATCTGCGGGCGCACGCAAGAGCGGCTCGACACCGCGGCCGCCGAACTGCGTGAGTTGAATGCCCACGTGGGCGGCAAAGTGTTGCCGGTGGTGGCCGACGTGCGCCAGTACACCGTGCTGGAGGAAGCCTTTGCGCGGGCCGAGTCGGAGGTTGGTTCGGTGGACGTGCTCGTGGCCGGCGCCGCGGGCAACTTCCTCTGCCCCGCCGAGGACTTGAGCCCCAATGGGTTCAAGACGGTCATCGAGATCGACCTTTTGGGCTCGTTCAACGCCTCGCGCATTGCCTTTTCGCAGCTGCGCAAAACGCGCGGTTCGATCCTTTTCATTTCGGCGGCGCAGGCCTTGTTTCCGCACGCACTGCAAGCGCACGTCGGCGCGGCCAAGGCAGGCATCGACAACCTGATGCGCACGCTCGCCCTCGAATGGGGCCGCTACGGAATCCGTAGCAACGGCATCACGCCCGGACCGATTGCCGACACCGAGGGCATGCGGCGCCTCTCGAACCCCGATCACGAGGCGCGCACCAAGGGGGCTATTCCGCTCGGGCGCTACGGCCACGTCGACGACATCGGCCAAGCGGCCGTCTATTTGGCCTCGCCGCTCGCCTCGTACATCACGGGCACGTTGCTCTTGGTCGACGGAGGCAGCAGCCTCATTGGCTCGGGGCTTTGGAACGAGGCCGTCGAGCAGATGGTTCCGCGGAAAACGCCGCAAAGCTAAAGGGATCCATGGGCACCGTTCTTCTCGTTCGTCATGGGCAGGCGTCGTTCGGCAGCGACGACTACGACTGCCTGTCCGAGTTGGGCATCGAGCAGTCGCGGCTGCTCGGAGACTGGCTCTCGGCCTGCGGACGGACGATCGATCGCGCCGTCGTGGGGGGCATGAAACGGCATCGCCAAACCGCGGAAGCCTGCCTCTCCGCGATGGGGCTTGGCGCGTGCCCGTTGGAAATCGATGCGGGCTTCGAAGAGTACGATGCGGACGAGGTGGTCATTCGGCACCGGCCCGAATTCGCCGACCGTCAGGTGCTGGCCCGTCTTTTGGCGGAGCATGACAATCCGCGGCGGGCATTTCAAAGTATCTTCTCCGCCGCCATCGATCGCTGGGTGGGCGGCGAATGGGATGCCGATTACCGTGAGCCGTGGTCGACTTTTCGCACGCGGTGCGTGGCCGCGCTTCGGCGTTTGACCGACGATCCAGGGCCTTCGCGCACGGTCGCCGTGTTTACATCGGGCGGACCCATCACGGCCATTTGCCAACATCTCCTCGGCATACCCGACCGCAGCATTTTCGAGCTGAACTGGTCCATCGTCAACAGCAGCATGACCGCGCTGCGCTTCTCCAGTAGGTCCAGCAGCGAGCATCCCGGGCGCGTGACTTTGAGCTCGTTCAATGTCGTCGCGCACCTCGAACGCATGCAAAATGTGCGTTTGATTACCTACCGATAAAGCGTTTCGACAAAGGCATTCATCATGAAAGAAATCGACGGGAAGGTGGCGGTCATTACCGGCGCCGCCAGCGGCATCGGGCGTGAGCTGGCCTTGGAGCTCGTGCGTGCGAAGGCGTCGGTCGTTTTGGGCGATGTCGACGAAAAAGGTTTGGCCGAAACGGCAGCCCTCGTGGCCGAGGCCGGCGGCGTCGCGCGCATCGTGACGTGCGATGTGTCCAAACCCGAGCAGGTCGACGAACTTGCCGCCCGTTCGTACGAGCAGTTCGGCGCCGTGCATCTCCTGTTCAACAATGCGGGGGTCGGTGTTCTCGGCCCGACCTGGACCACCACGTTGGAAGATTGGCAGTGGGTGCTCGGCATCAACGTGATGGGCGTGGTCCACGGCATCCGCGCCTTCGTTCCTCGCATGATCCAGCAGGGCGGCCCGGCCCACGTGATCAACACGGCTTCTGTCGCGGGCCTCGTCTCGATCCCCGGAAACAGCGTGTATGCCGTGAGCAAGCACAGTGTGGTGGCGCTGTCCGAGTGCCTCTACCATGACTTGAAGGTTGCAGGCACAAGCATTGGCGTCTCCGTCCTGTGCCCCGCGTACGTGAATACCGGCATCGGTGACTCGGCGCGCAACCGCCCGCAGGAGCTGAGCGCCACGAACCCGCACGCGGCCGACTACGAGCCCATGTTGCGCAAGGCACTTGCTTCGGGCCGTCTTTCCGCCGCAGATGTCGCGAAGATCACCGTGGAGGCCGTCCGGAACGACCGCTTCTACGTGCTGCCGCACCCCAAGATCAAATCCTCCATCGAGAGCCGGATGCGCGACATTCTGGACGAGCGAAATCCGACGAACCTGCTGCCCACCTAAAGGGAGACGACGGTGAAATTCGAATACTCGGCCAAGACGCAGGATCTGCGTGCACGCCTCCATGCCTTCATGGAGAAGTACATTTACCCGAACGAAAAGCGCTACCACGACGAGGTTGCGCAGGGTGATCGCTGGCAGCCCATCCCACTCATCGACGAGCTCAAGGAAAAGGCGCGCGCCGAGGGGCTGTGGAATCTGTTTTTGCCCGAGTCGACGCACGGCGCGGGGCTCACCAACGTGGAATATGCACCGCTCTGCGAAATCATGGGGCGGGTCATTTGGTCCTCGGAGGTGTTCAACTGTTCGGCGCCGGACACCGGCAACATGGAAACCATCGAGCGCTACGGCACGCCCGAGCAGAAAAAGCAGTGGCTCGAGCCCCTGCTCGACGGGAAGATCCGCTCGGCGTTTCTCATGACGGAGCCCAATGTGGCCTCCAGCGACGCGACGAACATCGAAACATCGATGCGGCTCACCGGCGACGAATACGTCATCAACGGCCACAAATGGTGGTCGTCGGGGGCGAGCGATCCGCGCTGCCAGTTGTTCATCGTGATGGGCAAAACCGATGCGGACAATCCCAATCGGCACCTGCAGCAGTCGATGGTCCTCGTACCGCGGGACACCCCGGGGGTGAAGATTCTTCGGAACCTCACCGTCTTCGGCTACGACGACGCGCCCCACGGCCACGCTGAGGTTCTGCTGGAGAACGTGCGCGTGCCCGCGGCCAATGTGCTCCTGGGTGACGGACGCGGCTTCGAGATTGCGCAGGGCAGGCTGGGGCCCGGGCGCATCCACCATTGCATGCGCCTCATTGGATTGGCCGAGCGGGCGCTCGAAGACATGTGCAAGCGCACATTGTCGCGCGTGGCCTTTGGCAAGCGCATTGCCGAGCAGACCGTGACCTTGGAGCGCATTGCCGAGTCGCGCATTTTGATCGACCAAGCGCGCCTCTTGGTGCTCAACGCCGCGTACATGATGGATACGGTGGGCAACAAGCACGCCCGCAAAGAAATCGCGATGATCAAGGTGGCGGCGCCCAACATGGCATGTCAAGTCATCGACTGGGCGATTCAGGCGCACGGCGGCGGCGGCCTTTCGGGCGATTTCAGTTTGGCGTACGCCTACGCGCAGGCGCGCACCTTGCGCTTTGCCGACGGGCCGGACGAAGTGCATCGCAACGCGATCGGGAAGATGGAGTTGGCGAAGTATCACTGAGCATCATGCATCTGGGTGCGTAGCTTCAATCCGAGGAGGGCGAGGGATGGGCGATCAACCGTGGATCAAGTCGTATCCAGAAGGGGTACGCTACGATCGGGAACTCGTGCAGATGCCACTCTGGCAAATTCTGGACGACGCCGTGGCGCAGTGGCCGGATCGCCCGGCCATCGATTGCATGGGGAGGAAGCTCACGTACCGCGAACTGGCCAACCAGGTGGAGCGGGCGGCGGTGGGCTTTCGCGAAATCGGGGTGAAGCCCGGTGTGCATGTCGGGCTTTATCTGCCCAATACGCCCCATTACGTGGTGAGCTTTTTCGCCATCCTCAAGGCGGGCGGTACGGTGGTGAACTATTCACCGCTGGATGCGGAAAAGTCGCTCATTCACAAAATCGAGGACAGCGAGACCGACATCATGGTCACCCTCGACGCCAAGAGTCTTTACCCCATGATGGCGCCGCTGCTCCGCCGCACGCGTCTGCGCACGTTGGTGGTCGCCGCCTCGGGCATGCCGTGCGAGGTGGCCTGGGGCGACGACGGACATGTCCGATTCGAATCGCTCCTGGCGAAGGACGGCCCGCGCGTCGAGCCGCCGGCGATTGCCAACTTGGAGGAGGCCGTCGCGGTGTTGCAATACACGGGCGGCACCAGCGGGCTGCCCAAGGGTGCCATGCTCACCCACGCGAACGTGTCGGCCGCCTGTAGTCAATATTGGGAGACCCACGCGGGGGCGGGCATCCTTCATGAGAGCGAGGAGCGCATTCTCGCGGCGTTGCCGCTCTTTCATATTTATGCTCTCACCGTGACCATGCTGATGGCCATTCGCCTCGGTGCGGAAATGGTGCTCATGCCGCGCTTCGAGGCGGAGACGGCGCTCCGGGAGATCGCCAGCAAGAAGATCACCGCCTTTCTCGGAGTGCCCACGATGTACTCCGCCATATTGAACCACCCGAAGGTCGCGGACTACGATCTGAGCTCGATCCGCTTCTGCGGCTCGGGCGGTGCGCCGTTGCCTCTGGAGGTCAAGCAGCGTTTCGAGCGCCTCGTGGCCTGTCCGATCTGCGAAGGCTGGGGTATGACGGAAACGTCGCCCACCGGCACGTTCAGTCCGGTGAGCATTCGGCATCGTCCCGGCTCCTGTGGATTGCCCATGCCGGGCGTGCGTATCGAATTCCGCGACGTGAACGATCCCTCGAAGCGGGTAGCGCTCGGGGAGCGCGGTGAGATCTGTGTCGCGGGCCCCAACGTGATGAAGGGGTATTGGAAGGGCGGGGTCGCGTCGGAGCGAACCTCCGATGGGCTCTTCCGCACCGGCGACGTGGGCTACATGGATGACGACGGCTTCGTGTACATCGTCGATCGCACGAAGGACATGATTCTCTGCGGCGGGTTCAACGTGTACCCGCGCACCATCGAGGAAGCGATCTACGAGCACCCCGCGGTGGCGGAGGTGAGCGTGATCGGCATTCACGACGAATACCGCGGCCAGGCTCCCAAAGCGTTCATTTCGTTGAAGCCGGGGACGCCGGGGTTGACGCTCGAGGAGCTGAAAGGCTTTTTGGAGGGACGTTTGGGCAAGCACGAAATGGTGCAAGCGATGGATATTCGCGCCGATTTGCCGAAGACGCTGGTCGGCAAACTGTCGAAAAAGGAATTGTACCAGGAAGAAGCCGCAAAGGCGGCCCCGGGAGGAGCCACACGATGAGTATCCGCTACGAAACGCGCGGCCCGGTGGCCGTGTTGACCATGGACAATCCGCCGGTGAATGGCCTGGGCCATGCCGTTCGCACCGGGCTCCGTGAGGGCCTCGAGCGTGCGGAGCTCGATCCGGGCGTCACGGCCATCGTCATCACCGGGGCTGGAAAAGCCTTCTCCGGCGGCGCCGACATCACCGAGTTCAAAAGCGGAAAGCAGCTTCTGGAGCCATCGCTGCGTGTGGTGATTCGCGCCCTGGAAGCGAGCACCAAGCCGGTCGTCGCGGCGATTCATTCGGTGGCCATGGGCGGCGGCCTGGAGCTCGCGCTCGGGTGCCATTTCCGCGTGGTGGCCAAGGGCACCAAGATTGCGCTGCCCGAGGTCAAGTTGGGCCTATTGCCCGGCGCCGGCGGCACGCAGCGTTTGCCGCGGGCCATTGGACTGGAGACTGCGGCGAACCTCATTGCGTCCGGGGAAACGGTGCTGGCCGAGGCCTTGGCCAAGACGGCCCTCTTCGACCGGGTCGTCGATGGGGACGTGCTCGAGGGGGCGCTGGCGTTCGCCGAGGAAGTCGTTCGCGAGAAGCGCCCGCTGAAGCGCCTTTGCGACGTCAAGGTCGAGCACCCCAATGCGCAGGGGTTCTTGCAGTTTGCACGCAACACCGTGACAACGATGTCCAAGAATTTCCCCGCGCCGCTCGTCTGCCTGGAGGCCGTGGCGGCATCTACGGGGCCGTTCGACGCGGGGTTGCGCAAGGAGGGGGAGCTTTTCCAGAAGCTCATGGCCACACCCGAGTCGCGCGCCCTGCGGCACTTCTTCTTCGCCGAGCGCGCGGCCAGCAAGATTGGCGACGTGCCGCCGGACACGACCCTGCGTCCGGTCAAGCAGGTGGCCATCATCGGTGCCGGCACCATGGGCGGCGGCATCGCCATGAGCTTTGCCAACGCCGGCATCCCGGTGACCTTGCTCGAGGTGAAGCCCGAAGCCCTCGACAAGGGGCTTGGCACCATCCGCAAGAATTACGAAAGCTCGTTCAAGAAGGGCAAGCTGACCGAGGAAAAGATGGCGCAGCGGCTCGCGCTCATCCAGGGCACCCTCTCGTACGACGGGATCGCGCAGGCCGACTTGGTCATCGAGGCCGTCTTCGAAGAGCTGGGCGTGAAGGAAAAAGTATTCACCGCGTTGGACCAGGTGATGAAGCCGGGGGCGATCCTGGCGAGCAACACGTCGACCCTCGATTTGAACAAGATTGCCGCCTTCACGAAGCGGCCTGGCGACGTGGTGGGCCTGCACTTCTTCAGCCCGGCCAACGTGATGAAGCTTCTCGAGGTGGTGCGCGGCGCGAAGACGTCGAAGGACGTTTTGGCCACGGTGATGGATCTGGCCAAGAAAATCGGGAAAACCGCGGTGGTCTCGGGCGTGTGCGATGGCTTCATCGGCAACCGCATGATCGAGCGCTATTCGATCCAGGCCTCGTTCCTCTTGGAGGAAGGCGCGCTCCCCTCGCAGGTCGACCGCGCCCTCGAGCAGTGGGGCATGGCCATGGGCCCGTTCCGCATGGGCGACCTGGCCGGAAACGACATTGGCTGGGCCATTCGCAAACGGCTTTACGTGGAGCACCCAGAGCTCGTCTATTCCAAAATAGGCGACAAGCTGTGCGAGCTCGGGCGCTTCGGGCAGAAAACCGGAAAGGGCTGGTACCTCTACGAGCCCGGCCGGCGCGATGCCATCGTCGATCCGAGCGTCGACGAGATGGTTCTCGCCTATTCGAAGGAGCTCGGCATCACCCGCCGCGCGATTTCGGACGAGGAGATCGTCGAGCGCTGCATCTTTGCCCTGATCAACGAGGGCGCCAAAATCGTGGAGGAAGGCATTGCCCAGCGCGCGTCGGACATCGACGTGGTCTACCTCTCCGGATACGGCTTTCCCATCCACCGCGGCGGTCCCATGCTGTACGCCGACGAGGTGGGCCTGGTGAACGTCGTGGCGGCGATGCGCCGGTATGCGCGCATCTCGCGCGGCGACTCGAAGTTCTGGGAGCCCGCACCGCTGCTCGCGAAGCTCGCCGCCGAAGGGAGGTCGTTCCATGGTTGATGCGGTCATCGTTTCTACGGCGCGCACGGGGCTCGCCAAATCTTGGCGGGGCGCCCTCAACATGACCCATGGGGCCACCATGGGCGGGCACGTGGTGCGGGCGGCCCTCGATCGCACGGGCCTTCTGGACGACGCGGAGGTGGAAGACGTCATCATGGGCTGTGCGAACCCCGAAGGCGCCACCGGCGGCAACATCGCACGGCAGATTGCCCTGCGTGCCGGGCTGCCGGTCTCCGTGCCCGGCATGACGGTGAATCGATTTTGCTCGTCGGGTTTGCAGACCATCGTCCTGGCCGCGCAGCGCATTCTGAACGGCGAGGGGGACATCATGGTCGCCGGCGGCGTGGAGGCCATCTCGTGCGTGCAGAACGAGATGAACCTGCACATGCTGACCGAGCGCTGGCTCCTGCAGAACAAACCGGCCGTCTATTGGAACATGTTGCAGACGGCGGAGAACGTCTCGAAGCGCTACGGCATCTCGCGCGAGCGCCAGGACGAATACGGCGTGCAGAGTCAGCTGCGCGCGGCGGCGGCGGCGGCCGAGGGCAAATTCAACGACGAAATCGTGCCCATGACGACCCTCATGGCCACGGCCGACAAGGCCACGGGGCGCATCTTCACCAAGGAGGTGACCCTTTCGGCCGACGAAGGCATCCGCGCGGACACCACCTTCGAGGGCGTCTCCAAGATCCGCCCGGCCATCGCCGGCGGGGTGATCGCGGCGGGCAATGCCAGCCAATTCTCGGACGGAGCCTCGGCCTGCGTGGTCGTAAGCTCCAAGGTCGCCGAAAAGCGCGGTTTGAAGCCGCTGGGCATCTACCGCGGCTTTGCCGTGAGCGGCTGCGAGCCGGACGAAATGGGCATCGGCCCGGTCTTCGCCGTGCCCAAGTTGCTGGCCCGTGCCGGCTTGAAGGTCGACGATATCGGCCTATGGGAGCTCAACGAGGCTTTCGCGGTGCAAGTCATTTATTGCCGCGACAAGCTGGGCATTCCCAACGAGCGGCTCAACGTCAACGGGGGCGCCATTGCGGTGGGCCATCCGTACGGCGTGTCCGGCTCACGGTTGGTCGGCCACGCGCTGATCGAAGGAAAGCGCCGCGGCGTGAAGTACGTCGTGGTGACCATGTGCATTGGCGGCGGCCAAGGTGCCGCCGGCCTATTCGAAGTGGCTTGAGGTAGCGGTTGATTGAATGTTTCAATTTCGAAATGAGTTGGTGCTTGAACCGCGGCAGCGAGAAGAAGCCGGCGGGACCGGCGCCATGCCCGGTTCGGAAGCCAAGGATCGCCATTTCGCTTGGCGATCCTCGCATGGGGGAGGGACTAAGGCGCCGGCCTCGCCGGGGTTGTTCCGCTGCCGCTGCTCGACGGACGGCCCCTTGCGAGTTTGTAATATTCAGTCCGCCTTTACGTTTGTGAGGATGATGATATGACGCCGAAGTTGAGTCGATTGGGGAATGCGGCCGAAGATGTCACGGGGGCCGAGAGTCCGGATTTCATTACGTCGGTGGCGCGGGCCTTTGCCGTGCTGCGGAGTTTCAAGCCGCAGGAGCGCTTCGTCGGTGTGCGTGAAATCGCGCGCCGCACGGGCCTCCCCAAATCGACCATCGGGAGGCTTTGCTATACCCTCACGCAATTGGGGTATCTGGAGTTTCTCCCTGCCGAGGAGAAGTATTCCCTCGGCATCGGCGTCCTCTCCCTGGCGCAGCATTACCTCGCCGGACTGGACGTGCGCGCGGTGGCGCGGCCGCTGATGCAAGAGTTGGCCGAGGAGGTGCACTCCACGGTGGCCCTCGCCGCGCGCGATGGCGACCATATGGTGTTCATCGAGATTTGCCACGGCCACCAGCTCTTTCGCATGAGCCTGGACGTCGGCGAACGCGTTCCGCGTGGCACCACCGCACTGGGTCGCGCCGGCCACGTAGGCCTGCCGGAGGACGAGCGGGCGCGCGTGCTCGCCTCGTATTTGCGCGGCGTGCCCGAGCCCGAATGGCCCAAGATTCAAAAGGGCCTGCGCCGCGCGGTGGAGGACTACGAGAAATACGGATTCGTTTTCTCCGTGAGCGAATGGCGCAACGAGGTCTCCGCCGTCGGCGTGCCCCTCATTGGCAACGACGGCAAGCTGCTCTCCTTGAGCTGCTTCGGCCCCGCCCCCGAACTCCCCCGCGAACGCCTGCTCGAGGAAATCGGCCCCAAAGTTGCGCAGCTGCGCGATCGCATCAAAGCCAAAATGGGCGGCTAGAAGATTGAGAATTACAGGAAGACGGGAAGACGGGAAGGTTTTGAGTTTCCAAGGCGCCCCGTGAGCGAATTGGAAAACCCCAACAAGCGTTCCGCGCAGTCCGTGCCGTAAGTCCTTCCCGTCTTCCCGTCTTCCTGTTCAAATCCCCGTGTTTCCACTGACGAGAATGAGGTCGGCGAGTTCGCGGAAGGCGCCGTGGCCTCCTGCCGCGTGGCAGATGTAGTGGACGCGTTCGAGGACGGAGGGGTGGGCGTCTTTGGGGGCTGCCGTGAGGCCGCTTCCGCGCACCACGTCGAGAATCCCGAGGTCGTTCACGTCGTCGCCGATGTAGGCGATTTGTTCGAGGGAGAAGCCGGTGTCTTCCACGATGTGCGGCAGGTGGCCGCGCTTGTCGTGGATTCCCATGTAGCAGAGCTCGATGCGCAGTTTCTCGGCGCGCGTGGAAACGATGGAGGAGCGCTCGCGTGTGAGCAGGGCCGTGGCGATGCCTTTTTCGCGCAGGAGCTCCACGCCCATGCCGTCGCGCACGTTGAAGCGCTTCATGGCCTCGCCGGCGGCCGAATAGTAAACTCCTGCGTCGGTGAGCACGCCGTCGACGTCGCTGATGACCAGGCGGATCGCGCGGGCGCGTCGTAGAAGCTCGTCTTTGCCTATTTGGCTGTCCATCCGCCGTCCACGATCAGGTTGGTGCCCGTGACGTACGCCGATGCATCGCTTGCGAGAAACAGGATAGCACCGCGGTAGTCGTGCGGGTAGGCCATGCGGCCGAGGAGCGTTCGGCTCGCATAGCTCGAGACGAAGTGAGCATCTTGCCCGTTGGCCACGCCGCCCGGTGAGAGCGCATTCACGCGCACACCGACCTCGCCCCAATACGCGGCCAGGTACCGGGTGAAGGCGAGGACGGCACCCTTCGACGTCGGGTACACTGGCGACTTGAAAAAGGTCTGCTCGCCCTCGGGCGTGCGGTACAAAGCTTGGTCCGGGGCGACCACGCCGTAGGTGGAGGCTACGTTGATGATCGAGCCTCGGCCCGCCTTCGCCATGTCGGCGCCCACGATTTGCGACACGAGAAAGACGCCGGTGACATTGACGTCGAGCGCACGGCGAAAGCGGCGCAGGGCGTAGTTCTCGAAGCGCGATTCTTCCAGCGCGGCCGCGGGCGACTCCACCTTGTCGTCGATGGCCGCATTGTTGACCAGGATGTCGACCGTCCCGAAGTTCGCGCGCACGCCGTCGCGGAGCGCGAGAAGGCTCTCGGGATCGGTCACGTCGGCATCGACGGCCAGCACCTGGGGCGCACCCAGCGCCATCAGCTCTTCGACGAGCGCGGGTGCGGCGCCCGTATCGAGATCGGTGACCACGATGCGTGCGCCGCCGCTGGCCAGTGCACGGCAGTGCTCTTTGCCGAGCAAACCCATGGCGCCGGTGACCACCGCCACCCGGCCTCGAAGATCGAAGAGCGCGTTCATCGCAGGGGCACTCCGTTTTGCGCGGCGAACGCCCACGTCTTTGGCGCGGGGCGCGTGTCGAAGTTCGAGGTGCGCCGGAACATGGGCTCGATGGGCTCCCCGAGCAGCGACTCGCGCAGGCGATTCGCGCTCACCGCATCGCGCAGGCCGGCGAGCGCCTCTTCGTAGACCGCGAGCACGCGCTCCACGTCCGCACGCCCGTGGGCGTACGAGACATTGTGGAAACCACCCCAGAGCACACCGCGCCGCACGAGCTCCTGCTGGACGAAGGACTTCATCAACAGCGAGTGCTCGCCGTCGAAGACGACCATGCTGCGCGCGTCCGGCCCGACGGCCCGCGTGTACTCGAGGCCGAGGCGCCGCGCGATGGCGTTGTACCCATCGCGAAGCTTGCGGCCCTGGGCCGCGAGGTGCGCGAGAACGTCGTTCGCGCGCATCTCGGTGAGGGTGGCTTTCGCCGCGGCCAAGGACAGCGCCTCCCCGCCGAACGTGGTGAAGAAGAAGACGTCGCGCTCGAGCAGCCGCATCACGTCACCGCGTCCGGTGAGCACCGAGAGCGGCATCCCATTGGCGATGGCTTTGGAGAAGCAGGCCAGGTCCGCGGTGACGCTGAAGTGCTCCTGCGCGCCGCCCAGGGCCAGGCGAAAGCCCGTCCACATTTCGTCGAAGACGAGGAGTGCCCCACGGCGCGTGCAGAGTGCACGCAGTTCCTCGAGGAACCCGGCGCGCGGCATCTCGAAGACCACCGGCTCGAGAATGACGCACGCCGTATCGTCGTCGAGGGCGCGCTCCACCGAGGCCAGATCGTTGTAGTCGAAGGTGTAGGTCAGCGCGGCTACCTCGTCGGGGATGCCCCGCCGGCGATCGGTCACCGCGATGTACCAGTCGTGCCAACCGTGGTAGCCGCAGGTGAGCACCTTGCTCCGGCCAGTGAAGGCTCGCGCGAGGCGCACGGCGGCGCTGGTGGCATCGCATCCCGTTTTGCTGAAGCGAACCATGTCCGCGCCGGGGACGCATTCGTGCACGAGCTCCGCGACCTCCACCTCGAGCGGATGCATGAGGGAGAAGGTGATGCCATCCTCCAGCTGCTCGCGAATGGCGCGGTCGACGGCGGGGTGGCCATAGCCCAGCGAAAGCGGCCCAATGGCCATCTGCAGATCGATGTACTCGTTCCCATCGACGTCCCACACGTGCGAGCCGCGACCGCGTTGCAAATACTTCGGCGCGACGCCGCGCACGTATTGCCCCGGGCCCTTGGCCAAGGTCTGCGTGGCCGCAGGAATGAGCTCTTTCGCGCGGGCGTAATAGTGATTCGACTTTTCCAGATTGGGCACGCTCCACACGCGATGATCGCTCGCGCGCCGCGCCAGCTCCGTGAGAACGCGTTTGGCAATGGCCTCCGCGGTGAATCCCTCGTAGGCGAGGACGTCGCCCAGCAGGGCAGGGCGGAACCAGCGCTCCAGCGCAATGGGAAGCACGCGCGCGGTGATGCTGCGTGCCATGAGCGTCTCGGCCACGATGGTGCAAAGCCCGCCCGTGCGCAGATGGTCCTCGGCGACCACGAGCAACCCAGTCTCCTGGGCCGCCCGCACGATGGCTCGCGCATCGACGGGCGCCAGGGAGCGCATGTTCAACAGGCGCACGCGAACCCCGGCCTCCTCGAGAAGATCCCGTGCGCGCACCGCCTCGCGCAACAGGAATCCATACGTCAGCAACGTCACGTCGCTGCCTTCGGAAAGCACTTCGGCGCGCCCCAGTTCGAAGCGCGAGGTATGCGGCGCCGCGGCCGGGCCCGCGTAAAAGCGAACGTACGTCGGCTCGCGCGAGCCGATGATCACGGGCATCGCGGCCACGAGCTCCTCGCCGTCGGCCGGGCAGACCACCTGCATGCCCGGCACCGCGCGCATCACCGCGATGTCCTCGATGGCCTGGTGCGTCGGCCCATTCGCCTCCGACAGAAAACCGGGAACGCCGCCCACCAACGTCAGCGGCAGTTCCGCAATGCCGATGTCGGTGCGCACGAACTCGAACGCTCGCAGGGTGAGAAACGTGGCCAGCGCGTGGGCCACCACCCGCCGCCCGCGCAGGGCCAGACCCGCGGCGGCGCCGATCATCGTCTGCTCGGCAATGCCCACGTCGATGAAGCGATCGCCCAGCTCCGCGGGCACGTTGCGGATGGCGGCGCGGTTTTCCGCCGTCATCACCACCAAATCGGGATTCTCGCGCGCCAGCGCGAGCAAGGTCTCTTCGTAATTCATCGCACCATCAGCCCTTCTGATTGAATGTGGGCCCGCTGCCCGAAGTGCAATTCGGCGAGCAGCTGCTCGACCTCGTCCTCGCTGAAGTTGCAAAACCAGCGATCGGCGCGCTGCTCGATGCTCGGGAGCCCCTTGCCCCGGACGGTGTCGCAGACGATGACCGTGGGGCACGTGCCCGCGTCCTCGCGCAGCGGCGGCAGTTGCTCGAAGGCCGACGCGAGCGCATCGTGATCGTGCCCGTCCACGCGAAGCACGCTGGCCCCGAAGGCGCGGAATTTGTCCTGGAGCGGCTCCAGCGGGATCAATTCTTCCGTGCGCACGTTGGCCTGGAAATGATTGCGATCGACGATGGCAATGAAGTTGTCCAGCTTCTTGGCGCTGGCCACGAGGAGAGCCTCCCACACGGAGCCCTCGTTCAACTCCCCGTCGCCGAGGACCACGAACACGCGGCTGCGGCCACCGCGCATCTTTGCATCGAGCGCAATGCCCATGCCCACCGACGCGAGGTGCCCGAGCGATCCCGAGTGAAACTCGATACCCGGGACCGCGCGATTGGGATGCCAATACAGGTAATCGTTCGGGCGAAGATGATTGGCGAGCCGCTCCCTGGGAAAGAATCCCAATTCGGCCAAGGTGCCATAAAGCGCGGGCACGTCGTGGCCTTTGGAGAGAAGAAGGTAATCGCGATCCGGATCGTCCATCGTCTCGGGTTGGACCCGCAGCACGCGCGTGTACAAGTGCACGAGCAAATCGGTGCACGAGAGCGAGGCGCCGATGAAGCAGCCGCCGCGCGTGGACATGCGGATCACGTGCTCGCGCACGCGGAGGGCGAGATTTTCCAGGGATTGGCGTTCATCATGGGAGAGGCGCATGGTCGTCCTCCGGTGCGAGTCGGGTGTCGGCGAGGCTCTTGGTGCGAAGCTCGCCCAGGTGATGCCGGTACCAATTGACACCGGCGTAGCGCGCGTGAATCTGCAGCAGCTCGGGCCGGCGCTCGAGCAAAGCTAGAATGTCCTCGATGGGAAAGGGCCACGCGTTGGGAATGTGCAATTCCTCGAAGACGCGGGCGACGAATAAGTAGTCTTCCTCGTAATCCACGGTGAATCGGTGAGAGCGCGACAGGTCCAGCCCCGTTTCCCAGCGCACGTTGAGGAGCGTGAACTTGTCCGGGTTGTCCCAGAGATACGGCGTGGTGTGCTCCCGGTCGAAGGAGCGCGTCGCCTCACGGTGGGCGCGGGCGAGGGCGCGCATGGTCATCACCTCCACGTCGTTGCCGTCGGGCCAGGATGGCGGGTGGAGGTTGCTCGCGTAGTCGACCCCCGACGCGTGCAGGAAGGTGCTGATGACCCGATCGATCGCGTCGGGGTCGATGAGCGGGCAATCGGAGGGGATCTTCACCACCACATCGGCCTTTTTGGCGGCGGCCAAGCGGTAGTGTCGATCGAGCAAGTCCGTGGGGTGCCCGCGGAAGACGTCGAAGCCCGCCCGGCGCGTCACCTCGGCGACGGCGTCGTCTGCCGGATCCGTCGTGGTGGCGACGACCAGATCAAAGGCCGTTCGCGCCGCGTCGATGCGCTCGAGCTGGCGCACGAGCATCGGCTTGCCCGCGAGCGGGCGGAGCACCTTCCGGGGAAGGCGGCTCGAGGTGGAACGCGCTTGTACGACGACCAAGGTCTTCATGCGACTCCTCTCGACGGACGCCCCCACAGGATGGTTCGAAGGTGGACGACGCGTGTGCGCCGGGTAAGTTCGCGGCAGACCTGGGCGATCCGCTTGGCCGAGTTGCCGCCGTTCTGCAACGGCGCAAGCTCGCGGAGCTCGGCGCTGTCATGATTGGAATGGACTTCTTTGCCCAGCGCTAGACCGACGAAGGCCGTCGAAGACCATTGCGTGATGAGCACCGAGCAATTGGCAATCATGGCCTCGGTGTTGCCCGAGGCATAGACGTGCGCGTTGGGCGCCCATTTGCGGATTTCGGCCGTGGAGCGCCGGGCGTTCTCGTTCGGGTGGAGCTTGAAAAGCAGGGTGCGCCCGGCGGCGATGCGCACTGCGCGTTTCACCAGCTCGCGCCGGTCGTCGCGTTTGAAGGTTTCGCGCGTATCCGACGTACAGACGAGAACGTAATCGTGAAGGGGAAAGTCGTTGTCGTGGAATCGTTGGCAATCGTCGAAGTTGGGAATGCCGGTCACGCGAATGCGCGAAGGGTCGGCGCCCATGGCCACGAAGTGCCGCTTGTAGCCTTCACTGGCCACGCAAAAGCGATCGTAGATGCCGCTGGTGCCGGTGAGGGTGGTGCCGGAGAGCCAGCGGGGAAGGCGTGGAAAGCGTTGGCAGAGATGGCTCATGAAGCCGGGCGGGTCCAAAATGCCTTCTTGCACCACGACGAGCGGCCCCCGGCGGGCGATGCGCGGCACCACGAGATCGGTGCAGCTGACCACGAGATCGTAGTCGCCGCGGCTGCCGTGCATGTCCACCTCGAGACGGTGATCGTGCAGGTAATCCAGGCAGCGTTTACGAAGTTTGTCGCCGCAGATGGTCGTTTCGGTCAAGCCGAGGCGGCGCAGCGTTTCGACGGTGCGGTCGCCGAAGAACGGCGAAAAGGAGGCCTTCCACTCGCGGAGCTCGCGCGCGACGGCGTGCATTTGCTTCGTTTGGTTGAGCGATCCGCCGATGAACAACGCGCGTCTCATGTCGCTATGCCTTGCCTTTCGGTGGCGAGGGGGCTTCGTGGCGTCTCGCTCGCGTCGTCACTTTTTCGGCTGGATAGCCCGAACGCCAGGAAGCCAATGGCCATCGTGAGCACCTCGCGTCCGCGTTTGACCAGGACGAACCCGGTGGCGATGACCGTGGCATGCGGGTCGCCGCCGCCCAGCAGCGTGAGGTAGCCGATGTCCTGAATGCCGACGCCCGCCGGGGCGAAGAATGCGACGGCGCGAAGGATGGAGGCACTGGCCTCGATGGCCATGACGTGCGCGAACGGCGTCGTCGCGCCAAGGAGGTGGAGGATCGCGTAGGCCTCGCACGACTCGGCGACCCACACGCCGCCGAAGAGAAGCGCGGGGCCGAGCATCGAGCGCAGGTTCGCGCGCAAGAGCATCGATGCGGAACCATCGACCACGGAGGCCTGGCGCTCGCCCTTGTGGAGCAAGCGCTGGAGCGCCCCGATGCGCGCGGGCACGATGCGGCCCAAGAAGCCGAGAACGCGCCCCGCCAGCGAGCCGGAGCCGAAGGCGGCTCCCACTGTGGTGGCCGCGATCAGCGGCAGCAGCGCGGAGGCGAGCACCAGCCACGGCAGGTACGGGATGGTCTGCGCGCGGGCCGTGAGAAGGCCCCATCCCGCGAGGGCGCTGAGGACGATCCACGCGGCGTGCATGCGCATCAAGAGCACGCGGCGCACGGCGAGGACGGCGATGCTTTCGCCTGCGGGCACGCCGGCGCGCTTGGCCAGAACGAGTGCGGCGACCGGCTCGCCGAGGACCCCGCCGCCCGGCGTACTCAGCGCGACCGCCTCCGAGGAGATGCGCGCGAGCGCCGCGATGCCCACGTGCACCTGGCGCGAGAGTCGCGTGAAGAGTGCGCGCTGCGCCGCCGCATCGAAGAGCACCGCCGCGGCAACCGGCACGAGCACCAGCGCGAGCACCGGACCCCTGGCCGCGATGAGGCGTGCCGCATCGCCCAGCGCCCCGCGCGGAACCATCGTCAAGAAGAGCATGACCGCGCCGGCCGCGAGCGTGATGCGCAGGGCGGTATTGCCCGGACGGCGTGAGCGCTCGTACCACACGATGGCGGCGGGCAGCACGAGCATTGCCGCGCCGAGGCAGCACAGCTCACCGAGCACCGCGAGGAGGCCGAGGCCGCGAATCGCTTGATTGATCGACCCGACCAGCGCCAAATAACCGAGCATGGTCGTGGCGCTGCACAGCACCACGGCCCCGCCCACGCTGCGCATCGAGTGCACGATGGACTCGACCCCCGCCTCGCGGTCCACGGCGTAGCGCTGCACGACATTCACCGCGTAATCGGCGGCAATGCCGAAGGTGATCGGCAGCGCGATGAAGTTGAAGAAGTGAATCTTGATGCCGAAGACGGCCATGCAGCCGACGAACCAAGCCACGCCGAGCGCGAGGCTCCCCAGGGCGAGCAGCACCAGCCTCCCGCGCCGAAACATGAGCACCACGGCCACGACGGTGAGCGAGAGCGACAGCGCCACCGCCCGCGGCTCGTCGCGCAGCACGGCACCGAGCATGTCGGCAAAGATGACCGGCCGGCCCGTTCCGCGGATGGTGTCGCCGTTGGGCAAGGTGGTCGTGCGCACCGCCTGCGCGAGCTCCAGCAGGTAATGCAAATCCGAATCACTGCGGTGGGCTGCGGTCTCCACCAGCACGAGCCGGCCCACCGAGCCGTCGCGCAACGTGAACGGGCGCGTGACGGCATCGGGCAACGCGGAGAGCTCGATGGGGTCGAGGTTCTCGGGCGGCACCATGGGCGCCAGCGCATTCCAATCGGCATCCGAGATCGCGCCGCGGTCGCGCGCCCGCAGAACCAGCGCGCGAAGATCTTCCAGCACCGGGATTTTCGCGGCCTGCCCCTCGGGTACGAAGTCGAACAGCGTGTGAATGGCATCGAAGGGCTTTTCGCCCGCCGGTGCTGCATCCCGACGCGCCTCCAGCGCCCGGGCCAGCGGCCGCACCTGATCCATCGTGTCGCAGAGCACCACCAGCCCCGATTCGAGCCCGGTGCCGAGCACACTGCGGGCCAGGCTGGCCACGCGGTACATCTCGGACGCATTGCCCCAGCCGCGCTCCCGCGCCGCCGTCGCGTCGCCGAGATCGTTCTGCAGGCGCCGCATGTCGTACTCGATGGGATCCTGCGCGAGGTAGCGCGGCAACGCGACGCCGCCCCCGATGGCCAGGAGCACACCGGCGATGGTGACCAGCCGCGGGGCCCTGGTGACCAGCGCCACGAAGGGGAACTCGAACGGGATCTGGATGCGCGGGCGAACGGGCCGCACCCGCTCGATCAGCACGAGAAGCGGCGGAACCACGACGTAGGTGGCCACCCAACAGGCGACCATGCCCACGGCGCCGATGAGCCCGAAATGCTTGAACGCGCGAAATTCCGTGACCCCCAGGGACCCGTACGCGGCGCTCGCCGCCAGGGCCACGGTGAGGGTAGCCGGCCATGTCGTGCGGTGCGCATCCTCGATGGCCGCCTCCAACGTCGCCCCGGCGCGCCGTGTTTCGAAGTAGCGTGCCAAGTAAAGTACCGCGAAATTGAGCCCATTGCCGGCGACGATGCTCACCAGGAAGCCGGTCGCGACATTCAAATGACCGATGGTCAACTTGGTGACGCCAAAGGTCCACGCGAGCCCGATGGCGATGGCCACGCCCGTCGCCACCAGCGCGCGCACGCGCAAGAAGAAGAGCGCCACCACACCCAACACGAGCCCGACACCGAGAATACCGACTTGCGCGAGGTCATCTTTGACGGCGCTGTATTCCGCCAGCCCGGTGACCAGATCGCCCGCGTAGCCGATTTGAATCGCGGGGGAAGGCCGCACCCGTTCCACGGTGTCACGCACCAGCGCGAGCGCTGCCTGTGCCCGCGGCAGATCGCCCGAGGCGATCGACGTTCGCACCACCACGACCAGCGTGTGTCCATCCGCCGATTGGAAATACCCATCGGGGCGCTGCTCGTCCGTGCGGGCCGTCTCGCCGAAGCGTTGGCGAAAGGTCTCGGCGGTGATGCGCGGCGGGACCTCCTCGGAAAGATTCTGCCCGAGCCGCTCGTTGACCTCCCAGTCCCAGCGCGCCTGAAGGTCGTCGCGGAGTTGCTCGAGATCCTGCTGCGGCACGAACAGCCCCGCGCGCGGCAGCAGAAAACGCCGTGCCTCGTGCACACCGTCCTCGGCGCCCAGCAGCCACGGCGCCTCGGGCGCGCGCGCCCGCACACTGCCCACGATGGCATCGGCATAGGCGCGCAGCGCGGGCGTTTCCGCGCCCTCGAGCACGACGAACACATGGGTGCCGACCGCCACGTTTTCCTCGAGCCGCCGCAGCTCCACCACGCTGGGCTGCCCCTCGGGCAGCAGCTGGTCGAAGCGCGTCTTGAGCTCGAGCCGCGAGGCGAGCACCACCCCGACGAGCGCCGTCAGCAGGCTCGCGACGAGCACCGCCATGGGACGGCGAAGCTGAATCCCCACCCAACTACGCCACATGCGAATCCCCCACCATGGTTTCGTCCGACTCCTTCACGGGAAACGACCGAAACGAATGCACGTGCTGCGCGAAATACCCAGTTGGAAACGTCTCGCCGTCCCCCAGGCCATACCCCACGGGCTTTTCCGGCCGCGGCAAGTGCGCGGTGCCGAAAAGCCAATCCCAAACGGCAATCTTGGTCGCGAAGTTGAATCCCGTGCCGCGATAAATCCGCGAATGGTGCCATCGGTGCATTTCCGGGCCATTCAAGAAATACTGCAGCCACCCGCTCCGTACATCGATGTTCGAGTGGATGTACATGCCCCACGTTGCATCGAGCACGCCCTTCATCAGGGCCACGTCCGGGTGTGCCCCGAGCAGCACGATGGGGGCATATTCGATGGACTGATTGATCAAGATCTCCAGCGCATGGGAGCGCGAGCCCGATAGCCAATCGACGTCATGCCCGGAGTGGTGCGCTTCGTGGATGCGCCACAAGAATCGATTCTTGTGCTGCAAGCGATGGAACCAATAGATGTAAAAGTCGTGGGTGACCCAAAAGAACGCCAGTTGCAGCGGAATGGGCCACCCCGAAACCAAGCCAAGGCGCGAAAGCCCCGTGCGCTGGTCCAGCCAGCGAATGAGCAGGCTGATGACCAAGCCCAAGATGTAACTTTGAATCAGTGTGTACCAAAAGAAGTCCAGGAAGAACCCCTCACGAAACAACTTCTGCCCGCGATCGTACGGATGGATCCGTTCGAGCGCGATGATCCCCAGGGCCCATGCCACGATGAGGATCGGTGAGAGGATCTCCCAGGCCAAATTAGGCAACTCCGTTGATCTCGTGGGGGTGGCTGGCGCCGTTCATTTCGATGAGGTCCGTGCGAACGCGGCGCAGCTTGGTGCGTGCGGCGTGCTCCAGCGGGTAGACGTGTTTCACGCCGTCGCCCATCGAGCGCTCGATGTCGCGGATATTGGTCAGCAGGCGCACCAGCCCACCGATTTCCACCGACGCGGCTTGATCGGTCCCCCACATCGCGCGATCCAAGGTGATGTGCCGCTCGACGAAGCGTGCGCCCATGGCCACCGCGGCGCAGCTCGGGGCGAGACCTACCTCGTGGCCCGAATAGCCGATGGGGCAGGTGGGAAAGCGCTCGACGAGGGTGCCGATCATCCGCAGGTTCAGGAGCTCCGGCGGACATGGGTAGAGCGACGTCGAATGTGCGACGAGAAGATCGCTCACACCCACGGCGTCGACCGCCGCGTCGATCTCCTCGATGGTGGACATGCCGGTGGAGAGCATGAGCGGCCGGCCCGTGCGCTTCATTTTGCGAATGAGCGCATGGTCGGTGAGCGACGCCGAGGCTGCCTTGTAACAAGGCGGTTCGAATTGCTCCATGAAGTCGACGGACGGCTCGTCCCAGCAGGAGGCGAACCATAGGATGCCGCGTCCGCGGCAATAGCGATCGATTTCCTCGTACTCATGTACGCCGAGTTCGATTTTGCGTCGATAATCGATGTACGTGAGACGCCCCCACGGCGTATCGCGCTCGATGTGCCACTGAGCTTTGGGTACACAAAGCTCGGGTGTTCGCTTTTGGAACTTCACCGCATCGCAGCCCGCGGCCAGGGCGCCGTCGATGAGCTGTTTTGCAAGGTCCAGCGAACCGTTGTGGTTAATGCCAATTTCCGCAACGAAGAACACGGGGCAGCCGGGTCCGACGTCGCAATCACCGATACGAACGAGCTGGCTCACGCCGTAACGCTATAGGCTCTGTATTGTGTCAATACGGCATCGGTTTCAAAAACATCGCATGTTGCGCGAAACGGTTTCGTGACTAGCCGGCGTCGTCCTCGCGCAATACACCTTCACGCAATACGCCTTCGCGCAATACCGTGAGGATGGGGCGCGCCTGGGCGAGGGTGCGATCGAACAGCGAGAGCTGCTCCGGATCCTCGAAGGCGGCGGCGAAATCCTCGGGTGAAAGGGCGCGTGATAGGCGCGCGGCGAACGTCTCGCGCAACAGGCGCACGTAATACTCCGTATCGTAATCGCGCGGATCGGGCACCGCGGTGGCGTCGTTGTCGTCGGCATCGGGATCTGGCAACAGCGCGGCGCGGCTGCCGGTGGCGCGGTAGACGCGCACATGCTCGCCCGATGTCCACGTGGTGCGACCGCTCGCCAGAACCGCCTCGTAGGAGTGCTCGCGCCGTTGTGCGCGCGTGGTCATGTAGTGCGCCGGCGACTTCGTCAGCCGAACACGCGCCGACACGTCGAATGTCGTCACCTCGCGCCGCCGCAGGGCGGTGACCATGGCCACGTACGCATCGCGAGCGCCCATCACATCGCCGCCCGTGAGAAGGGAAGCCAGCGCACGCCGCAAAAATTCCTCCCCGAAGGGCTCCGCACGGCTCGAACGAAAGGCCACACCGCGGAGCAGCAAAGGCCCAGCATACGGCTGCAGCGCGTAATTCTTCGGCTCGTGGGAGAGCATCGCCGCATAGCGCCCATCGAACTCCAGGTGCACCTGCGACGGCAGCAAGGTCGCCACCTCCGAAACGATGCGGCGCTCGTCCGCCTCCTCGAAGCCGTCCGGCACGGCGAAGTACACGCCGTCGGTGTCCGCCTCCAGCAAGGTCACGTCACGCCCGGCCAGCTCGCGGCAGAGAAGATCGAGCACCTCGCGCCCGCGCCGCGTCACCTCGTTGGCCGCGTGCACATCGGCAAAGCGCGTGAGCGACGAGGCGCCCATGTAGCCATAGGCCGAGTTGACCACGATCTTCATCGCCGCCGACATCGCCTCGTGCGTGTACCGCTCCGGCGAACCGGGCGGACACTCCTTGGCCTTCGCCTTCGCCGTGAGGCGCTGCTCCACGAGGCGGTCCACCAGGGCCAGCAGCACCCCGAGCCGATCGCGCCGCGGCCCGATGCGGTATTGCCGCATCAACGACGGATACAGGCTCGCCACGTCGGCCTTCACGATGCGCCGGGCAATGCCCGTGGCAAACAGGTACAGCGCCGCACCCTGGTGCGGCGTACCGTCGCTCGGTTGATGCGCGGGGAGCGCCGCACCGGCGCGCAGATACGCCCGCACGAGCAGCGGATCGAGCACCCCGGTGGCCGGTCCCGCATCGGCGAGCCTCTCGTACCGCCGCGGCGCCATCCGCGCGAGCGCAAACGCCGCCCCGCCAAGCAGCCGCGCAATGCCCGCCGCTTCGCGCACGTCGTCTTCCGCGTAGCGCCGCACCCGATCGGGATCGCGCCGGAACACCTCGTAGATGTGCGCCCCCGAAATGTGCTCCCGCTCCGGCCCCGCGAGCCCGAAATGCCGCGCCACCACCTTGAGCCCGTGGCCCGGCAGATCGCGCGCGGAAAAATCGTGCCGCCGCACCGCGTCCATGCTGTCGATGAACTCGCGCCCCGGCACCGTGTAGCGCGTGCGAAGCCGCGCCGAGGTCCGCGGCCGCAGACCCGGCAACCCCGCGCGCCCCAGCGCCAAGGGCACCCCGAGCTTTTGCGCGCGCTGCGCCAGAAAGGGCAAATCGAACCCCTGCAAATTGTGATTCTCGATCACATCGGGATCGCACGCCTGCACCCGCGCTACGAGCTGCCGCAAAAGCGTCGCCTCGTCCTCGTGGTGAAGGGTCTCCGTGCGCCCTTCCGGATCGCGCAGCGCAATCAGGAAAATGCGATCCCGTTCCGCGTCGAGCCCGGTGGTCTCCAAGTCGAGCTGCATCCTGCGCAGATCGTCGAACGCCAGATCGCGAAAGTACGTCCGCCCCGACGCGACCAAGTATTGCTCCTCGGGCGGCAGCGAAAAGACGCGATCCGGGCCCACGTCGCGCAGATGATCCACCGGTCGCCCGAGCCGCTTGCTCGCCCCGTAGAGCAGCGCCCGCGTGAGCGCGCGCCCATCGTTGGCGCTCACCAAATAGCGAAAGGTCCCCGGCCCATCGAGCTCCTCGTACGTCGCATCGCTCGGGCGCATGGCCAGGTCTTCGAGCGATGACAGCAGAAGCCACGGCCGGAAGCGCACGTTCTCGCGCACCAGGGCGCGGGTCTCGGGCAGCCGGCGCCACACGAACGCGCGGCCATCGGGCTCGGCCCACACCGAGACGATTCCCGGCGTCGGATCCCAGCCCCAGAGCCATTCGTCCTGTCGGGTGTTCATGAGGGTTTAGGGGTTAGGGGATAGGGGTTAGGGTGGGGAAGGAGAGGTTAGTAGTGTCTGTGCGTCTCGTTGTCTTCCTCGCTTTGACGGCAGCATGCTCCGGCTCGAGGCCGGCGTCCCGGCAACCCGTGGCCGAAGAGCCCCTCGTCCTCTCGCCCGCGCGCGATGCAGGGCCCGACGACGCGGTGGCCCCGAAGTCCGCGGGCCCCACGGAAGTATCGCAGCCCACGGCCACCGATTGCCCGCGTGGCCGCTCCGTTCCCTTTGGCTTCGATCTCGTGCCCGACAAAAAGCTGCGCCCCGAAATGCGGCAAGGCGTCCCCGTCCTCGAAAAGGTGCACTTCTCCATCTCCAACCTGGTGGGCGTCCCGCGGAACGTCGAAATCCTGGAGGTCGATCAACTCGGCGCCTCCAGGAGCGGCCCCCAAAGCGGGGCCTGGGGCACCGCGACGAAGCCCGATTGGGACTCTGCGCGGCCCATCGGCATTCGGCAGGCGTACTTCGAGGGCGGCACCTGGGGCCCGCCGGGCATGATGCTCATCTTGCCCGCGCATGCGCTCACGACCGTGATCGTCGAACTCAACACCATGCGCTTTTACCTGCCCAAACGCGGCATCCGTGTGCACGTCCGGGTCGATGGGCGCCCAGCTTGCTTCGATCAGCCCCTCCAAGTTGGCGGTGGCTTGCACTAGGATCTCCGGGTGCCCGCCCTCGCCACGCCGGCTTCGCCGTCGGATCGCTCCGCCTCGCCAAATCGGCTACCGGCCCCGCTTCTCTTCTTCATCAGCGGCCTCTCGCTCTACATGGGCGCCGCCCTCGCGGTGAATCTATTCCGTGAGCTCAGCCCGTCCGCCGTGGCGTGGCTTCGTCTCTTCGGTGCGGCCGTCGTCTTGCTCGTCTGGCGCAGGCCCCGCGTCTCGACCTGGCCTCGTCGTCGCCTCGTGCTCGCGGGCGTCTTTGGGTTGGTCACCGCAGTCATGAACATTGCGTTCTACGAGGCCGTCGCGCGCATTCCGCTCGGCACCGCCGTGGCCATGGAGTTCATTGGGCCCGTCGCCGTTGCCGCCTTTGGCTCGCGCACCAAGCGCGACTTCCTATCGCTCGCATTGGTGGCCATGGGCGTGGCCCTCATTGCCAAGGTCGAATGGAAGGCGAGTCCGCTCGGATTGTTATTAATCGGTATCGCCGCCATTCTTTGGGCCGGCTACATCATCCTCGGAAAGCGTGTGGCCAGCAGTGGGAGCGGGATCGACGATCTCGCCGTCGGTGCCGGCGTGGCCACCATCGTTCTCTCGCCGATCGGACTTTTGACGGCGCCCGTGTGGTCATCGGGGCGTCTTTTGCTCCTTGGCATGGGGGTCGGTGTCCTCTCCAGTGTCATCCCGTATGGCCTCGACCAGGTGGTCCTCGCGCGGGTGGGCCGTGCCCGATTTGCACTGCTTCTCGCGCTCTTACCGCTAACAGCGACGTTGATTGGCGTGATCGTCCTCCGCCAGATCCCCCATGTGACCGAACTCGTAGGCGCCCTCGCCGTGGTCGTCGGCGTCCTCTTTGGCTCGCGATCGTCCACGGCGCCTTCCGCTTCTTCCACGCGCAGTGAAGACATCTCGTCCAACTAGAAGGAAGAGTGACTCCGTTTACGGTACTTTGCGAGTGATATGCCCAAGACCGCAGCATATCCGGTAAAATTCGCCTAGATTAGAAGGGATGTACCGTGCGCCATGGGCCAAGTGGTTCCTATTGCCCGTTCCGCTGGTGATCCTTTTCATCATTGTCTACCTGCTCGCCGGTCCCGACAGTGCGGCGCTCGTGGCGGGCTGCATCCTTGCGGCCAAGCTCTTTACGTTGGTGTCGTTCGTGCTCGCCGCCACCCGTTTTTCTTGGGGTGATCGGCTGTTCGTGGCTTGGTGGCTCCTTGCGCTCAACATGACGGTTTTGCTGCTCAAGGACCTGTTCCTCGGACAATCCGGGGACGTGGTGGGAACGGGGTTTTCCATCGAGGAGCAAAGCTTCGTCGTGGGCGCCATGCTTGCGATTGCCAACACCGCCTCCACGGTGGCCATGGTCCTGCTCGCGCGTGCGTGGCCCGACTCGGGATTGGAGGCCGTGGCCACACCGTCGCCCGGTCAGCGGTTGCTCAAGCTTGCCGTGGTCCCGCTCGCGGTGCTCGTCTTCGTCGTGGCCATGCGCGAGAACGTGCGGCACCTCCCGCCCGATCTCCCGCGCACGATCATGCTGGTCATCATCCCGAACGTGGCCGATCTCGTTTGCCTGAGCCTCATCGGCCCGATTGCGCTCACCGCGTTTTGGCTTCGCGGTGGCGCGCTCTCGTGGCCCTGGGCTCTGATCGCATTGGGCAATGCCTTTTGGCTCGTGTGGGACCTGGCCACGTCGATGTCGCATCTCACGGGCGTCGCCGCCGAGGTGCTCCGTCTCTTGGCCCTGGGATACACAGGCAGCGCCGGACTCGAACAATGGTGGCTTCTGCGGCGCACGTCGGATTCCGAAACGCGCCTCGCGTAGAGCCCGAGCCTACGCGACTATTTCTTCACGCCGTACCCACCGAGGCCGTGCTCGAGCAGCGCGAAGGCGCGCTCGATCTCCTCGGCGATCTTCACGGGCGTGCGCCGTTTGCCGCCCGGCCATCCCGTCACGCCGCAGAAGGCAAGGTGGTTCATCACCCCCAAGAGCGCGGCGACGACGAAGGGCT
Source organism: Sorangiineae bacterium MSr11367 (assembly GCA_037157805.1). Lineage (NCBI taxonomy): Bacteria > Pseudomonadati > Myxococcota > Myxococcia > Myxococcales > Pendulisporaceae > Pendulispora > Pendulispora rubella. The sequence goes on along the minus strand of CP089983.1, from coordinate 6,626,103 downwards.
CTGCATCTTCGCCATCCGTTCCGGTCTCCTCGGCCAGAAGCCGCGCCAAGGCCTCCTCGCGGCTTTGCGCCATCTGCCGAAAGCGCGCCAGCACGGTGGGCGCGCTCTGCAGCACCTTGCGAAACACCGCCCGCCGTTCGGGCGGCACATTGCGCAGCCGTTCCGCCGTCTCCAGCGTGTGCTGCCGCACCACCGAGAGAACCGACGCCCCCGCCGCGCGTGACCGGATCGCGCGCAACAGATCCTCGTCGACGAGCTCGCGCCGGAGCAGGACGATGTCCTCCTTCGTCGCGAAGTAGTTGAACACCGTCTTCGTCGAGACATTGGCCGCCGCGGCGATGTCCGCGACCGTCACGGCGTCGAACCCTCGCTCGGCGAACAGCTCCATCGCCACGTCCGCAATCGCGCGGCGTGTCTCGAGCTTCTTCCGTTCGCGTAGACCGAGATCTTGATTCATGGCTTGTCGAATCCGTTCACTGACGGTAAAGTTACTTTCAGTGTAACTCTTTCAAGGAGGGAAGGACATGATTCTCGTAAGCGGAGCCAGCGGGACCATTGGACGGTATGTCGTGAGCCATTTAAGGGCCAAGGGCGAGAAATTCAAAGCGCTCGTGCGCGATGAAGCGAAGGGGAGGGCACTCGAGTGCGACTTCGTCGTCGGTGATTTCGACCAGCCCGAGTCCATCGCCCACGCCATGCGTGGCGTCACCCGCTTCTTTTTGAACAGCAACGTGACCGATCGCGTGGTTCAGCAGCAGAACACGGCCATCGATCTCGCCGCGCTCGCTGGGGTCGAGCGCGTCGTAAAGCTGTCCTCGCCGGGCGCCGGCCCGGATGCGCCGATTCCACCTGCGCGCTGGCACGGCGAAATCGAGGCGCACCTGCGCGCCTCGGGGATCGGCTGGGTCATCCTGCAGCCGACGGTGTTCATGCAGAACCTATTTCACAATGCGGATACCCTGAGCGCGCAGCGGAAGATCTTCGGCTCCTACCGCGATGGCAAGATCGGCTTCATCGATGCTTACGACATCGGCGCATGCGCCGCGGCGGCCCTCACCGGCGCGGAGCACGTGGGCAAGTCCTTCATTCTGACGGGCCGCGAGCCGATCGACTACGACGAGGTCGCGCGGAAGATGACCGCCAAGCTCGGAGAACCGGTCACCTACGTGGACATGCCGGTGGAGCACTTCGTCGCCAATGCCGTGGCCCGCGGACTCCCGCCGAAAATGGCGGAGTTCTTCGGCAAGATGATGACCATGCTCGCATCGGGCAGCGCCGCGCGCAGAACCGACGCCGTGCGCGAGCTCACCGGACGCGAGCCGCGCACGTTCGAGGCGTTTCTAGACGACAACATCCATGCGCTGTTTACCAATACGTATTCATCTCCGAAATGAGCGACTTGGTAGCGCCGCCTTCGGGCTTCTGGAAAAAGTCCACCGCCACGTAATTCGGTTTGCGGCGGGCAATCGGGCCGCAATACCGCTCCACGCGATCGCGTAGCTTCGAGCCATTGTCGGCGCCGGCGTTTCCTTCGCTGGGAATGTCGCGATACTGATTCATCACGTGAAGCCGCACGAACCCCGGCTCCTCTTTGCCGAGCGGAACCTCGCCCCATCGGCTGTAGCACCGCATATCGTTTCCGGAGTTCGTGAGGGTCCAGTAATTCTCCACGGTCCAATCGCGATCGTACATGACGCCGTACGCCTCGCGCCCGGGCCGCTGCGAGAAGATGAGCAATCGCCGATTCTGAGCAATCAGCTGCGATACCGTCGGCCAGCCATTCTGGCGCACGCCGTTTTGGTCGGGCCGAAAGATCACGTTGGATAGTCCCGCGACCGATTCCACCGAGGCGCGGAGTTCGTCCACCGAGGTGTAGTCTTCGAGGAACAGGGTGACGATGGCGCTGGGGTTCGCGTTGAGGAACGCGAGGACGTCCGCGAGCCCCGCGCCAAAGGTGCGTTCGTTGCCCCAGCAGCTACCGTGGCACATGCGCACCCCGCCATTGTACGCATAGACATCGAGCTGCAGGGCGCGCACGCCCTGGTCCAACTGCGAACGAAGGCCATAGGACTGATTGGGAAATCGGCCCCAAAAGCCTTCATCGGTGTTGGCGAAGGCATTGTGCGTCGTGAGGAACGTCACCTGGTCGAGCCGCGGATCCGAGGGCATCGCCCGGCGCGGCACGGTGAGCCCCGAGAGGTACCATTCCGAGCCGACGCCGTCGTTCGCGCTGGTGACCAGCTCACGCCCGCTGGTCGGCGCCTCGTTCCACACGTGCAAGTAGAATGCGCCATTGGGATCTTTGACGCGGTATCGGTCGCCGCCGAGAGGCAGTACGTCCCAGTCGGCGAGGTACGTATCACAGCCTCCCAAAACGACTTTCGCTTGATCGCCATCGGCGGCGCGGGTCATGCACCAAGCGCCGTTGACGTTGCTCTTGATTTTGTAATGGGTGCCATTCTGTTGAAGCCACCATTGTTGGTTTTTGGCGGCGGCGTATCCATATTCCAAAATCGTTTGCCCTTGTTTCATCTCGGCGCCCGAGACATCGGCGACGAGTCCATTGGGCACGCTCTGGAAGATGAGCGGCACGTCCTTCGGGGGATCGTTGGCAAGCACGGCGAACATCGTCAGCGGGATGGCGAGTCGGTTCATGGCGCAGCGAGCGTACACGCGACGCGGGGCGTCGTGCGTGACGTAACGATGATGGTTATCATCGGAGGGGTATATGTCGCATACACCGATCGGGTCGATCATGCCTGATCGACCGGATCATGGGTCAAGCGAATCGCGATTTCGATTTACATGGGCGAATGACACCGGTTACCGTTGGTCCAATTCTTGGACTCCGCGGACGACTCAGGAGGGACACACCCATGGTCAAACGTCGGATGTGGATGGTCGCGTCGGGGTTCGGAATCCTGGTCGCGAGTGCAATGCCCGGAACGGCGACGGCTGCGAACGATGGCCTCGCGCCCACCCCGCCGATGGGGTGGAACAGTTGGAACAAGTTCGCGTGCGGCGGCATCAACGAGACGCTCATCAAGCAAACCGCCGACGCCCTGGTATCGAGCGGACTCGCGGCCGTGGGCTACGTGAATCTCACCTTGGACGACTGCTGGTCTGCCGCAACGCGTGATGGCAGCGGCAACCTGCGGGCCGATCCGAACAAGTTTCCAAGTGGGATGAAGGCCATTGGCGATTACATCCACGCCAAGGGACTCAAATATGGCATCTACGCCTCCATCGGCACGGCCACGTGCACCGGCAAGACGCCCGGCAGCATGGACCACGAGAACCAAGACGTCGCCAAGTTCGCCTCGTGGGGTGTCGACTACATCAAGGCCGATCGTTGTAACGTTCCAAGCGGCGCAGATCTAGCCGAGCTTTTCGGCCGCTGGCTTCCGGCCATCCGTGCGTCCGGCCGGCCGATGGTCCTCAGCGCCAGCGACAACGGCGGCGTTCAGGAGCCGTGGTCGTGGGGGCCTTACGCTGCGCATCAATGGCGCACGACCGGTGACATCCGTGATCAATGGGCGCGCGTGCTCAGCGTCTTCGACGGCAACGCGCGCTTTCCCGGTGCCACCGTGCCAGGTGGATTCAACGATCCCGACATGCTCGAAGTCGGCAATGGCGGATTGACCGATACGGAATACCGCGCGCACATGGGCCTCTGGGCCCTCGTGTCCTCGCCGCTCATCGCGGGCAACGACGTTCGCAGCATGAGCAGCGCCACCAAAGCGATCTTGACGCACCCCGAGGTGCTCGACATCGATCAAGACGGCCTCGCGTACCAAGCGATCAAGGCGGCCGACGATGGAGCCGGCCGTCAGGTTTGGTACAAGCCGACGCGCCAACGCGGCACCCGCGCCGTGGGCCTGTTCAACCGCGGCGACTCCACGGCCACCATTTCGGTCAGCTGGACCCAAATCGGTTTGCTCGCGGGCAGCGCCACCGTTCGCGACGTTTGGGCCCGCGCCGATCGCGGAACCTTCACCAACTCGTACAGCGTCAACGTGCCCGCCCACGGTTTGGCATTGTTGCGCATCGTCGGGACGGATCCCGCGGTATCGACGGGCTACCTCAGCGACCAACCCTGGGCCTACTCCACCAACGGATGGGGCCCCGTGGAGCGCAACAAGAGCAACGGCGAAAAAGCCGCAGGCGATGGAAAGACGCTCACCCTGAATGGGACGACGTACACCAAGGGCTTCGGTGTCCATTCCCCATCGGCCATCAGCTTTCGCCCGAACGGCGCTTGCTCGACGTTCACCGCCAACATCGGCATCGACGACGAAGTCTCCAGCGCCGCCGCCAGTGGCATCTTCCAAGTCTGGGGAGACGGCAAACTCCTTTACGACAGCGGCGTCATGAAATCCGGCACCGCCACCAAGAACGTCAGCGTCGACATTTCGGGTCGAACGGACCTGCGTCTCGAAGTCGCCGGCGGCACCGACACCACCAACAGCGACCACGCCGACTGGGCCAACGCCCGCGTCACGTGCGCAGCGTCATTTCTAGAAGAATGAAATTCAGTTTATTTAAATAGAGTTGACTTCATTTGAAATTTAAATGGACGAATTTAGATAAATAGAAGACCTTCTGGTCATTGAAATAGAAGAGAGGATGCCCCACCCGGCGTTTGCTTCGCAAACGCCACCCGCCCCAAGCGCCGTGCTCGTGCCAGCCTCCCCGATTGGCCCATTCTCCCAATCCGGCTGTCACTCCGCGCGGCGCGGGGCGGGTCCGCCTCGGAGTCGGAGTCGGAGTCGGACATCGTTGTCATTGGCTTCGTTGATTTCTCTATTCGCTGGAAAACGTATGCAAACCAATCTGTTCCACGGCGACGACCGCTTTCATGCCATCGAACTGGCCATCAATGCCATCGCGGTCCTTCGCCCCACAGTCGAACGTATCCGGTGTTGCGATCGCGAACTGGCCGACCAGCTTCGCGCGGCCCTCCGTTCGATGGCGATGCACATTGCCGAGGGCAACCGCAGCCGAGGCGGCTACCGCACCGCTCGTTTCCGGATGGCGGCGGGTTCCAACAGCGAATCACGGGCCGCCGTGCGCGTGGCCGTCTCCTGGGGATACGTGCCTGCCAGCGAAGTCAAAGCGGGCGACGAAGTGCTCGATCGCATCGGCTCCACACTTCACCGGCTCAGTGCACCACGGTAACGCGACATCACGTTAACATCGAGAGCGACTCACGCAGGAGCGTCTCGAGAGGGGGAGTCGCACCTGTCCACAAGGCGAGGGTCCTTGAGTGCGAAAGGTCGCTCCAGCAACCCGAAGTAGTCTCGTTGCGCGGCCTCGATACTTGAGCTGAATTCCGTCGCAATGATGCTGCTGTTGAGTTCTCGCATCCGGACGCTTTCCGCAAAGGTTCGTCGGCATCGGGTTTTTTTTTTTTTTTCATCCGAGCGTGTGCAGCGTTCTTTTTAAATCACGGTCATCTCATCACATTGACTCACTCGATATCCACCGCCACGTATCCGTTCACGAGGCCGCGAATTGCGGTGGCGGCTTGCGAGGAATTCGCCTTTTCGATGGCGCCGTCCCGTGAGTTCGAGACTTCACGGATGATGACCCGGGCCCCGCTCGCCGCATAGACAATGAGCGCGCCGGAGTTGTCGCCCGCCTGGCCGGCATCTTTTTCGGTGACGGTGGGCTGCGTGCCGGCCGCGGTCTCGATTTGCGAAAGGAGCGTGTTGAGCGCGTCGGCCGACAAAGAGTTCGGTGACGTCGGTTCAATCTTTGGCGGGCAGCAAGTCCTCTCGGTACCGGAGACCGTACCGTTCGCAAGGATTTCGAGCGTGCTGCCGGTGATTTGATTGCCATACGTGTAGCTGAGAACCACGGACATGGCATCGTTTCTTCCGGACTCGAACGGTGCGTCGCTCGATGCGTCGGAGGGATCCGGGGTGTCCGAGCTCGTTGACGACGAGCAGGCGACGGTGAGGGTGAACAGGGAAGAAAGAACCAGCAACAAGATTTTCATGCGGGCGGCCTACGCACGCTCCGTACCAATAGGAGCCGTTCGAACTTGGGCCCTACGCGGAGTCACGAGGGCCGCCCAGCATGTTCTTTTTGCCGCGACCGGGACCATCACGATCTCGGCGAGCACCCCACGATGCGCCGAAGAAGCACCCGATTTGCCGATCGTGGCGGCACACCATGGCGCAGGCCAGAAGGGGGGCGTCCAGGGTTAGGCGGCTATGTTGGCGTGTCGACGTCGTCCCAATCGGCATCTTGGAAGCGAGTGAGCCAGTTGAGCGCGTGGTGGCACTCGGCGACGACGCCGGACTACGTCCTGAAATCTGAAGCTTATTTGGGTCACGAAGGTCGCACCAGCTAATCCGCGCATCGGTCCGGATCCCGCACCAAACCGCCTACTCGATGGCTTCCTCACGCAAGCGGGCCAGCTTGTCCGGATTGCGCACCACGAAAATATCGGCGAGGTTTCCGCTCTCGTCGTACGCGAACGACATGGCGGCGACGATCTTGCCATCGTCCTCCAACAGGACGCCGCGGCCGCCGTTGATGTCCACGGGGACCCAGCGGTTCGCGCTCCAGGAAGGTTGAACGACCTTGCCGATGAAGGCGAGTACCGCGTCCTTGCCGCGCAGAATCTGTTGGATCGTGGGTACCTTGCCGCCGCCGTCGGCGTGGAGATCGATGTCGTCGGAGAGCAGCGCGGACAGGGAGGCCATGTCGCCTCGGACGATGGCGCCCTCGAAGGCGTCGAGCAGTTGCTCCTGCCTTGCGCGCGGCACCGTGTGGCGCACCTCCGGGCGGTCGACGGTGGTGCGCGCACGCGAGACGAGTTTGCGGCAGGCGGCTTCTTGCATGTCGAGCGCTTTGGCGATTTCCGGATAGGAAATCTCGAAGATCTCGTGAAGCAGATACGCTGCCCGTTCTTTGGGGGTGAGCCGCTCGAGCAAAAGCAAAAAGGCCGTGGTCAACGACGAGGCCAACGCCATGTGCTCTTCGGACGTTGGCTCCGTCTTCGTGGCAATCGGTTCGGGCAGCCAGGTTCCCACGTAATCGACCCTCGCTTTGTGTGCGGAACGAAGCAGATCGATGCACCGGCGCGTGCAGACCGTCATCAACCACGATGCCGGCGTCTCGATCGGCTCCGCGTCTTTTCTCGCCTGTTCCCATTTGAGAAACGTGTCCTGCACCGCGTCTTCGGCGTCGGCGCGTGACCCGAGGATGCGGTAGGCCAAGCCCAAAAGGGTGGAGCGGCTTTCCTCGAATACCTCGATGTCGGAGCCAAAGGAGCCAAAGGAGGGAAGCGTCATGGTCTTGGTCAGTGCCTCGCGATTTGCAGTCGATTCCAGAGGTTGATCATGCCCACGGTCGACGTCAAAACGCCAATCTCCTGTTCATTGAAGTGTGCCCGCAATTGGGCGCGCAACGCCCCGAGATCGGTATGCTCGTCGAGCTTGGTCAGCGCCTCCGTCCAAGCCAGCGCCGCCTTCTCGCGCTCGGTGAAATCGCTCACGTGCTTCCACACGATGACCCGATCGAGCCGTTCGTTGGTTTCCCCGTCCTGCCGTGCCTCTTTCGTGTGCAGCTGCACGCAGAACCCGCAGCCGTTGATCTGCGACGCCCGAAGCAGCACCAAGTGATGAAGCTTTCGATCGAAGCCGTGCTTGTCCATCACCGCATGCACGTTCTGCAAGGCCTGGAGCACGTCGGGGATCGATTGGTCGTAGCGAAGGGTATCTTTCACGGGAACATCTCCTTTTCACAGAGGAAGACGATCCACCTCCGAAGCCCGTGACGTCGCTCGCCGAAAAAAGATCAGCGGGCCGCCGGCGCCGTGCTCATGCGGACGACGAGGCGAGTGGGCAGGTGCTCCACGCGGATTTCTGCCGCGCGTGGCATGCGCGCCAACTCCAGCGCCCGCTTGCCCATCTCGAACATGGGCAAGTGCACCGTGGTCAGCGGCGGCCAGAGATCCCGGGCCCAGGGAATGTCGTTGAAGCCACAGACCGAGACCTCCTCGGGCACCCGTACCCCGCGCTCCCGCAGTGCCGTGAGCGTGCCGACGGCGATGATGTCGTTCATCGCGAAAATCGCGGTCATGCGTCGAACGCGTTTCAAAAGCTCCACGGTGCCGCTGAATCCGGCATCGCGCGTGAAGTCGCCGCCCACCGCCACGTGTTCGTCGGGAAGCGAAAGCCCCGATTCGGCGAGCCCCGCGCGGAAGCCCGCCAGGCGATCGTGCGTCGTGGTGAGCCCGGCCGGACCGGAGATGACCCCGATGACCCGATGCCCGAGCTCCGCCAAGTGCATCGCCAGCGCGCGCGCCCCGCCCAGATTGTCGGCCATCACCACGTCGCCCGGCGCGTAGTGCCGCCCGATGAGCGCGGCCCGCCCGCCCGCGGCCTCGAAGTCGAGGATCTGCCGGGTCATCTTCGCCCCGAACTCCCGATCTTCCATCCCACTGCCCGCGAGGATCAAGGCGCTCGTCCGGCGGGCGCGGAAGGCCGCCATGTACGCGAGCTCCCGTTCGCGATCGCGGTACGTGTTCCCGATGAGGACCATCTGCCCATCGTCCGACGTGGCCTGCAGAATACCGCGCACGATCTCGGAGAAATAGGGATCGCTCACATCGTGCACGATGACGCCCACCGTCGTGTCATGCGCCTGCGCGAGTGCGCGTGCATGCGGATTGGGCGAGTAACCGAGTTGCCTCGCCGCGGCCAGAACCTTGGTCCGCAAATCTGCGGCGACGGGGCGCGTGCGGTTCACCGTTCGCGATGCCGTGGCCACCGATACTCCGGCCATGCGAGCCACGTCCGCGATTGTCGCGGCCCGCCCTTCCTGTCGACCTTGTTTCGGCGCGCTTTTTTTCACCCTATCGCTCTCGTTATAAGAATACCCCCAGAACGGTGCCGGGTGTGCGTGACGCATCGGCCCGTCGACAATCATCGGCAAATCCCCGCAAAATCAGCGGTGTAAGCGCTTGCCAGACCCAGGGGCCACTGCCATAGTCCCCGTGAATAGGAGGGCAAAGGGTGAGCGAGACACCCGTGGGGGCTCCGCCGAAGCCGACGTTGGAGTCGCGGCTGCAGATGCGGGGCATTCGGAAAGGCTTTTTCGGCGTCCAAGTGCTCAAGGGCGTAGATCTAACCTGCGCCCCGGGGGAGGTCCGCGCGATTGTCGGCGAAAACGGCGCTGGCAAATCGACCTTGATGAAGATCCTCGCGGGCGTTCACCGAGCCGATGAAGGCGCAATCCTCATCGACGGTCGCGAGGAGCATTTTCGCGATCCACGTGCCGCACAAAGCGCGGGCGTAGCCATTATCTTTCAAGAGTTTCGCCTTTTGTCGGAGCGCTCGGTCGCCGAGAACATTTTTCTCGGTCGCGAGCCCGGATCGGCCGCGCGGGTGGACGCCCGGGCCATGCATCGAGCGACGGCGCAGCTGCTCGCGCGGTTGCGCGTCGATCGGTCCATGTCGCCGCATACGCGGGTGCGCGACCTTTCGGTAGCCCAGCAGCAGATGGTCGAGATTGCAAAAGCGCTTTCGCTCGACGCGCGTGTTCTCGTGATGGATGAACCGACTGCCGCGCTCTCGCCGGGCGAAGTGGAATCGTTGTTCACCATCGTGCGCGAGCTTTGCGCCGCAGGACTTGCCATCGTTTACATTTCGCATCGCCTCGAAGAGGTATTCCGCCTGGCGACGCGCATCACCGTCCTCAAAGACGGCGCGACGGTGGCCGACGTCGCACCGGCCGACGTCACCACGGGCGAGCTGGTCGAGCTCATGGTGGGCCGCACGCTCGATCGGTATTACCCGCCGCGCCGTACGCGCCCGCCGCCGCTGCGACAGACGCGGTTGCGCGTGCGCGGTGGAGGAAATGCGCGGCTGTCGGGCATCGATCTCGAATTGGTGGCGGGCGAGATTGTCGGCGTGGCCGGTCTCGAAGGGGCGGGCCGCACGGAGCTGGCCCGCGCGCTTTTCGGGGCCGAGCCGTTCACGTCGGGTGGCATCGAGTTGGACGGGCGGCCCATCCCGCTGACCTCACCGAGAGAGGCCATCGACGCGGGCATCGCGTTTCTCACCGAGGACCGCAAGGCCGAGGGACTGCTTGCGCGCGAGTCGGTGCTGGACAATGCCAAGCTCGCCGTGCGCGCGCTGCGCCGCAAGAGCGGTCAGAAGAAGGACGCCGTTCGCGGAACCGCGGCCACGGCGGCCTTGCTCGCGGGACTCGACGTGCGGGCGATGAGTCTGCAGGTGCCCGTGCAGTTTCTCAGCGGCGGCAATCAGCAGAAGGTGGTGCTGGCGAAGTGGCTGGCCACGCGGCCCAACGTGCTGCTGTTCGACGAGCCCACCCGCGGGATCGATATCGGCGCGAAGGCGGCCGTTCACGAGAAAATGCGTGCGCTGGCCGAGGAGGGGGCCGCCATTTTGATGATCTCGTCGGAGTTGTCCGAGGTCATCGGCATGAGCGATCGCATTTTGGTCATGCGACAAGGACGCATCGCCGGGGAGCTCGAACCGGGGGCGAGCGAGAAGGAGATTTTGGGGGTTGCCTCGGGTGAGGGAGGAAGAAGAGAGATCGTGCCCGTGCCCGAGCACGAGAAGGAGCACGAGCACGAGAAGGGGTGGGGGATTTGGTGGGTGTTGGCGGGGTTGTTCGTGTTGGCGTGGCTCGGGGTGGGGAATGCGTTTGTCGGTGTCGATAACCTGCGCAATTTGCTCGTGAGGTCCGTGGCACTGGGGATCGTCGCCGTGGGGCAAAGTCTCGTGCTGCTCGCGGGCTCGATCGATCTCTCCGTGGCCTATCTGATCAGCGTGGTGGCGGTGCTCACGTCGTACGAGATGCAGGGGCAAACCTCCATGATCGCGCCGGTGGTGCTGTTGGCGTTGGGGATCGGGGCCGGCGTTGGCGCGGTCAATGGACTGCTCGTGACGCGCGTGAAAGTAAACGCTTTCATGGCGACCCTCGCCACCGGGCTGCTGATGCGCGGCGCGCTCGAGAACAGTTTCACCTCGGTCACGGGCTCGGTGCCCCAAAGCTTTCAGCAACTCGGCTACAGCGGTATCGGTCCCATTCCGTACGCGGTTTTGCTCTTTGGAGCCATGGCGGCGGGCGCGTGGTACCTCGTGCGAAAAACGCGCTTTGGATACCACTTGATGGCCGTCGGCGGCGATGAAGAGACCGCGCGCGTCTCCGGTGTGCGCTCGGCGCGGGTCGTGGTTCTCGCGCACGTCGCGTGCAGCCTCTGCGCCGTCGTCTCCGCGCTGTTTCTCGTCAGTCGTGTGGGCTCCGCCGCACCGTGGATCGGGCCCAATGGACGCTACGAGCTCGATTCGGTGGGCGCCGTTGTCCTGGGTGGAACGGCCATCATGGGCGGGCGAGGGGGGATCCTGGGAACGGTGGGCGGTGTCCTCGTGCTCGCCGTCGTCGACAATGCGCTGAACCAGCTCGGCGTGAACACCTTCGTCCAAGACATCGCGCGCGGTGTCATCCTCATTGGCGCCGTCGCCGCCTACGGCATGGCCCGCGGTGAAGGCTTGCTCGGCCGCGCGTTCCTGCAAAGGTTGCGAAGGCGGGTGCCCGCATGAGCGCCGTCCTTCGCATTGCGCCGGTGTTCCTCGTGCTCTTCGGCGTGGTCGTGGCCATCATGGTTCAGAACCCGCAGTTTACGAGGCCGCCGGTTCTCCTCGGGTTGGTCCGCTTTGCCGCTCCGCTCATGCTGCTCGCCGTGGGAGAGCTCTTCGTGCTCGTCGCGGGCGAGTTCGATCTTTCCATCGGCTCCTTGGTGACGGTCGTGGTCGCCATCGCCGCCGGTGTTGGCAATGGCGACGAAGACAAAACGTGGTGGCTCGTTCCCGCCCTGCTCGGCCTCGGTATCGTCGTGGGCTTGGTCAACGGCATCGTCACCACCCAGCTCGCCGTGCCCTCGTTCATCACCACCTTGGGCACCATGCTCATTCTCTCCGGCGCCGTCCTCTATTGGACGGGCGGCGCGGTGCTCGGCTACGTGCCGGACAACCTCCGCGCGTTCGGTCGCGGCGCCTTCACGGGGATCCCTTGGCTCGAGCGGTTGCCCTACGCCGTCCTGGTCATGGTCGTCTTCGTGGCCATGGCAACGTGGCTCCGGCACGGCACGAACTTCGGTTACCAGCTCGTGGCTGCAGGGGCCAACCCGCGCGCCGCGGCGCTCTCCGGCGTGAACGTGGCGCGCGTGCGCATCTTCGCCTTCGTGCTCTCCGCGCTCTTCGCCGTCGTTGCGGGCATCGTGCTGGGGGGCATCGTGGGCGTCTCCCCGCAGGCGGGGCGCGGCTACGAGTTTCAAGCGATCAGCGCCGCCGTCCTCGGCGGTGTCGTTCTCGGCGGCGGCCGCGGGGCCGTCGTTCCTGCGGCCGCAGGCGCACTCGCGCTCCAGGCCATCTTCACGTGGCTCAACTTGCTCGGTGTCGCCGATCCGGTGCGCCAAGCCTTTCAGGGGGCGATCATCATCGGCGCGGTCGCCCTCTCCTCGTTGTTCTCTTACAGCGCACGCCGGCGCAGTTCCTGACGTTTCGGAGGGGTCCCATGAAACCGACCGCATATTCGTTGCTCCTGCTCGCGATTCCCGCGATGATCACGGCCTGCCGCAAAGACTCTGGCAGTTCGAACCAGGGCGCGGAGGGCAAGCCGGCAGCGACCGCTTCGTCCGTGACGGCCACCAACGCGGCCGAACCCTCGAAGTGGTTCGATGCGGTTGCATACGACAAGCAGTTGCAACAAGCCAAGGCGACGGCCACCGGCGATCCATCCACCCCGTGGACGCAAGCCATCGACCCCGTGTACGTCGACACGGCGAAGTACAAAAAGAAAGAGCCGTGGCACGTGTGCTTCTCCAACGCCTCGCTGACCAACCCCTGGCGCACCGCGGGTTTTGCCACGATGAAGGCGGAGGTGAAGCTTCACCCGCAGATTGGCAAGTTCACCGTGGTGGACGCGGGCGGCAAGGACGAGAAGCAGATATCGGACATTCAGGATTTGCTCACGCAAAACTGCTCCGCGCTCATCGTGGCGCCCAACACCACCGGCCCGCTCACCACCGTCGTGAACGAGGCCTGCAAGAAGATCCCGGTCATCGGCTTCGACCGCGGTGTCAGTACGGATTGCCCGGTGACCTTCATCCACCCGATTGGAGGGTTCCTCTTCGGCGTCAGCTCCGCCAACTTCATCGTGAGCAAAGTCAAGAAGGGCGCCAAAGTCCTGGCGCTGCGCATCCTGCCCGGGGTCGACGTGCTCGAGCATCGCTGGGCAGGGGCCCAGCGCGTGTTCAACGAGGCGGGCATCCAGGTCATCGGCATGGAATTCACCGGCAGCGATCCCGCCAAAACGAAGCAGATCGTCAGCGATTACCTGCACCGCTACGCCGCCATCGACGGCGTGTGGATGGACGCCGGCGACACCACCGAGGCAGCGGCCGAAGCCTTTCAGGATGCGGGACTCGACGTGCCGCCCATCACGGGCGAGGACAACAACGCCTTCCTACAGGCGTGGCAGAAGAACCGATGGACCGCCATGGCGCCGACCTATCCGGTCTACCAATGGCGCACGGCCATCCTCGCCGCGGTGGACATTCTCTCGGGCAAACAGGTTCCCAAAGAGTGGATCCTTCCGCAGCCCGAGATCACGGGCGACACGTTGAGCGAATACATCACACCGCATTTGCCGCCGACGTTCTATGCCATGTGCGGCTGCCAAAAAATGCCCGGCTTCCCCGAGCTATGGGGCGGCAAAGCGGCGAAATAGGCAGCGCAGAGGAGCCAACCGCCAAGACGCCAAGATGGACTTGGCGGTTCGATTCGCTTTACGGCTTCGAGGATAGCCGATCGCCGATGCGCTCGACCTTCGCGTTGAGCGTGTCCCAGTCGGTTTGAAGGCGGTCTTGCTCCATGGCGAAGACGGCAGGCTGCATCGAGGAAACGGCTTCGACGCGGCGGCGGAGCTCGCGCAGCTTGGCGCGGACTTCGCGCAGATCGTTGGCCGTTCGCGTCCTTTCGCCCGCGGTCAATCCCGCGGGGCGCGACTCCAAGAGTCCAATGCGCCGATCGAGATTGTCGAGATCTCCTCGTGCGACCTTCGCGTAGTTCTCGCGCGGGTCGGTCGATGCGCTCCGTGGTTCGGTGCGCACCAGCGTCTCCGACGTGATTTGCGTGGTCGAGGACGCGCTCGGATGGGCCTTCTTGTTGCTGCATCCGAGGAGGAGCATCGCCGAGGTCGCCAGAACACCGACGACCAGGACGGTCTGATTGCTGCGGATCATGAGTCACCTCACGAGATGACGCGTCGCGAACGGCGAACGCATCGGGGGGGGAATTTCTCCCATGCATCGCGCGGGCCCGCACGAGGTCCGCGACATCCCGCGGGCGCCGTTCATCCAAATGCGAAAATAGCGCGCCGTTTCCAGTGATATCGCTTTTGCGTGTGGCAAAGCGCAACGAGAAGGGGAGAACTGCCCCGTCAGCGCCCGTCCGCGATCATCGGCAAGGCAACGACCTGCGGCACCTCGGCCCGCGAGCGGCCGTCCGCCGGGTCGACCCCCGCGCTCGATGCCGGCGGCCCGCTCGGGCTGCCACCTCCATCATTAGTGGATCCGGTCGAAATGAAACTTTTGCCGAATGTAGCGCGGCGAACGTAGATGCCATTCGTGGCTTCCGGATATCCAATTGCGATATCCGCGCACCGCGCGCTCGACGTGCTCCCACTCCACGGCATCCAAACGCCGGCACAGCGAATCCTCGGCAATGGCGAAATCACGGTAGCGCGCGGCGATCATGCCGGCGGCGCGCTCGGCGGAGTCTTGCCAGCTTCCTCCCCAAGCTTGCCACAACACTGCCACGAGGTTGTTCATCCGACCACGGGCGCGCTCCTTCGCCACGAACAAAAGATCGTGCGTCCAACACACGATGTCGTTCGTGGCCGTCCGCAGCGCGTGCACCTGCGGGCAGTGGGCCGTCTGCTCGGGCAATTCCGCGCCCTCGGCAAACTCGATCAAATCGAGCGCCGTCTCCGCCGCCCCGCTTTGCCGGCGAAACTCGACGTACGTGCGCAAGGGCGGAGGGATCCCGTACCGCTCGTTGGCCAAGTCCTGCTCGTACGTGCGAAAGCACTGCTCGGCGTGGCCGACGAACCGCAGCCTCCACCCGAGCGACATGGCCGGCCCCACGTCACGCCACCATCCAGCGAGCGCCGCGGCCAGCCCCGTGTGCGGCGCGGGCGTGGGGCCGAGATGCATGGGGAGCATGCGTAGCAATTCGTCATTCGTTGAAACGATTTCATGGCGATCGGGAGTGTTATCGCGATTGCAGAATCGCTCGTCGACCAGAAAAAGAAGCGATAGCCATTCGCTGTTCCTCGTGATGTCGGCAACCGACGGATAGGTGCGCGCAGCGAGTTCGCCTAACCGGGCGCGGCGAAATCGCGCGAGCGCATGGGCATTCGGCGCAAGGTCGAATGCCTTCACCCATGCGAGCAAATGCTCTTCCATGCCGCGTGCGCTGGGATGAATTGCCGATGGAAAGGGGCAATCGATCCTGGGCGCTTTCAAAGCGTCTACGATCACGGTCATCCTCCGACGGCGTCCATAGGGCCGCACGTTGGCAAAGCGTCTAGTGGACGGGTTACCTTCAGGTCAAAAAGATGATGGCCGTCATCGGGCGCGTCCGTCACCCTTTGCCGAAGGCGATGCCCTTCGCTTCTTTTCCAAGCGCCGCGCAGAGTGCGAGAAGAGCCAACGTCGGGACGACGGTCGCAGCGAGCGCGAACGGATAGCCGTAATGTTGCGCCAGCCATTCCTGGATGGGCAGGTTGAACGCGGCGATGCAGTTTCCAAGTTGGTAGGTGACGCCGGGGTAGAAGCCGCGGATCGCATCGGGGGACATTTCCGAGAGGTGTGCCGGAACGACACCCCACGCGCCCTGCACGGCGATCTGCATCAGGAACGAGCCGAGGCAAAGCATACCCACGCTGCTCCCGTACGCGAACAAAGGAACGATGGGCAAACCCAGAAGCGCGCAGAACACGATGGTGCGACGCCGCCCGAAGCGCTCCGAGAGCCCGCCAAAGGTGAACCCGCCGATCATCGCCCCGATGTTGTAAACGACGACGAGCGACGTGGCGGTGCCCGGCGAGAGCCCTGCGCCCGACTTCGCCGTGGCGCGCAGGAACGTGGGATAGACATCCTGCGTGCCGTGGCTCATCCACGCGAAGAGTGTCATCAAGGTGACGAGATAGAAAAATCGTCGCAGCATCCCCCGTTGAAACACGACATCACGCAATGACGTTCGGGTGGCGCGAAGCTGCTCGCGCGATTTCTCCCACACCTCGGACTCGCGCACGCCGAGTCGGATCAACAACGTGAGCATCGCGGGAAGGAGGCTCAAACCAAAGAGCCATCGCCAATTCAATCCGAGCACCGAGTGCACCAGCAAGTACGCGAGGGAGGCGAGCAGGTAGCCCATGGAGTAGCCCTGCTGCAGCACACCGGAAAAGAAGCCGCGGCGCGCGGGCGGTATCTTCTCCATGGCGAGCGCCGCACCGAGTCCCCATTCGCCGCCCATGCCGATGCCGTAGAGCAGGCGCAGGACGAGCAGCACCGTGTAATTCGGTGCGAAGGCGCACAAGAAGCCGACGGCGGAATAGAAGACGACGTCGACCATGAGCGGAAGGCGCCGGCCGACTTTGTCGGCCCACAATCCGAACAGGAGCGCGCCCACCGGCCGCATGGCCAAAGTGACCGTGGTGAGAAAGGCCATGGTGGGCAGGCCCACACCGAAGTCACGGCCGATGTCCGCGTAGACCAGGACCACCAAAAAGTAGTCGAACGAATCCATCGCCCAGCCCAAAAGTGCGGCGACGAAGGCGTTGCGTTGATCGGGGGTGAGGCGTTGATCGGGGGGGAGTGCGGACGTGGCGGAGGTCGTGGAGGCACGCTCCGCCACCGTCATTTTTGGCCCCGTGGATCCGCCCGCCAGATGGGGCCGCGCTTTACGACGGGTGAGAGCAATTCGGCGTCGCCTTTGGCCATCGGACCGTTCGTGCCGTCCGCGATCTCGATGGTGATGGCCTGTCGGCCGCGGTATCCCATGCGTCGTTGGATATCGGGATGGAGGTAATACGCACCGGCCACGAGCTCGCCGAGTGCGGTGTACTCCATCGGGTGCTTGTCGCGCAGGACGGACAGCGCGTGCGCGGCGTCCTCGTAGGCCGCGACGGAAAGCGCGAAGTGCAGCGGCACGAGCAGGTCGGGGCGCGCCGCGAGGACCGCATCCACGCCGGCCCCCGCCACACCGGCGCCGCTCGCGGCCGGCATGTCCCCATCGGCGGGAATGAGAAGATCGGCCAGCGCGGCCAAGCGCGCGCGCGCGGCATCATCCAGAGAGCTCACGCCGGCACCTGCTGGTGGCGGCGCTGCTCGAGAAGGTGCTCGGTGCAGCGAAGCGACATCGCCGCAATCGTGGCGGTGGGGTTCATCCCGGACGAGGTCGGCCAGATGCTGCCGTCGAAGACGTAGAGGTTCGGCACATCGTGCGTGCGCCCCCACGGGTCGACCACCGAGGTGGCCGGATTGGTGCCCATTTTCGCCGTGCCCAGCTGGTGCCAGCCGGTCTCGCGGATCGACGGGGCCACCATGGTGCGGTAGGCGCCCGCGGCCTCCAGCGATTCACGCGCCCGCTCGATGTGGAAGTCCATGAGCTTCGTCGAGTTCTCCCCCACGCGGTAGCGAATGCGCGGGGCAGGGATGCCGTCCCCGTCGGTGAGCTCCGGGTCGAGCTCGACGCGGTTCGATTCTTCCGGCAGATCCTCCGCGACGATGCCCCACATGGCCGAGTGGCCCAGCCGCGCGCGCACGTTGCGGTGGAAGTTCGAGCCCCACACGGGATTGTCCGGACCCCAGGGCCAGCCGCGTGTGGCATTGACCGGACCGCCCGTGGGTTGCAGTCCCCATTTGGCCCCCCGGACGAAGCCCCGCCGGGCGTCCGTTTCATAGAACTGCAAGCAGTGCAAGTGCTGCCCCCACGGGCCTTGCGTGCTGTGCATGTCGTCCTGGAAGAGGCCTGTCACCACACCGAAGGGATGCAGCATGAGCCGCTTGCCCACCAAGCCGGACGAGTTGGCCAAGCCGTTGCGATGGCCGCGGGTGGCGGAGAGCAGAAGCAGGCGAGGGGTGCCGATACCATTGGCGGCCAGGATGATGACGCTCGCGCGGGTGACGTGCTCCTTGCCGTCGCGGTCGATCCATACGGCACCGTCGGCCAGGCCCGCGTCATTCACGGTGATCTGCCGCACGCGCGCGCCGGTGACGAGGTGCACGCCCAGGTCGACTGCGTGGGGCCAATGCGTGCGGTCCGCGCTCGCTTTGGCTCCGTCCGCGCAGCCCCACAGGCAAGTGCCGCGCTGCACGCACGGCTTGAGCGCGCCGTAAGGCCGCGTGGCGATCGCATTGGAGCCGGGCCACCAATGCCAGCCCAGCGCATTGTGCGCTGCGGCGACGCGGCGGCCGATGTCCCCGAGTGGCACCGGTGGCAACGGTGGACCTTCGCCCGCGGGAAACGCCGGATCACCCCCCAGCCCGGAGATGCCGAACGCGACCTCGACCCGCTCGTAATAGGGCCTCAGGTCCTCGTACGAGAGCGGCCAATCGTCGGCAATGCCATCGAGCGTGCGCACGCAAAAGTCCGACGGCGCATTGCGGTGCCACTGCGCGGCATAGATGACCGTGCCGCCGCCGACCCCATTGTAGAGCACCACGTCGATATCGGCATCGCGGCCGTTGATGGGATAATCGGACGGGGACCTTCGCGTATTGGGATTCCACGCCCAATCCGCGCCGGAATTGACCTCGAAATCCGCATGCGCGCCCCGCGCCTTGCGATAATCCGGCCAATCGCCCTGCTCGAGCACGACCACGTTCAGCCCTTCCTCGGCCAAACGCGTTGCGGCCACGGCGCCCGCAGGACCCGCTCCAATGATGCAAACGTCGGCGCGGTCACGGCCGGCGCCCGGATGGATCAACGATTTGCGCATGGCAGGAGGTACTCCTACGGCAACGACTCGCGACTTCTCAATATGGATATGCCAGGGATCTGCACGGCAGCCCAATCCAGCGGCGTCCGGTAAACACCGCGTTCACCAAGCCAAAGCGTGGTTTCGACGTAACGCAGTGTGCTGGACCTCATCACTACCTCGAGAGTTCCCCCTGTGTCGGTCGGGGGGCGTAGGGACACCTGGACCGGTAAGCGTTTTCCAGGTAGCGTCCGCGAGTCGGGATTGTCAAGTGGTTTCGCGGCGCTTTTTCGCCCGACTCTTGACCCAACCGTGGCCGAGAGCTAGCGTTTTTGGGAAAGCGCTTTCCCGAGAAACGTTTCAAGTCGAGGAGCCCTATGAGCACACAGGTTTCGCGCGCTCTCACGGTGCTGATGAATGGTGTTACCGGCCGGATGGGATATCGGCAGCACTTGGTGCGATCGGTTCTCGCCATTCGCGAACAGGGAGGGCTTCTCCTCGCCGACGGAAGCCGCGTGCAACTCGAGCCGGTCCTCATCGGACGCGACGCGCGCAAGTTGCGCGAGATCGCCGATCGCCACGGGCTCGCGCAGTGCACCACGGATCTCGACGAGGCCCTCGCGTCATCGCCCGCGGGCTGCATCTACTTCGACGCGCAGGTGACCCCCGCGCGCGAAGCAGCGCTCAAGGCCGCCGTGGCATCGGGCAAACATATCTACACGGAGAAGCCCACCGCGAGCACCGCGGAAGGGGCCCGGACCTTGGCGCGCCTCGCGCGTGAGGCGGGGGTGAAAACCGGTGTGGTGCACGACAAGCTTTTCCTTCCGGGCCTGGTCAAATTGAAGCGCCTCGTCGACGCGGGGTTCTTCGGGCGCATTTTGAGTTTGCGCGGTGAATTCGGTTATTGGGTCTTCGAGGGCGATTGGCAGCGCGCCCAGAGGCCGAGTTGGAATTACCGTGCTGCGGATGGCGGCGGCATCGTCTCGGACATGTTTTGCCATTGGTCCTACGTGCTCGAGCATCTCTTCGGTCCCGTGCGTGCCGTCACCGCGCGGGCGGTCACCCACATTCCACGCCGCTGGGACGAGCAGGGTAGGGCCTACGATGCCACGGCCGACGATGCGGCCTATGCCATCTTCGAATTGGGTGGCGGCGTGATTGCGCAGATGAATTCTTCGTGGTGCGTGCGCGTGCATCGCGACGAGTTGCTGGAATTGCAGGTCGATGGGACGGAGGGCAGCGCGATCGCCGGGCTGCGCAACTGCCGCGTGCAACACCGCACCATGACGCCGATGCCGGTGTGGAATCCGGATATGCCCGTGCGCGAGCGCTTTCGCGAACAATGGCAAGAGGTGCCGGACAATCAGGAATTCGACAATGGATTCAAAGTCCAATGGGAACAGTTCCTGCGCCATGTGCTGAGCGACGAGCCGTACACCTTCGATTTGACGTCCGGTGCGCGCGGCGTCGCGCTCGCGGAGGCCGCGCTTCGCTCTTCGGCGGAAGGACGGCGCATCGAACTATGAGCCCGACCATCACGTTGCCCACGGCCGAGGGGAGCCTCGAACGCTACACCTTGCGTGCCCCGCGCGATTGGAGCATTCCGCACGTTCCTGCCCGCACGCGCATCGCCTACGCCGCTGCGCACGTCGTCGCCGATCCGCTGGCCGACAACACACCGGGCGCGCCCGCCACCATCGATTGGGACGCCACCATGGCCTTCCGCCGTCACCTGTGGCAGTGCGGATTGCGCGTCGCCGATGCCATGGATACGTCGCAGCGCAACATGGGCCTCGACTGGCCCGCCACGCGCGAATTGATCCGC
This sequence comes from Sorangiineae bacterium MSr11367, assembly GCA_037157805.1. NCBI lineage: Bacteria > Pseudomonadati > Myxococcota > Myxococcia > Myxococcales > Pendulisporaceae > Pendulispora > Pendulispora rubella. Next base: position 6,605,249 of record CP089983.1, on the reverse strand, counting down.
CGCAGCGCCGCCGAGGCGCGCTCGTTCGGCCCCAACGTGGATGCGCTCCTCGCGTGCGGCGCCGGCACCGATCACCTTGGCGCGGGCAGCCCCGATCTCGATGCCATCGTCGCCGCCTACCTCGAGCAAATCGCGGTCATCGAGGACACGGGGGCGCGCGTCATCCTCATGGCCAGCCGGCACCTCGCGGCGTGCGCACGCGGGCCCGGCGACTACCACCGCGTCTACGGCGCCTTGCTCCGGCAGCTCACGCGGCCCGTCATCCTGCATTGGCTCGGCGACATGTTCGATCCGGCGCTTCGCGGCTACTGGGGCTCGCAGGACCTGGCCGAGGCCACCGAATCGTTCTTGGCGCTGGTGCGCGATTACGCGTCTCGCATCGACGGCGTCAAAGTCTCGCTTCTCGACCGCGAGCACGAGATCCGCCTGCGCCAGCGCTTGCCGAAGGGTGTTCGTCTCTACACGGGCGACGACTTCAATTACCCCGATTTGATCCTCGGCGATGCCCAGGGGCATAGCGACGCGCTTCTCGGCATCTTCGACCCGATTGCACCTGCGGCCTCCGTCGCACTCGCCGCCCTCGACGCGGGCGATACCGCCGGCTACGCGGCCGCGTTCGAGCCGACCTTGCCGCTCGCCCGCTGGCTTTTCGCCGCGCCGACGTACCACTACAAGACGGGTATCGTGTTTCTGGCCTGGCTGTGCGGCCACCAAGACGCCTTCGTCATGGTGAATGGCGCCCATAGCGCGCGTTCCATTCTGCACCTCACGGAGGCCTTCCGTCGCGCCGACGTCGCCGATCTCTTCCCCGATCCGTTCCTCGCTGCCTCCCGCATGCGCGCGCTACTGGCCACCGCGGGCGTCGTGGCATGATGGCGCGCCTCTCGCTAAATCAGTGGACCACGCGCCATTGGACGATGGACGAGGCCATCGAAGGGTGCGTGCGCGAAGGCATTCCGGCCATCGGCATTTGGCGAGAGCACGTGCAGGCTTATGGCCTCTCCACCACGGTTCGGCATCTTCGCGAGGCGCGCCTCCGTGTCTCTTCACTGTGCCGCGGCGGCTTTTTCACGGCGTCGGATCCCGCGGCGCGCCGTGAAGCGCTCGCCGACAACCGCCGCGCCATCGACGAAGCCGCCCAACTCGGTGCGCCATGCCTCGCCCTCGTCGTGGGCGGCCTCCCTGCCGGCGATCGCGATCTCCCCGGCGCCCGCCGCCGGGTCATCGATGCCCTCGCCGAGCTCGCACCGTACGCCGCCGCGGCAGGGATCCGCCTTGCCCTCGAGCCGCTTCACCCGATGTACTGCGCCGAGCGCGCCGTCGTCTCCACCCTGGCCCAGGCCCTGGGCATTGCCGAATCGTTCCCCGTCGAGCACGTGGGCGTCATCGTCGACACCTTCCACGTCTGGTGGGATCCCGACGTGTTCACCCAAATCGCCCGCGCCGGCGCCCGCATCGCCTCGTTCCAAGTTTCCGACTGGCTCGTCCCCGTCCCGCAGGATCTCCTCCTCGCGCGAGGCCTCATGGGCGACGGCATCATCGATTTCCCCCCCTTGTGCCGCGCGCTCATCGCCGCGGGCTACGACGGCGACATCGAAGTCGAAATCTTCAACGCCGATCTATGGTCCCGCCCGGGCCATGAAATCGCCACCGCCGTCGTGCAACGCTACATCGAGCACATCGGGCCTTGGTTCAAGGTGACGATGCGCGAAGCCCCGCGTCCTTGAGGGCGGCGCGGATCGAAGGTCCGTCTCCGACGAGCGACAAGGTGAGGCCTCCAGCGGTGCACGCGTGGATGTCCTCTCGGACGCGCTCGGGCGTCGTCGCGGCGATATCGGCCGCCGTGGAGTTCAGGGTTTCGATGGGGAAGCCCAGATTGACCCGGCCAAGGATGCTGCGGGCGACACCACGGTTGGTCACACCCCGAAGCGTGTGAGCGCGCGCCGCGCGAAGCTTGGCCCACGCGAGTTCGCTCTCGGCGGAGGCCGTGTCTCCGACCCGTTGCAGCGCGTTTCGCATGGTCGTGAGGGCCGTCGAGAGTGCGTCGCGTTCGACGGCTCCTTGGATATCGAGAAAGGCCGTGCCGCCTCGCAAGGCGAAGGCGGTCGCGTGGATCCCATAGGTTACGCCGGCCCGTTCCCGCAGCGCCTCGCCAAGCCGTGTCTCCACGAGTTGCGCGGCCACGTCGTGCTGGTCATCGTCCAGGGCCCGGTGCACGGACGGCAAAATGCAACCAAGTCGCATCTGCGTCTGGGTGGCACCAGGTCGTTCCGTGACGAGGGTCTTCATGGCCGGGGAGGCCGACCGCGGCCCCGTTTGCGGTGGCTCGTATCCAGGGGGCAGGGGGGCCGCCGTGCTCCCTCGATCCCAATCGCCAAATTCCGAATGGACGATCTTCGTGACCTCGGCCGGATCGAACTCTCCGACCACGGCCAGCACGGCATTTCGCGCGCCGTGCGCCGCATCGATCCAGGCGTCGGCCGCGCCCGGACTCGAGGCGTCGATATCGTCGGCCGTCGCGGAGCGCCCATAAGGATGCCCGGCCAAGAGGCTCGCCAAGAAGGAACGGGAGGCGACTTCTTCCGGCTTCCGTTCGGCGAGCTTCAAATAGGGCAGGCGATAGTTTCGAAAATGACGAAACGAATCACTTGGCACGTACAACCCCGGAATGCTTTCGGCGAGGATTGCGAGCATCATGCCGACGTTCCCGGCGGACCCGTCGAGGACATAGTGCAACCCGTCCCGATTCAGGGTTCGATCCATCTGCCCGCCGAACTCCATGGGCGAGCCATGGGCATTCCAATGAGGTCGTCGCATCAAGTGCATCGCGACCAGCGCAGCGGCTGGACTCTCCGCCGCGCCCAACCCTCCACGCAGCATCAAATGCACGGAGGCGGTGGGGGCTCCGTCGCGTCGAACGATGGCCACCTGCATCCCATTTTTCAGCGAGAATACTTGATACCCGTTCGCGATCGGTGAAGGCACCATGGCGGCAAGCCGCTCGAGATCGACGCGGAGGGGCAGCGCATCTTCCTCCCCGAGCTGCTGGGCACCAATGGGCCTTGCGTTCGCGCGCGGGCCGCCCGGTGTCGGCATGAAGAGCACCGCCCGCGCACGATCGCGGTCGAGGTACTTCTGGGCATAATCGACCAGCGCGGTGGGCTCGATCGCCGTGACCTTGTCGTAGCTGCGTTGGTAGGTAGCTGGATTCTTCGTGAAGTGCGTCGTGAGCGCCCGCGTGGTGCCATGTTCGACGATGTTCTCCGTTTCCAGGAGCATGTTGACCACGGCCACACGCTGGCGACTTCCGAACACGGTCTGACCTATCTGCTGGGCTAGGGGATCGATGTCCTGGTCCCAAATTTCGGGCAATTGGTCGAGCACGTGCTTGAGACTTCTCTCGGGGTCGGCGCCTTCCTGAAGGGTCACACGGCACACGAGCATCGAGGCATCTTTGCCTTGCACGATGCCGGCGCTCACCGAGACGATGTCGCGCACCCCGGCGTCCCCCATGCCGAACCAGCTTCGAGCGGCGGCCGCGTTGAGTCCTTCGCCAGCCATGTCCCCGATCATGCTGACGATGTGCGTGTCCGCATCGAACGCGCGCGGCAGCGACCATCCGATCCAGATCTCCGGCGTTGCCACGGCGGCGGTGCTGCGCGAGAGAAGCTGCGGCGGGGGAGGGGGCGGTTCGGGCGCCCGTTCCGGAAAGGGCGGCCGCGGCTTGGAAGGCCGCGCGCGCAGAAGATCGGGCGGGAGCTCTTGCTTGAGGATGCTGTCAATCGTGGCGAGATCGATGTCGCCGACGATGGCGAGCGTCATGTTGTCGGGTTGATACTGTGCGTCGAGAAAGGCCTTGATGTCCTCGACCTGGATCGAGGTGAGGCTCTCGTGCGTTCCGATGACGGGGCGCGCATACGGATGTCCCGCAGGAAATACTGCCTTTTGCAGCGTTCCGAGCGTCTCGCCCATGAAGCCCGTCTCGTTGCGCTCGCGCAGTTCGCTCCGGACGACGTCGAGCTCCACGGCGAGGGTCTCCGGCGTGATCTTCGCCACCGGCATGAGCATCCGTGCTCCCTCGAGCCGGAGCAACTCGTTCAACGAGGAGGCCGGCCCGACCTCGTGGTACACCGTGGCATCGAGCGACGTGGACGCGTTCCATTCGCCCGCACCCGCGCGCTCGAGGAGCCGCCGAAGGCCCGATCTGCCAAAAGGCCGCGAACGAAACGCCAAGTGCTCGATGTAATGGGCGAGACCTTCCTTGCCGGGCGGATCGCTCGAGGACCCGGCGCCCACGACCAGGAACAAGCCGACGATCTTGGTTCGCGCATCGCGCTCCGCCACGACACGGAGGCCCGAGGGGTACACCATCTGGCGTACCGGCAACTCCACGTTGCGCATCAGGAGTCCCTGCCGTGCGGGGACGAGGGATGCCTTGCAGCCCGACGCGGTGAAGGCCATCGCCATGGCAAAAAGAACGAGGCCGGAAAAGAGAAGGTGCGCGCGGTGCGAGGTTTGTGGCCGTTTGCGGGATGTCACGCCATTGGATCGGCCGCGGCATCGACTTCGTTGCGTGTGAAATTAGGCTCCGCTCAAGAAGGCGATCAGACCGTGCGGCGCGTTGGCGTCGTCGAAGCAGAGCGCGTGGGTGATCGCGGCCTCGGCCGCGGCTTTCGAGCTTCGGGTGAACATCGATTCCTCGTACTGGGCGAGTGCGCTTTCGACGTTGCCTCGGTGGGCGGCGATGGCTTTGCCTAGCTCGGCGCCGTCGTGCATCGCGAGGTTGGCGCCCTTTCCGTCGGGTGGCATAAGATGCGCGGCGTCGCCGAGAAGCGTGGTGCCGGGCACACGGTTCCACCGATGTCCGATCGGAAGCGCATGGATCGTTCGGACGACAGGCGCCGTCTCACCCTCGGTGATCAGGGCGGTGAGCTCGGGCGCCCAGCCGTCGAACTCCGCCGCGACGCAAGCTTTCGCCGCCTCCGCGTTGGCGACGTCGATGCTCGCGATCCACGCCTGCGGCTTGGTGAGCCCGACGTAGGTGTGCAAGACGCCGTGGGCCTCGCGGTGGGCGACGATGCCCTTGCCGTGTGCGATGGCGAGCATGGCCCCGCCTCCGACGATCTTTGCGCTGGCCGGGTGGCGCACGTCGGCATCGAACAGGTACGTCTCGATGAACGAAGTTCCGACGTACGCGGGCTTCACCTCGGACAGCCGCGGACGGATCCGCGACCAGGCACCGTCCGCACCGACCACGAGGCTCGCGATCACGGTCGACCCGTCTGCGAACGTCAGCGCGTGCCGCCCGTCGCCGAGCGGGTGAACGGCCGTGACCTTGCGCCCCCACTGGATGGTGCCGTGGGGCAGCGCGTCGATCAGGATGCGCCGCAGTTCGCCGCGATGCACCTCGGGCCGACGGCCGCCGCCGTCGTCGGGCTGGTCGAGAAGGAGCTTGCCGTGCGGGTCGAGCACCCGCGTAGCCTCGCCACCTTCGTGGATGATTCGGCGGAACTCGTCGAACAGCCCGGCCGCCTTCAGCGCGAGCTGTCCGTTGTAGTCATGGATGTCGAGCATGCCGCCCTGCGTGCGCGCATCCGCCGATGCGTCGGCTTCGTAGACGGTGGCGGCAATGCCGTGGACGTGCAGGACGCGGGCGAGGGTCAGCCCGCCGAGTCCGGCACCAATGATCGCGATGTGTGTCAAATGTGCTTCCTTTCATAGTGGAACGTTGTTCCAGTCCATAACTTGGAACGCCGTTCCAGATATGTCAAGATGCGGCGATGGCCAAGGCAACGCGCGGGTCGGAACGGCGTGAGGACGCGCTCTCCCGCGAGCGGATCGTCGAAGCGGCGATCGCGCTACTCGATGCAGAGGGCGAGAACGGATTGACCTTCCGTGCGCTCGCCACGCGGCTGACGACGGGCCCCGGCGCGCTCTATTGGCACATCGCGAACAAGAGCGAGCTACTCGTCGCCGCCACCGACGCCGTCGTCGCCCGCGCGACGGGAGAAGTCCTCGTTTCCGCTTCGCCGCACGACGCGATCCGAAAGATCGCCGTCGGCGTGTTCGACACCATCGATGCGCATCCATGGGTGGGCGCACAGCTTTCTCGCGCCCCGTGGGAGACCGCGACCTTGCAGATCTTCGAGCGCATCGGGCGCCAAGTGCAAGCGCTGGGGGTAGCCGGCGCCGCCCAGTTCACCGCGGCGTCGGCGCTTCTGAGCTACATCCTCGGCGTGAGCATCCAGAATGCCGCGAACGCCCGCTTGTTCGATCCCGCCGTGAACCGCGCCGACTTTCTCGAGACGACGTCGGCCCGGTGGAAGGCGCTCGACGCCCACGAGTATCCATTCACGCGGACCGTCGCCACCCAAATGCGCGAACACGACGACCTCGCCGAGTTCCTCGCCGGCATCGATCTCATCCTCATTGGGGTCACGGCTTCTCGCTCACGAGGCACGACGAGGGAGTAGGCCTCTTTTCGAAGCAGCGGAGCTCCTCGACGGTGCGAAACGGGAGCACCACGTCGGGTGCGAGGTCCATGGATCGTCGTTTCGCCGCCACGGCTTCCTTCACGTGGCCCTGCGCGTAGAGCACGTTCGCGTACGTATTCAAACAACGCCGGCACGTCGGATCCGTTCGAATCGCGTTCTGCGCGAACTGCAGCGCTTCGTCCTTGGCGCCGACGCGCTGGTGATAGCGCGCGAGAAAATCGAGCTCGTACGCACCTGCTGCGTGTTCCTGCAACCATGCCACCTCCGTGGCCAATTCGCGCAAGCTGGCGTCGTCCGGCTTTACCCGCGTGGCTTCGAACAGCGTCGCGGCCAGGCCGAGATGAAACCTAGGCTCGTCGGGAGCCATCCCCAGAGCCACGTGCAAGTCGTCGCCCGCGCGTACGAAGTTCCTCCGCCGCGACAAGAAGAGTCCACGCCAAAAGCGCGCTTCCGCGGACTGCGGATCGATGGCGATCGCGTCGTCCAAGTCCTTGGCGGCTGCCTCCTCACGTCGCTGTTGTTCGACGCGAAGGTCGTCCGAATCGTCGAACATGACCGAGAAGGAAGCCGCGTTGCTCATTCGAAGTCGCGCCCAGAGAACATGGATCTCTGATTCGGGCAGTGTCCGGCGAGCCTCGACGGGGTCCAACGGGCGCGGCGTGAACGGATAGCGCGCCGCCGTAAGTTCCTTCTTCTTCATGTACGCGTGAAAGTCGCGTTCGAGTGCCGCTTCGGGCACCAGGCGAAAGGCATCGGCCCAAGCCTGCCGTGCTGCCCTCCCGTTCAACACGTCGTGGATGAACGTATCGTAGGCGGTTCGGTAGCTCTGGGGACCGAAGTGCAGCATGTGCACGAATGCCCAGGCCGCGAGGGAGTTCGCGACCGCGGTTCGCATGCTTTCACCGAGGGGGGCGTCGCCGCCGAGAAAGGCGTGGCGATCCAAGCTCATGATGGTCGAGATCGGCGGGAGCGAATCCGTGGCGACGGTGATGAAGTCCGGCATGGGGCCGCTCATCGACGTCTGTCGCCATGCGCTCCCAACCCGCTGATCCATGTCCTCGACAATGCCTCGAGCGACCGACCCCAGTGGAAGCGCCTCGCCGAGATGAACGGACCCCCAATCGAGCCGCAGCGTCGAATAGTACTGGGCGATGCCTTCTTCGAGAAACGGAGGAAGCCCTCCCACGCTCCGCGCGAGAAAACGATGCGTCAGTTCGTGCAGCACCATCCGGCGCGAGGACTCGACGAAGGGACCGTAAAAGACCAGCGTTGTCGATGGGTCCAGATCGAGCGGGTGCTCGGACTGCGTGTACCAGCCGACCCGGGTCCCCGTGATCGCGCGAAAGTCGTCTTCGTGCCAGAACTGCACCACGGCAACGCGTGCGCGAACGCGATCGGGGCCGCGGAAGGCGCTGTCCTCGAGCGCCCCGTAGTACCTCTCGAGTTCCGTCGACGTCTCACGCGCGACCTCCGTCGGTGCGTCCGTCAGCAAACGAAAATGCTTCGAGGTGATTTCTACCCAGGCCGCCCCGCCGCGGCTCGGCGGTATGAGCGTCGGCGGTACATGGGGAGGCCTCCCTTCACTGGCACAACCCAACAGCCCCCACGAGAACAGCACGAGCGTAACCACGCACGACCAGAGACGCGCCTTCATTCGAGTTGCCCGCGAGGGTGCCGGAACTTCGCGCCGCTGCAATGTGTTTCTTGGACGTAACCCGCCACGTGTCGAAAAGACGCCGCGTTTTCGTCACGTGCGCAGGCGTGTCGCGACGTCGCGACAACGCTTCGTGCTTTCGCGTAAAGTGCTTCCCTCCCCATGTCGGACCAAGAGCACTCGACCAAGCACATTTTGCAATCGTTGTTCGTCAATCTGGTCATTGCGGCCACCAAAGGTGTGGTGGCGGTGTTCACCAAGTCGGGCGCCATGCTCGCAGAGGCCATCCATTCGGGGGCGGATTGCCTCAATCAATTGCTCCTTCTCGTTGGGGTCAAACAGGCCAGGCAGAAGCCCGATGCGCTGCATCCGCTCGGCTATGGCCGGGTGGCGTATTTCTGGTCCTTCCTCGTCGCGCTCATGCTCTTCACGGGCGGCGGCGTCTTTTCCATTTACGAGGGCATTCACAAGATCCACGAGCCCGAGGCGGTGGAGCGCGTGTGGCTCGGAGTCGCCATTCTCGTGTTCTCGCTCTTGCTCGAAGGCTGGTCCACCTTCTCGAACATTCGCGATCTCAACGAAAAACGTGGCGCCACTCCCTTCTTCGAATACCTGCGCACCACCAAAGACGCGGACCTCGTGGTCATCTTCGGAGAAAACTCCGCTGCCTCGTTGGGCCTCATCTTCGCCCTGGGGGCCCTGGTTCTCGCGGCGGTGACCGGCGATGGACGGTGGGACGGCGTGGGGAGCCTTTTGGTCGGCCTGGTCCTCGTGGCCGTGGCGGTCTTCCTGGCGGTGGAGGTCAAGTCGCTCTTGATTGGCGAATCGGCCGATCCCGATGTGGAAAAGGCCGTGCGCCAGGTCGTCTCCGAAATGGAGGAACTCGAGCGCATCTTGTCGCTCATCACCTTGCAACAAGGGCAGGGCGAAGTGCTCGTCGCCGTCAAATTGGCATTTGCCTACAAAATGGATATCGACGCAGCCTGCGGCACCATCAATGCCTTCGAGGCGCGCCTCCGCCACTTGCGCCCCGAGGTGCGATGGTGCTTCGTCGAGCCGGACATCCCCCGCGTCATCTCCTCGCGGAGCGCGGAGAAATCCGTCACCGCTTCGGTGTAACCCAAATTTGGATGCGCGCGACGAAGACCTCCTTGCCGGAGGGATCCGTCACCCGCACCGGCACCTCGATGCCCTGCTTGTCGCCCAGCGGCGACGGCAGGTCCAATGTGGCCGTGGCCTGCATGCGACCCTTGGCCTTCGCCAGGTATTCGGTCTGCATGCTCTTCGGAATCCACCGGTGTGACACCGGGATGGTGGCCTCGGCCACGGCGCCCATCGCCAGCTCCGCCAAGTTGCACAAGGCGATCGCGTGCACGGTGCCGAGGTGATTTCGCACCCTGCGCCGGTCGTCCATGTGCACACGCACCTCGCCGGGGCGCACGGAATCGACGACCGCGGGAATGGTCCGAAAGTAGGGCGCCGCCAGCTTGAAGCCCTCCGAGAAGATCCGCTTGCCCAGACCCAGGGGAAGCGGCTCGAGCATGCGGAAATACCGAAGAAGGCGCGGCACGTCGGTGGCGTCGGTTGCGCTAGACATGACCCGAGCTTACCTGAAAATCTGGGCCCATGACGGACACCCCGAACGACCGCGCTGGCCTGCCCGTGCGCGTCGGCATTGAAGGCGAGCTCGCATTCGTGACGCTGTCACGCCCCGACAAGCACAACGGCATCGACTTTCCAACCTTGAAGCACCTCGTCGCGGCCGCCGAGTCGCTTCGGAAAAACCGTGACGTCCGCGCGGTCATCCTCCACGGCGACGGCCCCTCGTTTTGCGCTGGGCTCGATTTCAAATCCGTCCTCTCGCAGCCGCTCCAACTGGCCACCGGCTTTGCGCGATTGTGGTCCCCCACGGCAAACCTCTTCCAGCGCGCCACACTCGTCTGGCGCGATCTCGGCATCCCGGTCATCGCCGCGATCCACGGTTCGTGCTTCGGCGGTGGCTTTCAGCTCGCCCTCGGCGCGGATTTTCGATTCGCCACGGCCGACGCCAAGATTTCCGTGATGGAATCGAAGTGGGGCCTCATCCCCGACATGGGCGGGACCGTCACCTTGCGCGAGCTCGTGCCCATCGACGTCGCCAAAGAGCTCACCATGACCGGGCGCATCGTCAGCGGCATCGAGGCCAAGTCGCTCGGCCTCGTCACCCACGTCAGCGAGGCACCGCTCGAGGACGCGAAGAAACTCGCCGCCGAAATCGCTGCCCGCTCGCCGGATGCCGTCGCCGCCGCCAAGGCATTGTTGCAACATGCATGGAATGGCGGGGAAGGCGAGGCGCTGTCGTGGGAACGCCGCTTCCAACGGCGCCTGGTCGGCTCGAAGAATCAGCGCATCGCCTTGAAATCCGGCTTGGAGAAGCGCGCCATCCCGTTCCTTCCGCGCACGCGCCGCTAGGCGCTGGCCTTGGTCCATTTGCCGGATTGGCCCTAGCTTTTCCCTCGAACGGCACCAGAATCCGGCATCCAAGAATGAGTGAGCTTCGCAAAGGGGTCTTGTTCGGGATCTGCGCATACACATCCTGGGGCCTCTTCCCACTCTTCTGGCCGCTTCTCAAACCGGCCGCGGCCTTCGAGATCCTCGCCCACCGCATCGTCTGGTCGCTGGTCGTCATGGCCATCCTCATGGCCCGCCTGCGCAGCCTGAAATGGCTTCGCGCCATCGGGATGTACCGGTTCCGTCTGCTGGCGCTTGCGGCGGGGCTCGTCTCGGTCAATTGGCTCACGTACATCTGGGCGGTGAACAGCCACCACGTCGTCGAGACGGCGTTGGGCTACTTCATCAACCCGCTGGTGTCCGTTCTGCTCGGCGTCTTCTTCCTCGGTGAGCGCGTGCGCCGTGCCCAGTGGGCCGCGTTGGGCATCGCGGCCATCGCGGTGGTCGTCCTCACCATCGACTACGGCCGCTTGCCCTGGATTGCGCTTTCCTTGGCCTTCTCGTTCGGCCTCTATGGCTTCGTCAAGAAGAAGGCCGGCGTGGGGGCGCTCGAGAGCCTCACCGTCGAAACCGGGCTGCTCTTTCTCCCGGCCCTGGGCTACCTCCTCTACGTCGAGAACACGGGCCACGGCACCTTCGGCCACGTTTCCGGCACCAAAGATCTCCTTCTGGCTTCGTGCGGCATCCTCACGGCCATCCCGCTTCTCTGGTTCGCCGCGGCGGCCAACCGCGTGCCCCTCACGTCGATCGGCCTCCTGCAGTACATCGCGCCCACGTTGCAGTTTCTCTGCGGGGTCGTCGTGATGCGCGAGGAGATGCCGGCGTCACGCTGGATGGGGTTCGGCCTGGTTTGGGTCGGCCTTGCGGTGTTCGCCCTCGAATCGGTCTTTCACCGCCGCCGCCAAATGCGGCAGTTGAAGTGTGCGACGGCGGCGATCCCACCGGGATCCCGCCCCGCGTAAGCTCTACGCTTGGCGTGGTGGTGTCCGGATCGGACCCCGCGCGATGATGTGCGGCATTGTCGTGTTGCAGAGCACGTCGGTTTCTGGGGTGGATGCTTCCATCAGAATCGTAGATCCTTGGTTCTCGAGGAGCGTCGAAAACCACATGACCATCCGCCGTCTCGCCCCGCTCGTTGCGTCTCTACTCGGAGTGGGCGCCGCGCACTGCAATTCGAACCCCCCGCCGGAATCGCAGACGCCGTCCACCGCGCAACCCCAGCCTCCCGCCGAGCCGATCGCCACGGCGCCCACCCCAGCCCCGAGCGCGAGCACCATGCCCTCTGCCAGCGACACGCCGGCTTCGTCGGCGACCTCCCCGGAAATCGTCACGCGCTTCGCGCACGACAGCAACTTGTTCGGCTTCGACCTGTACCAGCGCGTGCGCACCCAGAAGGGCAACATCGCCGTCTCGTCGGCGAGCATCACCACCGCGCTGACGATGACGTGGGCCGGCGCCAAGGGGGATACGGCCGACCAAATGCGCAAGGTGCTTCACCTCGAGGGCACGCCGCAGGAGGTGCTGCAGTCGGCGGGCAAGCTTTCCAGCGCGTTGCAGGAGCCGGCGCGGCCCATCAAGTTCCGCATCGCGAACCGGCTCTTCGGAGAGAAGACCTTCAAGTTCGAATCGCCGTTCCTCGAATCCACCAAAGCGGCCTTCGGCGCGCCGCTCGAAGGGGTCGATTTCATCAAGGCGCCCGAGCCAGCGCGCGTGCGCATCAACACGTGGGTCGAGGAGCAAACGGAAAAGCGCATCAAAGATCTCATCCCGGCCGGGGTCATCAAGACGGATGCGCGTCTCGTGTTGGTCAATGCGATCTACTTCCTCGGCGATTGGAACACGCCCTTCGACAAGGAAAGGACGAAGCCGGCGGCCTTCCAATTGAGCGCCACGTCGAAGAAGGACGTGCCCACCATGCGGCGCGAAGATCGTCTGCGCTTCGTGCAGCAGGACGGGCTGAAGGCGCTGGAGATTGGCTACAAGGGCGGGCAAATGTCCATGCTCTTCGTGCTGCCCGACAAGGTCGATGGGGTGGAGGCGCTCGAGAAGTCACTCGACAATGGCAAGATTGCCGACCTGGTGTCGGCGCTCCAACCGCAAACCGTGAATGTGACGTTGCCGAGGTTCGAGATCAATCCCACGGCGTCGCTCGCCTTGGGGGAGCGGCTGCAAGAGATGGGGATGCCGCTCGCTTTCGATCGTCGCAAGGCGGACTTCACCGGCATCGCCAACCCGCCGTCGCCGCAGGATCGGCTGTACATCTCCGACGTGTTCCACAAAGCGTTCGTGAAGGTCGACGAAAAGGGAACCGAGGCGGCGGCCGCAACGGCGGTGGTGATGATGCGCGCTACGGCGATGCCCATGCCCGAAAAGGTCGCGCAATTTCATGCGGATCACCCGTTCTTGTTCTTCATCCGCGACAATGCGACAGGCATGATTCTCTTCAACGGGCGGGTGTCCGACCCGTCGGCGAAGTGAAGTAACCGCCAGCAAGGAAGGAATTTGCGCCAGGGCCGGTAAGACGGATGTGCGTGGCATCCGCTCCTGAAAATCCCCGGCCCTCCGGTCGCTCCGGTCCCACTGGCACGCACATTCGATCGCGCTCCAGCCGCGGGCTCGTGGGCGAAACCGTGGGCAGCTATCGGCTCATCCGTCTTTTGGGCGAGGGGAGCGCGGGCGTGGTGTACCTCGGCGAGCATCCGCTCGTCGGCGCGCGCGTGGCGATCAAGATCCTCCACGAGTACTGCGCAGACTCGCCGGACATGCTCGAGCGCTTCATCAACGAGGCCAAAGCGGCCAACGTGATTCAGAGCCCGCACATCGTCCGCTGCGTCGACTTCGGTACCCTTCCCGATGGGGGAAGCCACTACGCCGTGATGGAGTACCTCGAGGGGCAGACCCTCGAGCAGTTGCTCGCCCGGCGCGGGGTGCTCGAAGTTCGGCATGCGGCCGAAGTATGCCGGCAAATTGCCGTGGGCATGGCGGGTGCGCATGCAGCGGGAATCATCCATCGCGATCTCAAGCCCGCCAACGCGTTCGTTCAGTTCGACACGGGCGGCATGCCGTTCGTGCGCATTCTGGATTTCGGCATCGCCAAGTTGACGGAGTCGAGTTGGCGCGGCGGCGGCGTGGAATCGTTGCCGCTGCCCAAAGCGACGCTCACCGGCACCGTGATGGGGACGCCGCTGTATTGCTCGCCGGAGCAGGCGGACGGCAAATCGGTGACGACCGCCAGCGACATCTATTCGCTGGGCGCGATGGCCTACGAGCTGGTCACCGGCCGTGCGCCCATCGAGGGCGATAACCTCGTGCAGATCTTCGTGCGCAAGTCCACCGTGGAGCCGGTGCCGATTCAGGAGCTCTGTGCGGATCTGCCGCCGGAGTTCGCGGAGCTCGTCATGCAGATGCTCGCGCGTGCGCCGGAAGGGCGGCCTGCATCCATGGACGACGTTGCGCAGCGGCTCGAGGCCATCTTGCAAAAGATTCCGGCCTCGTTGCGAACGGCGCCGCCGGTGTCACCAGTGAATCCGTCGTTGAACGCGACACTCGCGAGTGCGGCGCTTCCGCAGCTTCCGTTGGTGGCCACGCCGCGGCCGAGCGCCGTCTCGTCCGTACCGGTGGTTCGTCCATCGCGATTTCGGTGGGGGCCGTGGGGTCTCGCGGCGGCGTTGACCCTGGGGATTGCGGCCTTTGCGATGCATGGGACGTATCGCGCCGATGCTCCGGGCTCGTCGGCGCCGTCGAGTTCACCGAGCGCGATTGTGCGCGCGCCCGAGTTGGCCCCCTCGTTCGTGGCGGCGGCGATCGACACGTCCGAGCCTGCGCCTGCGCCTGCGCCGATTCCCGTGGAATCGCTGGCCGTTGCGCCTCGGCCGAGTGCACGGCGACCGGCCGCGCACAAAGCACCGACACCGCCGCCCGCCGCCTCCGAAAGCGCGCGACCCGTGGTTGTTGCCCCGCCGGTGAATTCGGCGGGCAAGCTCGTCAATCCTTTCGACTGAAACACGCTTCCCATGAAATGGCTTTTCCTCACGTGGCTCGCGCTCGTCGTGTCGTCTCCCGCCGTCGCGCGCGCCGAAGATACGGTCACCACCGAAGTGCGCTCGCGGCAGTATTATGCCGAGGGCACGCAACACTTTCAGGGCGGCCGATACTTGGAGGCCGGCGCCGCATTTACCGCCGGCTACGAGCTGTCGCACAAACCAGGGTTCCTGTGGAACATGGCGGAGTGCGCGCGCTTGGTCGGGCAGGGGGATCGCGCGCTCGATCTGTACCGGCGCTACGTGAAGGAGGCGCCCGAGGGTAGCCAGCGCGGCGATGCCGAGAAGCACATTCGCGAGCTGGAGCCACCGCCCGCGCCGGCCCCCAAGGCCGTGGCCATCGAGGTCAAACCCCAACGCGAGCGCGACGTGTTCCGGCCTCTGCCCGCGGACAAGAAAGAAGACTCCCCCATCACGCACCGTTGGTGGTTCTGGACCGGCGCGGCCGCCGTCGTGGCCGGCGCCGTCGTGACCGGCGTGGTGATTGCGACCAGCGGCGGCAAAGACTCTTCGGGCCCCTCGGGGGCGACCGTCGACTGGAGAACGCGATGAAGCGCTACGCCGCGTTTCTCCTGCTCGCGCCGCTGCTCGCCTGCGCGAGCTCCGAGGACGAACCGCTGACGGCGGTCCGGGTGCGCGCCACCATCGACCCGGCGGCGAAGCTCACCCAGCTGCAGCTGCAGAACGGCGCGCGCGTCGCCATGGTGCCCGAGGCACCGCGCGCGCTTGCCGCCGTCGAAACGGTGACCGTGATGCTCGACGATGGGGTTGCGGGCGTTCCGCTCCACATCGACGTGTGGGGTCTCGCGGGCGGCACGCGCGTGGCGCATGGAACCATCGACGTGACGCCCGAGTGGCATCGCACCATCGAGGCGTCGACGGTGCTCGGGGCCATCGGCTGCACCGACGAGTGCCAAGCCAACGCGACCCAGTGCACCGACCAAGGCGTGGCGCGCTGCGGGCAGTTCGACGAGGATGCCTGCCTCGAGTGGGGTACGCCGGCCGCGTGCCCGTCGGGCGAGTCGTGCGCGGGCGGCGCATGCACGCGGTGCGCGTGGAACATCGCCTCCGTCGATGCGACGACCAACGTGGGGGCTTCGACGTCACTCGAGGTGGACCGCGACGGCGCCGTCCACGTGAGCTATTGGGACCAAGCGAGGGACGCGCTCAACTATGCGCACCGCCCGCGCGACGGCGCGTGGGCGCTGGCCATCGTCGACGGCGACCATGCCGGCGAGCAGTCTTCGCTCGCCGTGGACGACGCCGACGGGAGCGTGCACATCGCGTACGCCCGCGCCAGGAGCGAGCTCAAAATGGCCGATTCGGCTGGGCGCGGGAGGCCATGGACCACGGGCGTGATCGACACGATCGGCAGCCGAGGTCCCTTTCCCTCGCTCGCGGTGAGCAAATCTGGCGCGCTCCGACTCAGCTACATGCGAGGCACCCAAGGCGTCGCCGACGGAGTTCTCCGCTACGCCGAGCGCCCGAAGGGGGCCGCCGCGTGGGCGCTCGAAGTCGTGGACGACGAGGCGGACATCAACGCCGGCGAGTTCTCGTCGTTGGTGATCGACCCGTCGGACCGCACGTACATCGCGTACCACGTGGTGATCCCGCACGATATCCGCGTAGCGGAGCGCGGTGGTTCCGGCTGGCTGAAACAGACCGTGGACGCCACGAACAACGTGGGCGCCTACACGTCGCTCGCCGTCGATTCCGCGGGCACGCTGCACGCGAGCTATTACGACTACAGCGACGGCGACTTGAAGTACGCTTTTCGGACGCGCGATGGAAACTGGCAAATTCGCACCGTCGATACGACGGACGACGTGGGCCGTTTCAGCTCGATCGCGGTCGGCGCCTCCGGCGACGTGCACATTGCGTATTACGATTCCACGCACAACCAGCTCAAATATGCCCGGCGCAGCGGCGACGCGTGGTTCATGGACATGGTGGAGACCGTTCCGGAGCTTGCGGGGACGTCCATCGCCGTGGACGCCGCCGGCGGCGTGCACGTCAGTTACTCGGGCCGCCGCACGACGGTGAGCCACGATCTCAAGTACGCGTACCTCTGCCGATGACCGCGATGGCCTCTCCGTTTACTGAGGTGCGGCGAGGCGTTCGCCGGTCTTGCTCGAGAAGACGTGCGTCTCGTCGGTGCGGACCGACAGGTGCACCTTCTCGCCGCGGCGCGGTGGTTTGCGTGCATCGACCCGGGCCACGATGTCGTGCTGCCCATCCGGCAGCTCGACGCTGCCATAGAGGTACGCATCGGCGCCGAGCTCCTCGACGACGTTGACGGTGACGGGCAGCCCCTCGGATTGCGGTGCCCCAGGCCCGGCTTGGGGGGCCGCACTCAAAAGTTCGAACGATTCGGGGCGGATGCCGATGGTGATCTCGCCGTTCTTCTCGGTCTTGGCGGCGGCGAGGACATGCGGGGGCAGCGCCAGTTGGTGGCTGCCCACGCGCACGAAGGTGTCCTCGAAGGGCACGTCGAGCAAGTTCATCGCCGGCGAGCCGATGAAGCCGGCCACGAAGACGTTGGCGGGCCGCTCGTACATCGCGCGTGGCGTGTCGCACTGCTGGAGCACGCCGTCCTTGAGGACGGCCACGCGATCGCCCATGGTCATCGCCTCCACCTGGTCGTGGGTGACGTAGACGGTAGTGACGCCGAGCCTTCGCTGGAGCGACGCAATCTGCGTGCGCGTTTGCACGCGCAATTTCGCATCGAGGTTGCTGAGCGGCTCGTCCATCAGGAACACCTTGGGCTGGCGCACGATGGCGCGCCCCATGGCGACGCGTTGCCGTTGCCCGCCGGAGAGCGCCTTCGGTTTGCGCTCCAGGTATTCCTCGAGGCTGAGGATCTTCGCCGCCTCGCGGACGCGCTTCGCGATCTCCTCTTTGGCAACGCCGGCGATCTTGAGCGCGAAGCCCATGTTCTCGGCGACGGTCATGTGCGGATAGAGCGCGTAGTTCTGGAACACCATGGCGATGTCCCGCTCCTTCGGGGGCAGGTGCGTGACATCGCGATCGCCGATGTGGATGGCCCCCGAGTCGATGTCCTCGAGCCCGGCGAGCATCCGCAGCGCCGTGGACTTGCCGCAGCCCGAGGGGCCGACCAACACCAGGAATTCGCCGGCACCTATCTCGAGATCCAGCGCATTGACCGCTGGGCGCGTACCGCCGGGATAGATTCGCGTGGCCTTTTGGTAGCTGACCTTGGACATCGACCCGGGATTGTACCCGGAATTACACCTCGACGGCGTCGAGTTTGACGACCACGAACCGATTCGCGGTGGGGAAATAGAGCACGTACCAATCGATCCAGTGGTGCGAGCCCGGCTGCTCGAGGCGGTCGTACTTGATGTGGCCGATCTGGAAATCCTCGGCCCCGACCGCATGCTGCGCCGCCGCGACGGCGCCCGTCACGTTGAAGCGTTGCAGGTCGGTGTCGAGCTGCTGGCGGCTCGCCGCCCCCTCGATGGTCCCATCGAGCCCGTAGGCGCCGGCGTACGACTGCAAAATTTCGTCGAGGGTCGGGTCCTGGGGCTGTGATTGCACATACACGTAGTCGGTTCCCTCGACCTGCATGTAGTAGGGGTTCGTCCCGTTGGCCTGCGCGACGAGGGCATTCAACTCGTCCGGCGGAACGTCGTACTGCTCGAAGTCCACCTGGTCGTATCCGGCGACCAACGAAGAGCGAGACGACGAGGCCGCGTCTGCGTCACGCGTATCCGCGGCACAACCCGTGAGAAGGCTCGCCGTGACGGCGAGCGCTCCGAAAAGCATTCGGTTCGAGAAATTCGAGAAGGGGAGGAGCATGCTCAGCGTTTTAGCTGAAGTGTTCATCGGACAACATGAACAATTCTGCTGAGAATCGCGCCTTCCCTCAGGTGCAGCGTTGAAATAAACGGGCGCCCTTCGGCGAACACTGGTCATGAAGGCCTGGCTTACCCCCCACCGCTTCCTCATCATCTATTCCGCGGCGCTCACCGTCACCTTGGCGGGAATCGTCGGAGCAGGAATCGCCTTCAAGGACCAGAAGCACAGATTCTCCGAGGTCGACGTCGAACGCCTCAACATCGTCGAACCCGATGGAACGCGCCGCTTCGCCATCGCCCGCGACCAAGACCGCTCCGTCGCCTTCTTCCTGAAGGACCCCGAGGGCCGCGACCGCCTCGTCCTCCGCGTCACCCCCGAAGGCACGCCCCTCATCGAATTCATGGATGAATCCGGCCGCACCATCGACCGCGTCGCCGCCCTAACGCGGTGAACCCGCGCTACTCACGGTAGATGTCGTCGACGGCGATCGTGCGTCCGTGCAGTTGCAGCGTCTCACCCGCGCGCGCTGTCTCGTGGGCCCAATGGCCACGCTTCGGTCGGCGATACACCTCGATGCACGGTTCGTGTTGCGATACGAGCACGTATTCCTGCAGCGTTGGGATTCGTAGGTAGTGTGAAAACTTCTCTCCGCGATCATATTTCTCGGTCGAATCGGAGAGCACTTCGACAATCAACACAGGATTGAGGAGGGCTTCACCGATTCCTTTCTCGCCGCGGTGCAGGTCACGGGGACCGCAAACGACGCTGCCATTGGGATAGGTCGAGAACTTCGTTTCTCGAACGTAGAGTGCTGCGTCCGAGCTGAAGACGACACACTCTCCTGCGAGTGCACTCTTGAGTGCAGCTGTCATGTTGAGTGCCAGGCGCGAGTGCTCGGTACTGCCGCCGCCCATCGCGTAGACGATTCCGTCGAGCCACTCGTGCTTGACCAAGCTGTCCCGCTCGAGCTCGAGATACTCCTCGTAGCTGACGTACTTTTGCTCGGCTGCACCCATGGCCATGCGACGAGCATAGCACACGGCAGAAACGCCGCCCTCGCTACCCCTTGGTGCCGCCGGCGGTGAGGCCGGCCACCAAGTGCTTCTGTGCGAAGAAGAAGACGAGGCCCGCGGGGATGGTGATCAAGATGGATGCGGCGGCCAGGTAGCCCCATTCCTGTTTGAACTGGGTCACGAAACTCTGCAGCCCCGCGGCGAGTGTCTTCTTGTCGTCGCTCGTGATGAATGCCGTCGCATACGCGACCTCGCCCCAGGCTTGGAGGAAGGAGTAGAACGCGGTCACGGCGATGCCGGGGCGGGCGAGGGGGAGGATGAGGCGCCAGAAGGTCCCGATGGGCGTCAGGCCGTCGACGCGGCCGGCTTCGTCGATTTCGGCGGGGATCGCGTCGAAATAGCCTTTGAGCATCCAGGTGCAGAACGGCACGGTGACCGTGCAATAGGCGAACACCAGGCTCGTGTGCGTGTTCACCCAGCCGAGCTTGTTCATCAAGTTGTAGAGCGGCACGATGAGGATCGCGACGGGGAACATCTGCGTGACCAAGAACGTCCACATCAGCGAGCGGTGCCCCGGAAAGCGAAACCGCGAAATCGCATAGCCCGCCGTGGCCGACAGGAAGATCCCGAACACCGTGGTGAAGAAGGCCACGGAAATCGAATTGGCGAACCAGGTGAGAAGCTTCGTCTTCGCAATCACGTACTCGTAATTGTCGAACGACGACGGCTCGAGCAGATGCACCTCGCTGCTCCCGGCGAACCCGGGGCGCAGCGAAATGACGAGCACCCAGAGCACCGGAAACGCGGCCACGCCGCTTGCCGTGAGCAAAATCAGGTGCAGCGCTGCCGAGCCGGCGAGCGAGCGCTCTCCACGCTTTCGATGCGTGCTCATGTCACCATACCTCGCCGCTGGCGCGGAGCGCGCGCCGGTACACCGTTGCGTAGGCCAAGAGCACCCCCAAGATGAGAATCCCGTACGTGGCCGCCACCGCGTAATCGCGAATGCCTTCGAACGCCGCGGAGAACGCATACGTGACGAGAATCTGCGTCGAGTCCCCCGGCCCGCCGCGCGTCACCAGGAAGATGATCGCGAATAAATTGAAGCTCCAAATCACGCCCAGCAAAATGATGCTCGCACTCACCGTGCGCAGACCGGGAAAGGTAATGTGCCAAAACCGCTGCCACGGCGACGCCCCGTCGACCTCCGCGGCCTCGTACAGCTCGGCGGGGATGGCTTGGAGCCCCCCGAGCAGCGCCACCATGTTGAAGGGCACGCCCACCCAAATGTTGATGCCGATGACCGAGATGAACGCCAGCGTGTCGCTCCCCAGCCAATCGAACGTGCCCAGCCCCAACGTGCCGAGCACGTGATTCACGATGCCGTTGTCCCGCGCGAGAATGAGCTTCCACGCGAAGGCGCTCACGAATGACGGCACCGCCCATGGCAAAATGAGCAGCACGCGGTAGAGCGAGCGCCCGCGCACCTCGCGATTGAGAAGCAGCGCGAGCCCGAGCCCAATCGTGTAGTGGAAAAAGACGCAGCTGATCGTCCACACCACCGTGCGGCCGAGCACCGCCCAGAACTTGGTGTTCGGCCCGAAGAGCACATCGATGTAATTGCGCAGTCCCACGAAGGAGAACGAATCGGGCACTTGCAGTGCACCGATGGTCGCCGCGACGTTTTGCTCGTTGGCATCCGTGAACGAGAGGTAAACCCCTCGGTACAGCGGATACCCCACGAGCACCCCCAGCACGAGCACCACGGGGAAGGCCATTCCCCACGCATATTTGTGCTTGTCCCACGAACGAGCGAGGCGACCTGCGGCCATGCTTACTTCCAATCCTTGAGGATCTGCTTGTAGTCGTTGGCCACCGTATCCAGGGCGGCCTGCGGCGTCTTGTCGCCGCTGACGGCGCGCGGATACTGCTGGTCGAGCGGAATCAAAAGCTGCCCGGCCTGCGGAATCGTGGGGCGCACCACCGCCTTGTCGATGACCGCGCGGAACTTCGGCACCACCGCGTTCGCCGCCGTGTCGGGCAACGAGTACGCCGACGAGCGTGTCGGCAGCAGCCCGAGCTCTTTGGCCAGGTAGGCCTGGTTCTCGGCGCTATTCATGAATTGAATGAATTGGTACGACGCCGTCAGGTTCTTGGACCCGGCGTACACCACGTAATTGTGCCCGCCCATCGGCGAACCGGCTTTGCCCGTGCTTCCTGCCGGCACCGGAGCGATGCCCAAGTTGCCTTTGTCGGCGAAGGCCTTGCCGCTGAAGTCATCGGCCACGGACCATGGGCCATTGATGACCATGGCGACCTTTCCGTCCTTGAAGCCCGCCTGCATCTGATTGTACCCGGAGTTGAGATCCGGCTTGGCCGCCGCGCCGCTCTTGATGAGATCGAGCGCGACCTCCAGGCCCTTCACGGCCTCCGGCGTATTGACGGTGATCTTCTTTTCGTCGGCGTTCACCAAATCGCCGCCGGCGCCGTAGATGAACGGCAAAAGGAAGTAGCCACCCGGATTGAGGTACAAACCATCGGCGCCCGCTTTCGCCTTCACCGCCAGCGCGGCGGTCTTCAGCTCGGCCATCGTGGTCGGCGGCTCCTTCACGCCGGCTTTCTCGAGCAGCCCCTTGTTGTAAAGCAGCGCCAGCACGTCGGTGACTTGGGGCACGCCGAACAACTTGCCGCCGAACTTGTTGCTCGCGAGGGGGGCAGGGAGGTAGTCGGCTGCGTCGGCCGCGGCAGGCGTCCCCTCGAGCGGCGCGAGGAAGCGAAGTGACGCGAACTCCGCGGTCCACCCCACCTCGGCGCGCATCACGTCGGGCGCTGTATTGGCCTGCGCGGCGGTCTTGAACTTGTCGCGCGCCTGCTCGAACGGGATGTTCTGATATTCGACCTTGATGTTCGGATACTTCGCTTGAAACTTCTGAATGAGGTCCTTGAACTTCGGCGCCTCGTTCGTGGAATCGGAGGTGTCCCACCACGTAATCGTGGTGTTTTGCGGTCCTTCGGCCTTTTTCTCGCCGTTTTTGTCCCCCTTGTCACCGCCCGCATCGCCCGAGCCGCGACAGCCGATCATCGCCAACGTTGCCAACGCCAGCATGGTCGCCGACCGCCATCGCGTGGTTTGCATGGTCTTTCGCATATCGACTCCTCCGTCCAACTTGCCACGCAACCTAACAGGCTGCGCAATGAAGATGAAGCGCGCCTTCCCACCAGCACCCAATGACGCCGGAGCATCAGGGCTGTAGGATTTCACCGGTTGTCGGCTCCCTCCCCCTCAGGGGGAGGGCTGGGGTGGGGGAGGCTCCCTTCGCTTTTACGCGTTGCATTGCCCGAGGCGTGCCATATTGTCGCGCTGGAGCCGCGTCCCCAAAAGCGACGCGGGTCATCACGTCGACCAAGGAGGTATCCCGTGTCTGCTCGTCCGATGTCTCTACTCGTTTTCGGTATCGCGGTGGCTCTTTCCGCGGGGATGGCGGGATGCAGCAAGGACAAGACCGGCACCGGCGCGGGGGGCGTTCCGCTGGTCAAAGAGGGCACGCTCGTCACGTGCACGCACATCCCGTATCCGCCCTTTCAGGTGGAAAAAGACGGCAAGTACGTGGGCTTCGACGTGGACATCATCGAATTGGTCGCGAAGAAGCTGGGTGTGAAGCAGGAGTTCGTCGATACCCCGTTCGAGAACTTCAAAACGGGCGCCTTCCTCAACTCCGGCCGATGCGATCTCGTGGCGGCCGGTATGACCATCACCGAGCCTCGCCGCAAGAACATCGACTTTTCCGAGCCCTATTTCGATGCCAAGCAGGCGCTTCTGATCAAAAAGGGCATCGCCGTGACCGATCTCGCCACCCTGAAATCGTCGGGCAAAAAGGTGGGCACCCAGTCACAGACCACCGGCGAGGACTTCACCAAATCCAAGGGCTTCGACCCGGTTTCCTTCGAGAGCTCGGACGCGCTGCTCAATGGCCTGCGCTCGGGTCAGGTGGAGACGGTCATCGAGGACCATCCCGTCGTTCAGGCCTGGATGAAGGATCCGAGCAATTCCGCCTTCGAGATTGCAGCGTACCTCGATACGGGCGAGCAACTCGGCATCGCGGTCAAAAAGGGCAATAGCAAGCTGCTCGCGGCCGTCAACGAGGTGCTCGCGCAGGCCAAGTCCGACGGCACGTACCAGCGCCTCTACGAGCAGTGGTTCGGCCCCATGCCCACCGCCAAGAAGCCGTGAACGACGCGAAGACCGAAGCCGAAAAGGCGCCCGCGCCCTTGGCGGCGACGCCGTCCAAGCGCCGGAAACGCAACCGCTCCGTTTCGCAGACGGTGCAGTATGCACTCTTCGTCGTCCTGCTGCTGGTCGTGGCCTTCACGGCCAACTGGCCCGTCCTGGCGAGCCAGTTCGTACGGCTCGACATCGCCGCGCGGCTTTTCCCGCGGCTGCTCACCATCGCGCTGAAGAACACGGTCGTCTACACGATCTCGGGCTTCGCCCTCGGCCTGGTTTTGGGGCTGATTATCGCGTTGATGCGGCTCTCGCAGGTCATTCCGTACCGGCTCCTGGCCGGGCTCTACATCGAATTTTTCCGGGGTTTGCCGGCGCTGGTCATCTTCATGTTCGTCGGCGTCGGCATTCCGCTGGCCTTCCCTGGCAGCGAAATTCCCGGTGGCACGTACGGCAAGGTGGCGTTGGGGCTCGGCTTGGTCTCGGCCGCGTACATGGCCGAGACCATCCGCGCAGGCATCCAGGCCGTGCCCAAAGGCCAGATGGAGGCCGCGCGCTCCCTGGGGTTTTCCCACCGGCGCGCCATGCTCTCGATCATCCTGCCGCAGGCGTTCCGCATCATCATTCCACCGCTCACGAACGAGCTGGTGCTCCTGTTCAAGGACTCGTCGCTGGTGCTCTTTTTGGGCGTCACCCTCGAGGAGCGCGAGCTGACCAAGTTCGGCCGCGATCTGGCGAGTGAAACGGCGAACACCACGCCCATCTTCGTGGCGGGCCTTTGCTACCTCATCGTGACCATTCCCCTCGGCTACTTGGTGCGCCGGCTCGAAGCACGCGCCAACGCCGCGCAGGGCAGGTCGTGATGTCCGGCGCCAGCAAGGGTAAGACGGCGGTCGAAATCCGCGGCGTGCACAAGTCGTTCGGCGCGCTGCACGTCCTCAAGGGCATCGATCTCACCATCGATGCCGGCGAGGTCGTGTGCGTCATCGGGCCGTCTGGCTCGGGCAAATCCACGTTGCTTCGCTGCGTGAACTTGCTCGAGGAGCCCGAGGAGGGGCACATCTTCGTCAACGGGGTCGAGATCACCGACCCGGACGTCGACCTCGATGCGCAGCGCCGCAAAATCGGCATGGTGTTTCAGCAGTTCAACCTCTTTCCGCACCTCACGGTCACGGAAAACCTCACCTTGCCGCAGCGCCGCGTGCTGGGCCGCGCGCCGGAAGAAGCGGCGCGGGTGGCGGAGGAGAACCTGAAACGCGTGGGCCTCGCGCAGAAGGCGAGCGCATACCCCGCGCAGCTTTCCGGCGGGCAGCAGCAGCGCGTGGCCATTGCGCGCGCGCTGGCCATGCACCCCGAGTTGATGCTCTTCGACGAGCCCACCTCGGCGTTGGATCCCGAGCTGGTGGGCGACGTGCTCGCGGTCATGCGCATGCTGGCGCGCGAAGGCATGACCATGATGGTCGTCACCCACGAAATGAGCTTCGCGCGCGAAGTCGCCGATCGGGTCGTGTTCATGGACGGCGGCGTCATCGTCGAGCAGGGCCCGGGCGCGCAGGTGATTGGCAACCCGAGCCACGAGCGGACCCGGACATTTCTGTCCAGGGTGCTTGATCCCGCCGCAGTTTCACTGTAAACGGGCCTTTGTTTTCACGATAGCAGACAGTATTCTTGTGAAGCGAAACGAAACCGCCCCAACACGGGCGCCCGCGTTTCTTGAGGAGGCTTCGTTGCACACCCGATCCATCGACAAGTCCGTTACCCGCCGTCTCTTTCTCTCGGCCGTCACCGCGCTTTGCACCACCCTGAGCCTGGGGGCTTGTTCGAAGGAAGAAAACAAGGCGGGCGCAGCGGCGTCCGAAGGCGCCGCCAAAGCGTCGACCGCCGAAGCCAAGGCCGACGCCCCGCTCAAGGTCGGCGCCTCGCCGATCCCGCACGCGGACATCCTGCGTTTCGTGCAGGAGAAGCTGGCCGAGAAAGAGGGCCTCAAGCTCCAAATCGTGGAGTTCACCGACTACGTGCAGCCGAACCTCGCGCTGAACGACAAGCAGATCGATGCGAACTTCTTCCAGCACGTGCCGTACATGGAGGAATTTGGCAAGCAGCGCGGCATCGCCATGGTCTCCGTGGCCAAAGTGCACATCGAGCCGCTGGGCCTCTATTCGAAGAAGGTCAAGGCACTGGGCGACGCGCCCAAGGGCTCGATCATCGCCATCCCGAACGACCCCACCAACGCGGGCCGTGCATTGCATCTCCTCGCCGACAACGGCCTGCTCACCTTGAAAGATGGCGTCCCCGTCAACGCCACGGTGCAAGACATCGCGACGAACCCCAAGGGCTTCAAAATCAAGGAACTGGAAGCCGCCCAACTCCCGCGCTCCCTCGACGACACGAGCCTCTCCATCGTGAATGGCAACTACGCCATCCAAGTCGGATTGAAGCCCGCCAAAGACGCTTTGGCCTTGGAGAAGGGCGAGGGTAACCCTTACGCGAATGTGCTCAGCGTCCTCAAAGGTCAGGAAAACGAGCCGCGTGTGCAGAAGCTGGCCAAACTCCTCACGTCCCCCGAGGTGAAGGAGTTCATCAACAAGAAATACGACGGTGCCGTGCTCGCGGCGTTCTGACGGCTAGGGTTGTCCCTGGGCTCTCGAGCATGGGGCTCCGCGGGGAGCGGACACCGCTCTCCGCGGCGGGCGGCGTACAAACGGGGGCGTGATCGCGCGTTCCGCGCAATCTCAGACGTTCTTCTTCTGGCCTTCTTTCTGCCAGATAAAAATGAGGGGTAGAAAAAGTCCGGTGGATGCGAGCAGTTTTTGCAGCTTCCCCAACGAGGTTTCGGCCACCGGTCCGCGCCCACTGCGCCTCCCGTCACCACTCCGCGTGTGGCTCCCGCTGGCGAGGCTCCCGTAGGAGTGGCTCCTCGCTATCAACGGGCACGTGGAGGGCTGTTGCGTCCCGCTCGTACCTTGTCGCAACCCATCATCTCAGTCTGCGACCTTGCGGGGCGCGGTGTCCGGAGCACCGCGCAACGAAGGTCTGACCCGGCGCATTGCCAATGCAGTGCCATCGGGATCCCCGAAAAATACGCCCATTCGGAGAACGCTTCCCTGTCCCGGACGAATTTCGGTCTGTCCGTGACACCCTCACGCCCCCACGCGCTCAGGGCATTCTCGGTTAGGAGATTTTTTGCCGGAGGCTGGGAGCTTTGTTGGTTAGGCAACAGTTGTTCAAATTGAGACGACTGTTGCCAAGACAATGACACATTTTTGCAAATGTCGTGATCGCGCAACCAATGATGCGGGATGGCCGACGCAGGCTGGTGCGCGAATGAAAATGTCATAATCGCGCAACTAAGATGCGCGATGGCCGACGCAGTTGGAAGCGTGGGCATTGGCTCCAAAGGACGCGTGCATTCACGTGCGCGTGCTTGACAGTGTACGGGCGCAGGTTACATGAGGGAGCACACGATTCTCCGTCGCGATGCTTTCTTTGGGCTTTGGCGCGCGGAGACGTTCGTACATTGCCAACTTGCTTTGGAGCTACTTGAATGTCTTTCATTAAGTGCGGCGCGTGGGTTGCCGTGGTGGGTTTGGTGTGGGGTGGGACGATGGTCGGGTGTTCGTCGGAGTCGTCGACTCTCCCGGTGGATCATCCGGATTCGGGGGAACGACCCGATGGCGGGGCCGTGCCGGATGGATCGCCCGATCATCCGGATTCGGGGGAGCGACCCGATGGCGGGCCCGTGCCGGAGCCCGATGGTGGATCGCGCCCGGAGTGCACCACCGCCGACACGAGCGGGTGCTCGTATGATCACGCGACGGCCACGTGCGTTGCGGACAAGTGCTCCCTCGGGCAATGCATGGCGGACTACGGCAATTGCAACGGGCGCGCGGAAGACGGCTGCGAGCAGCCGCTGCTGTCCGACGTCGCGCACTGCGGACAATGCGGCAACGTTTGCCCCTCGGACAACGGCAGGGCGAGCTGCGCGAAGGGCACGTGCGACATCGCGTGCGACCCCGGGTACCGCAAAAAAGACGGGCATTGCGTGTCGGCACAAACGGTGAGCGCGGGCGTCGACTACACGTGCAGCATCAAGCCGAATGGCACCGTGTCCTGCTGGGGGGAGAACACGCGGGGACGCGCCACGCCGCCCGAGAACGTGCCGTTCATCGACGTGACCGCCGGCGCGAGCGACCACACGTGCGGAATTCGGACGGACGGCACGGCCGCATGCTGGGGCAGCAACGAGGACAAAGAATCCACGATCCCGGTGTCCTTGCGCGAGCGCACCTTTTTGGAGATCGAGCCGGGACTCCGAATCACCTGCGGGCTGCTCGATACGACGGAGCTCGTGTGCTGGGGCCTCACGAGCGAGCTCACGGCCTCGTATCCACCGCCTGCGCTCCTCTCGTTCGGGACGGGATACACGCAAATCTCCGTGGGCGTCGACTACGTGTGCGCGCTCGACGCGAGCCAGCACGTCAAGTGCGCGGGCAACAACCTGTACAAGAAAGGGAGCGGGCACTCCGACGCCCTCTTCGCAAGCGTCGCCGCCGGGTGGAACCACACCTGCGGGCTTCACCTGGACGGATCCATCGAGTGCTGGGGCGACAACCAATGGAAGCAGCTCGACGCGCCCAAAGGCACGGGCTTCAAGGAGGTGTCGAACCGCGGCAACTTCTCGTGCGCGCGGAGCGAGAACGGCTCGGTGACGTGTTGGGGATACGACAAGAACGGTCGCACCTCGCCCACGCCAGGTGTCTACCGCCAAGTCTCGGCGGGCGGTAACCACGCCTGCGGCATGCTGGTCTCCGGACAAATCACGTGCTGGGGCGACACGGTGCGGTGAGGGCGGTGTTCTAACGGCTAGAAGATCTTTACAGGGAGGCGGGGAGGCGGGGAGGCGGGGAGTTTTTGTAGTTTTGGCAACGGTCATCCCATTGAGACGACCGCGATCAAAATCAAGGAACCTTTCCGTCTCCCCGTGATTCTGCTCAGCGCGCGTACGCTTCGAGTTCGGAGAGTTGGCCGGCGGGCCATCCTGTGTTGGCCGTGAACTCGAGGCGAAGGTAGCGGGAAGATGTTGCGGGGAAGGTGAGCGTCGCCGTGTTTCCGCTGGCGGGGTCGAAGACGACGCCGCGTGCGCCCAGGATCGGCGCGAAGCTCGTGCCGTCGGTGCTGACGAGGGCGGAAAGGGTCTGCGTCCTCGAGGTCCATGTGCTGGGAAGGCCGAGAACGATCCGGCTCACGGATTCTGGCGCACCGAGATCGACGGTCAGCGTTTGCGGAAACGCGTTGTTCGTGCTTTCCCAGTACGTGCCGAAGTCGCCGTCGTTCGCGTTCGACGGCGGGAAGCCTGCGACGGCGCTGCTGGCCTCCACGGGCTTGCCTCGCGCGAGGTTGACCGGGCCGTCATGGTAAACGGGCGTGGGCCACGCGCCGCAGTAGGTGGAGCTCCAGCCTGAGTTGCCCCCTCCGTCGGCGATGGAAAAGGCGCCCGCGCCCTGGCAATCGTAGACGCCCGCGTGTCCGACCCCGGTGGCCACCACGTTGGAGAAGGAGGCCGACCCGGGGGCTTGGACCTGCACGGCGAAGGTGCCCGCGCCGTCGATGCGCACGTTGCGGAAGTGGACGTTGGTCACCCGCTTGTCGAGAAACTGGATGGCCTCGTAGCTGTTGTCGATCAAATCGGTGTCGCTGACGTCGATGGTGCCGCTCATTTCCGAGTCGCGCCCGTCGAACCACAGCGCACCGATGCCGAAATGAAGATTGGAATCGAGCACACCCGTACGAAGCGCCGTATTTCGTGCCAGCGTGGTGGTCCCGCTGAGTGGCACCGCAGAAAAGCGGTTGGCCACGTAGATGGCGCCGCCGGCGTCCTGTGACTCGGCCAGCACGTTGTCGGTGGCGTTGTTGTCGTAGCCGCCATAAATGCCGATGCCATTGGCCAAGATCGGCGCGACCACTGTGTTGTGCGAGAACGTATTGTCGTGGTTGGCCAAAGGTTCGGACCACATGGCCAGGCCATCGTCACCGGTGTTCCGCACGAAGTTGTCGCTCACCGTGACGTGGCTGATGCCGCGGTGCAGATTGAGCCCGTCGGCGGTCTGGTCGTAGATGCGGTTGTTGCGGACGCTCAGCCCGTCGAAGGGGCCATCGAGCCAAATGCCCACCTTGGTGTGCTGAATCCACAGCCCGGCGATCTCCGAGCCTCCGCCCATCGCACCGCCGATGCCGTTGACCTGATCGCAGTCGAGGCGCCGATCGACCTGGCCGATGATGGCAAAGTCGTACAGCTTGACGTTGCTGCTCGCGCCCGACGTACCTCCCGTGCCGCAGCTGTCGGGTTCTCCCTTGCCGTATAGACCGACGCGGGCACCGCGCAGCTCCGTGTACCAATGGCCCGCACCGCGAATGGTGATCCGATCGACCGTGACGTGGCGGCCCACGAGGAACGTGCCCTGCGGGACCCACACCTCTTTGCCTTGGTTGCGCGCGGAGGCGATGGCCGCATCGAAGGCGTCGGAATCGTCCGCGGTGTCGTTCGGGGTCGCGCCGAAATCCGTCACGGAAAGGGCATTGGCGGGCATCGCCGCCGGTGTCGGGACCAGCTCGAAGTCCGCCAGGTCGATCGTGTACGACGGTGCGTTATTTCCCGGGCCGATCTGCAGGCGAACCTTGGTTCCCGGCGGCAGCGTGCTTGGCAAGAGTGCACGCGCTTCTTCGTAGAAATGATGCGCATTTCCCTCGTTTGGATGATTGGTATAAGGGAACGCGCCGTAATACCAACTGTAGCGGGACGTTAGCGCGAGGTCGCGAAGCTTCGTTCCATCGGCGTAGAGGCTGAGCGTTGCATCGATGCCCGAGCCGTCGGATGAATCCGGGAGGCTGTAGCGGACGGCGATGGCATTGGCCGGCTCGGTGAGCGTGAACTCGACGTATTGTCCTTGCCCCGACAGGGTGACCGCGCGCCGTCCCGAGGCTTCCGCGGCAAGCGTGCCGCGCGTGCGGTCCTTGGCCAACGCGGTGCCATTGGTCACCGCGTCCTCGGCCTCTTGCTCGATGAACGAGACGCGCGCCCCACGCCCCGGGACGCTGAGCGCCGACAGCGCCGGCGGCTCGCGCCCTCCCTCGCTTGCATCGCCCCCCACACACGCCGCGGCACAGAGCAGGCTCGCACCGCCGATCCGTCGACAGAACCCGAAGAACATGGCTGACGCTCCTTTCGGTTCGCCCAAACGAAGGCTCGTCAAGTTATGAACGGATCAACGCAAGAAACAAATTGATTTATGAAATAAATAAACTAATCCAAGATACGTCGGATGATGCGGCGCGCAAAAATCGTGAATGGGACGCGCGCTGCGCGGCAATTGAGCCGGCGCCCAACGGAGTCGGGGAACACGCTTCAGGCGAGGCCGTGGGGGCCCATGGCATCAGGGTGGCGCTCGCGAAGAAGATTCATGAAGTAAGCATTGAGCACCGGGAAGCTCGTCACCATCGCGCGAAAGTCGCTGCGCGACATGACCAGCAAATCGACCTCACCGAGCGCGCACACCGTTGCCGCGCGCGGCTTGTCCTCGAGGAGTGCGCGTTCGCCGAAGACTTCACCCGTGCCGAGCCTGGCCACGAGCGTGCTACCGGCGAGCACCTCCACGCTTCCTTTTAGGATGATGTAAAACTCGCGTCCGAGTTGTCCTTTCCGCACGATGGCTTCACCGGGCTCGTAGTGATGAACGTTGAGGCGACGCGGCCGAAACCCGTCCATCTGGGTGATGTCTCGCGGAAAAAATAGATCGAGCGTCCAATCCAGCGCGACGCGCAGGCGGCGCACGAAACCGGGAAGCTTGAAGAGGTAGATCGTTCTCCACATGAACCACGCGACGAAGCCCGTCAGCTCGATTCCGAGCACCTGGGCGACGGCGCTCCTCTGGCCCAGCGACGCGAGCACGCCGAGTGCTTTGAAGGCAAAGGTGACCATCGGCTTTCGATCGATCGTCGCGAGGATGTTTCGCGCGCAGGCCTTGGCCTCGCGGACGGCGAATTGGGCCGTGGGCGGGCAGAAGCCCTTCCCCGTTGGACTCGGGACCCCGGCGCAGTCGCCGACCGCCCAATATCCTGGCTTACCGAGGCATTGAAGCATGCCGTCCGTCTCGAAGACACCGATCTCGCGCCCGTTCAACTTGGCCTCGGTGAACCCGCCCTCGAGGATGGTCCGTTTCACGATGGGGTTGGGCGCGTTTCCCACCGTGCAGATGAACGTTCGCGTGGGGATGACACGGTCATCTGTAAGATACACGTTCTCGCGCGAAGCCGCTCGCACCTGGGTACCGAGCACCATTTCGACGCCGCGCTTCTCCAGGATCTTCCGGGCGGCCATTCCCAAGCCTTCCGGCATCTCGGGGAGAAGCCGAGTCTGCGAATGGATCAATTGGAAGCGGACTTCCTTCTTGTCGATTCGTGGAAAGTACTTCAACGATCGCTCCACGAGCTCGTGGAGCTCGCCGATGGTTTCGACTCCGCTGAAGCCTCCTCCCGCGACGACGAAGGTGAGGAGCGCCCGCTTTCGCTCGGGAATCAGCTCGATATCGGCGAGCTCCAGGCAGCGCACGACGTGGTTGCGCAGCCGGAACGCATCGGAAAGATCCTTCATGGCAAGCGCGTGCTCGGCGACGCCAGGCATTCTCTCGAAGCTCGTGACCTTGCCCAGGCAGAAGACCAGATGATCGTATTGGACGCCGACGAGCTCGAGCCCTTCGCCTTGCGAGACGACGACGCATTTGCGCTGCAGATCCACGCTGCGAATTTCGCAGCAGCGAAAGCGCACTCCCGGCACCAACTCGCGGATGGGGTTGACCACATGGGTCGCCGCGATGCCGCCTGCCGCCACCTCGGGGAGGAGCGGTTGAAATACGAAATAGTTCTCTTCGCTGAGCAGCTCGACCTCGACGTCTTTTCGATGGCCGAGCATCGACGTCAGGTACTTCGCCGTATGAACGCCAGCAAAGCCTCCGCCCAGAATGACGACGCGTGTCGGCCCATTCGGGAGCCGCAGCGTCGCTCCCTTCGCCAGGGCAAGCTCTCGGCTCGCCGCACGCAACTGTTCCAATTCGTGCTGATCGAATTTCGTCATCCAGGTTTGCTCCCCCGGGCGACACCTCGACCGTCTTTCACCAGGCGCAGCCGAAATGTGCGCGGCGAAGGGCGAGCGGCCCGGTCTTTCCTGGACATACGCTGACGCGCGCTCCGGGTTTCGAGAAAGAAACCGCCGAAGCAGAATCAACCGAACCGAGCGCGACACTGGAACGGCTAGAGAGAATTCACAGGAAGACGGGAAGGCAGGAAGGGTTTTTGGGTTTTGCCCACAGTCGTCTCCATCCAGACGACTGTTGCCAAAACAACAAAAACTTCCCGCCTTCCCGCCTTCCCGTTCAATCCAATCTGGGAGCGTTACTCGCCGAGATACGCTTTGCGCACTTCGGGGGACTTCAGCAGCTCTTGGCCCGTGCCGGACATGACCACTTCGCCGGTCTCGAGCACGTAGGCGCGTGATGCGAGCTGCAGTGCCTTGTGGGCGTTTTGCTCGACCAAGAGCAGCGCGACGCCGGCTTGCGACACGTCGCGGAGCACGCTGAAAATCTTGTCCACGACTTGCGGCGCGAGGCCGAGGGACGGCTCGTCGAGGAGCAAAAGCTTGGGGCGCGACATCAGCGCGCGGGCGACCGCGAGCATCTGCTGCTCACCGCCGGACAGCGTGCCGGAGACCTGCTTCTCGCGCTCTTTCAGAATGGGGAACAAGGAGAACATCTTGTCCATGTCCTTCTGAATCTCGGCGCTGTCGTTGCGCAGGAAGGCGCCCAGGTCCAAGTTCTCGCGCACCGTCAGGTTCAGGAAGATGCCGCGGCCCTCGGGGGCGTGCGCCATACCGCGCGCCACGACCTCGTGGGCCTGGATGCGCGTGATCTCTTCGCCGCGGAACTTCACCGTGCCCGCCGCGGGGCGGAGCATGCGCGAAACGGCGCGCAACGTCGTCGTTTTTCCTGCGCCGTTGCTGCCGATGAGGGCAACCACCTGGCCTTCGGGGACCTCCAAGGAAATTCCCCGCAGTGCCTCGATGGCGCCGTAGTTCACCTTCAGGTCTTTGACGGAGAGGATCGTCTTCGACGTGGAAGTCGCCGCGCCCTTGTCGTTGCGGTAAGGCTCGGAATTCGTCGCGGTCACGGCTGCACCTCGTTCACGGATTCGGTCGACGGAGGCTCGCCCGGCAGCAGCGATTCGCCCGAGTGGGCCGGAATCGCAATGTGCTGCTCTTCCAGGTACGAGTCACCCAGGTACGCCTCGATGACCTTCGGATTCTTGCGGACCAACTCCGGCTTGCCGCGCGCGATGGTCACGCCATGGTCGAGCACCACGAGGCGCTCGGAGATGCCCATGACGAGCTTCATGTCGTGCTCGATCACGAGGATGGCCAACTTGAAGTCGTCGCGGAGCTTGCGAATCAGCTCCATCAGCGCGACTTTTTCCGCGCCGTTCATACCGGCGGCCGGCTCGTCCAAGCACAGGACCTTCGGCCCCGTGGCCAGCGCGCGCGCAATCTCCAGGCGGCGCTGCTCGCCGTAGGGCAGGTTCTTCGCGCGCTCATCGCGGAAACGCTCGAGGCCCATGACCTCGAGGAATTCCATGGACCGCTTGGTGATGCGCTCCTCGTCGACCAAGTACCCCTTGGACTGGAAGAACGCCGCGACGAACCCCGCCTTTCGTCCCGCGTGGCATGCGACCTTCACGTTGTCCAGCGCCGTGAGCTCTTTGAAGAGGCGGATGTTCTGGAACGTGCGCGCGATGCCACGCCCGCTGATCTGGTGAGGCCGCAGCCCGTTCACGCGGGTGCCGCAGATCTTCACGTCGCCCGAGGTGGGGGTGTACACGCCGGTGATGGCGTTGAAGGCCGTGGTCTTGCCCGCGCCGTTCGGCCCGATGAGACCGACCAGCTCCCCCGGCTCCAAGGTCAGGTTGAACTCGGACAGCGCCTTGAGGCCGCCGAACTGCATCGTGACGTTCTTGGCCTCGAGGCAGGTATCGCCCCAACCACGCTTCGTGGACTCGTCTTGATGAGAGGAGTTGACCGCGACGCTCATGAACTCACCTTCTTGCGGAGCTTCGGAATCATATCCCAGATTTCGCGCGTCCCGAAGATGCCGGTGGGGCGCGTGAGCATCAAGGCGATGAGAAGGACCGAGTACATGACCATGCGATACTGCTGCACGTCGCGCAGTCCTTCCAGTGCGAAGCTCAGAACCAGCGCCGCCACGACCGACCCGGTGACCGAGCCCATGCCGCCGAGCACCACCATCACGACGACCTCGATCGACTTGATGAACGTGAAGCTACGCGGCGTGCAGAGCTGGATCTGATGCACCAACAGCGCGCCCGCCAGACCGGCGAAAGCCGACGAGATGACGAAGGCGCGAACCTTGTAACCGGTGGTGTCGACGCCCATGGCCTCGGCCGCCACTTCGTCCTCGCGGATGGCGAGCAGCGCGCGCCCGTGCGTCGAACCGAGCAGCCGTTTCGCCATCGCGATGGTCACGATGACCGCGATGCCGACCCACAGGATGTTGGTGCGCTTCGGAAGGCCCGAGATGCCCGTGGCCTGCCCGAGAAACTCCGTGTTCTCGATGAGCACGCGGATGATCTCGTTGAAGCCCAACGTCACGATGGCCAGGTAGTCACCGCGCAACCGCAGCGACGGCATGCCCACCAGGAGCCCCATGAGGGCCGCCATGGCCATGCCCGCAACCATCGCGAACAAGAAGATGAGTTGGTCCGAGACGGCGGTGGGGATCCCCACGATCTCCAGCGAGTTCGTGGCCACCGTGATCTTCGCCGCGGTGTACGCACCGACGGCCATGAAGCCGGCGTGGCCGATGGAGAACTGGCCGGTGAAGCCATTCACCACGTTCAGCGAGACGGCGAGGATGACGTTGATGCCCGCCATCATCAGGATGACCGCCATCGCGGTCTCGGTCCCGCCGGGGCCGCCCACGGCGCCCTGGAAGATCCAGAGGATCGGAATGCCGATGAGAAGAGGAACGGCCGAGCGGAGAATGATTTTCGGAAGATCCACCGCTACACCTTCTCCGCGCGCACGCGCCCGAAAAGACCTTCCGGTCGCCAAAGAAGAACGATGATGAGCAGCGCGAAGGCGATTCCGTCGCGGTACGAGGAGAGCAGGTAGCCCGCCACGTACTCCTCGGAGAGCCCGAGGATCAAGCCGCCGACCATGGCGCCTTGCACGTTACCGATGCCCCCGAACACTGCGGCGACGAACGCCTTGATGCCGGGCAAGAGTCCGAGGAGCGGGTTGATGCTGGGGCGCGAACCCGCCACCAGGATGGCCGCCGCCGCTGCCAGGCCGCTGCCCAGCGCGAAGGTCCAAACGATGACGCGGTTGACGTTGATGCCCATGAGGCCCGCAACGCTCGCATCGAACGACACCGCGCGCATCGCCGTGCCGAACTTGGTTCGGTAGACGATGTATTGCAGCGCGAGCATGAAGCCCACAGCGACGACCAACGACACGATGTCGTAGTTGCTGATGTGCACCCCGAACGGCTCGAAGTCGACGCGCGCGAACGGCTCCGGGAAGAAGCGCGGCGTGGGGCCGGGGGGGAAGGGGACCTCGCCGTCGATGACCGGCGGAAGCTGAAAGCCGTACTCCAGCAAAAAGGACACGCCGATGGCGGTGATGAGCGCGGTGAGGCGCGCACGCTGCCGCAGGGGGCGGTACGCGAATCGCTCGATGGCCACACCCAGCGCGGCACAGATCACAATCGCGCCGATGAAGACGACGCCCGCTTTGGCGAGCGATGGCTCCTGATCGACCCCGAGGCCGCGCGAGATGTACAAGCCGGCGAAGGCGCCCACCATGTACACGTCGCCGTGGGCGAAGTTAATGAGCTTGAGGACACCGTAAACCATCGTATAGCCGAGTGCGATGAGGGCGTAGATCGTCCCTACCGAGAGGCCGTTCACGAGGTGCTGGAGAAATTCGGTCATACGTAGACACCCCGGAGAGTGGAATAGGGTGATTGGAAAAAATCGCTCCCGCTCTTTTTGTTGCGATTCGCGAGAGAGCGGGAGCGGGTAAGCAATTTACATATTACGGACTGATTGTCGCCGCGTATTTCGGAGCATTCTTCTCGATGCCGATGACGACAGCCGGCTTGTCGGCGTTGTGATCCTTGTTGAGCGTGATCTTGCCGCTCACACCCGGGAAATCTTTGGTCTTCTCGACTTCCTCGCGGATGGCCGGGCCAGTCAGCTCCTTGGCCGTCTCCATGGCGTGGAACGCCACGTTGGCGGCGTCATAACCGAGCACGGCGTGCGCGTCGGGCACGCTGTTGTAGGTGGCCTTGTACTTCGCGATGAAGTCCTTCACCTGCGGAGACGTGTCCTCGGGGCTGTAGTGGTTCGAGAAGAACGAACCGTCGAGCGCGCCTTTGGAGATCTCGTAAAGCTTCTCCGAGTCCCACCCGTCGCCGCCCATCAAGGGAACCTTGATGCCCAGCTCCTTGGCCTGACGCGCAATCAGCGCCACGTCCGTGTAGTAACCGGGGACGTAGAACGCCTCGGCACCCTTGGACTTGAGTTTCGTCAATTGCGCTTTGAAGTCCTGATCGCCGGCTT
The DNA here is from genome assembly GCA_037157805.1 of Sorangiineae bacterium MSr11367. Lineage (NCBI taxonomy): Bacteria > Pseudomonadati > Myxococcota > Myxococcia > Myxococcales > Pendulisporaceae > Pendulispora > Pendulispora rubella. The sequence continues at coordinate 6,567,840 of CP089983.1, read as the reverse complement.
TGTAGCTGACGTCGTCCACGATGTCGCCGCCGAGTTTCTTGAACGTTTCGGTGAAGAAGTTCGCAAGCCCCACCGAGTAGTCGTTTCCGACGTCACGGAGGATGGCGACCTTCTTCCACTTCTTGTTTTCCGCCGCGAACTTCGCCATCACCGTGCCCTGGAAGGGATCGATGAAGCAAACGCGGAAGACGAACGGGCGCGTCTTGTCGCCGTCCTTCGTGACCTTCGGGTTGGTCGACGAATTGGAAATCATCGGGATCTTGTTCGAGTCCGCGACGGGGCCCATCGCGATGGACCGACTCGACGAGACTTCTCCGAGGAAGGTGAGGACCTTGTCCTGCGTCACCAGGCGGGTGGCGGCCACGGCGGCCTCTTCCGGCTTCCCCTGGTCGTCGTAGGTCTTGAGGACGATCTTCTTTCCTTTGATGCCGTTCTTCTTGTTCTGCTCTTCGACGGCGAGCTTCATTCCGTTGTCGCTCGACTGGCCGAAGGTAGCCTCATTACCCGTCATTGATCCGACGTGACCGATCACGATCGTGTCACTGGCGGGCGCTGCTGATGTTTTGGTCTCAGCGGTCTGCGGCGCGGCTTTCTCGGGCTCCTTGTCCTTGCAGCCCGCGCCTGCCGCACCGCCGATCGCCAATAGAGCCATCACCAACGCACGTGCGTAGCGCATCGAAACCTCCGATATCGACCTGTGGGAAAATCGTTTTGGAACGCGCGTACTTTTCGCGTGAGGACGTCCCTTAGCACGCCCGCACCTTGTGTTGTCAACGGCGCGTTCCACAAACGAAACCACCATGTACGCTACACAACGCCGCGTATTTGAAGCACCGCCAGCCGATGAATCCGAGGGCGGTTTTATGACGCGCCTGCGTCACGACCTCCGCGGTCACGGCCCCCGCTGTTACGGATTGATCGTGGCAGCGTACTTCGCGGTGTTCTTCTCGATGCCGATGACGACCGACGACTTCACGGGGTTGTGGTCCGCGTCGAGCGAGATGCTGCCGCTGACTCCCTTGAAGTCCTTGGTTTTCTCGATTTCGTCGCGAACGGCTGGGCCAGTGATCTCCTTGGCCTTCTCGATGGCGGCGAGGGCGACATTGGCTGCGTCATAACCGAGAACGGCGAGCGCATCCGGAGTAGCTCCACCGTAGGCGGCCTTGTACTTCGTGATGAAGTCCTGAACCGTGGGGGACTTGTCCTCGGGGCTGTAATGGTTCGAGAAGTACGAACCATCGAGTGCGCCCTTGGCAATCTCGAACAACTTGGTCGAGTCCCAGCCGTCGCCGCCCATCAGCGGTTGCTTGAGGCCGAGTTCACGCGCCTGGCGCGCGAGGAGCGCGACGTCGGTGTAGTAGCCGGGGACATAAAGCGCGTCCGGGTTCTTGCCCTTGATCTTCGTGAGCTGGGCTTTGAAGTCCTGATCGCCGGCCTTGAAGCTGACGTCGTCGGTGATCTCGCCGCCGAGCTTCTTGAACGTCTCGGTGAAGAAGTTCGCGAGGCCCACGGAGTAGTCATTGCCCACGTCGCGCAGGATGGCGACCTTCTTGAACTTCTTGTTCTCCACGGCGAACTTCGCCATGACCGTTCCCTGGAACGGGTCGATGTAACAAACGCGGAACACGTAGGGGCGCGTCTTGTCGCCGTCCTTGGTGACCTTCGGGTTCGTCGACGCATTCGAGATCATCGGGATCTTGTTCGAGTCCGCGATGGGGGCCATCGCGATCGAGCGGCTCGACGCGACCTCTCCGAGGAACGTGATGACCTTGTCCTGCGTCACGAGCCTCGTCGCAGCGACGGCCGCTTCTTCCGGCTTACCCTGCGAGTCGTAGGTCTTCAAAACGACCTTCTTGCCCTTGATGCCGTTCTTCTTGTTGATCTCTTCGACCGCGAGCTTGATGCCATTGTCGCTGGATTGGCCGAAGGTCGCCTCGTTGCCCGTGAGTGACCCGACGTGACCGATCACGATCGTATCGCTCGTGGGCGCTGCTGAAACTTTGGTCTCGGCGGTCGGCGGCGCCGCCTTCTCGGGCTCCTTGTCCTTGCAACCCACCGCCCCGATCGCCAACACCGCCATCATCAACGCACGTGCGTAGCGCATCGCAACCTCCCATCCCCGTATTCTGAAAATTCGTTTGAAACGCCCAGTTTTACTGAAGACGCTTCTTTAGCACGGCCGTACCAGTTTCTGTCAACGGGCCTTCCCGCATTAGTTCGCACGTTTCTTCAAGTTTTCTTGGCTGTTTTCCTGTCCGTATGAACCATGACTGTACCAGCACACGGGAGGTCGGCTGTGCAGGTACAGGCGCTGGTATAGCCGTCGCATTGCTAACGCGTGATCGCATCCTTCCAGGAGGGGTCAGAGCGAAAGTTGCTTCGCAGTTCGTTATCGAATTGGCGGCGTAGTGCGTTATTCGCGCCCACGTGCACCGTGGTACGGCGCGTCGAGAAGGCACGTTTTCAAAATTCCTGATTCAAAGGTTGCGCTTTCCCGTGGTAAGAGCGCTTGCCGGCATCGTGTGCCTTGGTCTGCTGTTTCATTCGGCTGCCGCCGGAGTGTCTTCGAATTTGGAGGGCCGCCCGTGCCCCATTCTGCTGGGGGACGGGTTGCCTACAGGGAGAATCGCCTATGACCCGTCTCAAGTGGCTTCACCTTACTCAGCTCGTGGCTGCGATGACGACGGTTTCCGTCGCGGCTGCAGCCGCCGATGACCCGCCGGCTCCGTCCCCGTCCTCGTCTGACGGAAAACAAGTCGCCCAGACGACACCGCAACCGACACCCGAAGCTAATCCGGAACAGGTCCCGCCGCCGCCGGCCGCCCCGCCGGAAGCCACCCAGGCCGTACCGCCGCCGGCCGCCCCTCCGCCCACATCGGCGGCCCCCGCCGCCGCGGACGAGGAGAAGTTGCCGCCGGGCAGCTTCAAGGTCCCCGGGACCCAGACGGTCCTGACGTTGTCGGGCTACGCGCAGCTCGACGTGACGTTCGACGCAAAGGGTCGCGATCCTCAGGTCGAAGACAATGACTGGGCCGTCCACGCGGCCATCCACCCGCTCAACCAAAGTTACGAGACGCGGCAGAAATCAGGGCAGCTTTACCTGACCGCGCGCACGAGCCGGGTCGGCATCTCGACGATGACGAAGAGCGAAATCGCCGACATCGGGGCCAAGGTCGAAGGCGACTTCAACGCGGGCAACCTGCTCTCGGGGCAGACGTTCACCAACTCCGTGCTTTTCCGCCTTCGCCACGCATACGGCACCTTGAGCGGCAAGTACGGCACGTTCCTCTTCGGCCAGAGCTGGTCGACGATGCTCGATCTTCCGTCGTACGCGGAGACCGTGGATTTCAACGGTCCCGGATCCATCCCCCTGATTCGGCAGCCGCAAGTGCGTTACACGATTCCGATTGGCGATGCGGTGAGCTTGGCCGTCGCCGCGGAAAACGGACCGGGCACCGATCGAAACGGTGTGACCGATTCCACCGGCCCCACGCGCCGGATGCAGCAGATTCCGGATCTCATTGCCGTCCTCGGGTTCAAGGGCGACTGGGGTACGGCCTCCGTCGGCGGTGTGGCCTTGCAGTACAAGCAAGCCGGTTCTCCCGCCACGGGCGGCGCCACGCCGACGGCGGAGCGCGATGGCTACTCGAAGGAAGGGTGGGGCGTCCGTGCAGGCGCGGCCATCAACCTGCCGTGGGGTGACCGCTTCCGTGCGTACGGCGCGGGCGGCAACGGTATTGGTCGCTACATTTTCAACGCCGGACTGCAGGGCCAAGGTGCACGGCCCAATGCCGCGGACGACGACTGGCAGCTTTGGCAGGTCGTTGCGTACCACGTCAACTACACCCGCGTTTGGAGCCCGGTCGTTCGCTCCAACGTTGTGTGGAGCCAAACGTACATGAAGTGGAACGGCAGCCAGTCGCTCGCGGAAATCGGAGCACTGCCGTCGTTCGACGGGGCGACCGGTTATGTGAAGGATCCGGGCTTCAACAAGCGCCTCGACCAGCTGTTCATCAATACGTTCTTCACGCTGAACAAGCAGGTGGAGTTCGGCGTCGAGTACGCATTCTCGGAGCGCAATACGTTCGGCAACGACGATGCTCCGAACAGCTCGTGCGACGCGAACAGCCAGGGTGCTTGCGCCTCCCAGAAGGGCACGCAGCACCGCGTCACGGGAACGATGCACGTGAACTTCTTCTGATCCGCGCCTCCGTATAAGGCGCGCCGTTTCGGCGCCCCAGGTGTCATGACGACACTTCGGGCGCCGAATCCTTTTTGTGCGGACAACGTCGGTCGATGTGGTTGCGTTCACAGTAAACGTCGACGTCTGACGTCGACGTTGACGTCGCCGTCAACGACCACGTCAACGTAAGACGATCACGTCAACGTCAACGTTTTACGTCGATGAGGATCAGGGAGGAGCTACCTCGAAGCGGACGACGTTGGACGTGGTGACCTTGCCGTCGGCGTCGAGCGTGCGTTCCTCGAAGAAGATCGCACCGTCGCGAGCGACTGTGAGAACACTCGAGGTGCGGGAGCCATACGCCTCGCCCGTGATGAGCGGCGGCGAGAGGCGGCGTTCCCATTCGAGGCCCACGCCGGTGTCGGGCAGTTCGTCGTCGGGGGCGATGGCGGTGTCCGCGAGCATCGCGAAAAGGTGCACGGTGGGATCGGGGTCGCGGAGCGCGGATTCCATGGCGACGCGTGCCCGGCGCACTTTCGGCCATGGTTCGTCGAGCGTGTGGTTCGACAAGCCGTGAACACCCGGCGCGATGGCTCGCACGCGCGCCTCGCGGCTGCCGAGATAGAAGAGGCTCGTGCGGTCGCCGCCGATCAGGTTGAAGCCGTTGTACTGCGATGCCCGCCCGGCCAAGCGCGCGAAGAAGGCCTCGGGTGGATCGGTGTCGCGGAGAAAATCGGTGACGAGCTTGCCCCGCGACAGCGCGTTGTCGCGCGCATCGGAGGGATCGCGAAAATTGGTGACCGCGGCGAAGCGACCTTCGTGGGTGACGCCCATCCAGGTGCCACCGGCCTTTACGTCGCGGCCTGCGAGCAATCCGGGAACGTCGTGCCACCAGCCGAGAGGCTCGGTGGGCCTCGCACGCCATTCATCACGGTTGGCGGCTACGACGAGGGGAAAATCGGGGTGCGTTTGCCATGCGATGGCGATGAGGCACATGCTCCATGTATAGGGTACGTCGATGACGACGACGCAGGGACAGCTGTTCATGGATCGCTCGCTGGCACGCCGGCTCGAGCGCGCAGAGGGCGCCGCCAATGCGGCCATGGTCACGACGCGCGCGCGGCTCAACCCGGCATTGGGGGCGGCCTGGATCGAGGTGGACGGGACGTACGCGATGTTCGATGGCCCCGGCTCGCCCATGACGCAGTCGTTCGGCCTCGGCATTTTCGCCGAAGCGACGGATGCCGCGTTGGACCAGCTCGAGGCTTTTTTCCGCGGGCGCGCGGCCGAGGTGCACCACGAGACGAGCCCGCTGGCCGGCGCCGCGCTCTTCGCCAAGCTGGCAAACCGCGGCTATCGGCCCATCGAGGTGAGCACCGTGCTCGTGCAGCCGCTCCTCGAGCCCCGTGAGGCGAAGGCGGGACCGCGCGTGCGGATCGCGGTGGAGGCCGATCGCGAGCGCTGGATCGACACGGCCGTTGCAGGCTGGGCCGAGCAACCGCAGTACATCGACTTCATGCGCGACTTGACCAGTCTGACCTTCGCCAACCCCGATACGCTGAAGTTCATCGCCGAGGACGAGCACGGCGAGCCGATGGCCACGGGTGGCCTCGTTCTTCACGAAGGCGTGGCCCTTCTCGCCGGCGCCAGCACCGCCCCGAAGCACCGCTCCCGCGGCGCCCAAGGCGCACTTCTCGCCGCGCGCCTCGAGCACGCCCGCCGCGCCGGCTGCGATCTCGCCATGATGGCCACCGAGCCCGGAAGCGCCTCCCAGCGCAACGCCGAACGCAGCGCCTTCCGCGTCGCCTACTCACGCACGAAGTGGGCGCTCTAGAAGAATGATGATTGAACAGGAAGACGGGAAGGCGGGAAGTTTTTGGAGTTTTCAATGCGCTTACGGCGCCGACTGAAAACCAGAAAATCCTTCCCGTCTTCCCGTCTTCCTGTGAATTCTCTCTCCCCGTAGACACCGCGACTCGAGCGTCGGCTAGAGCTCGTCGCGCAGGACGATGAGGGGCTCCATGTGCGAGGGCAAGTCCACCCGGACAATGGTGCCCGCGCCCAGTTCCGAAGAGATGTGCAGCTTGCCGCCGTGGGCCTCGACGATGCCGCGGGCGATGGCCAGGCCCAGGCCGCGTCCACCGGTTTTGCGATCGCGGGAGGCGTCGGCCCGGTAAAAGAGCTCGCCCAGGTGGGCGAGGTGCTCGGCGGGAATGCCTTCGCCTTGGTCGCGCACCTCGATGCTCACGTGCTTGCTGCGGTCGCTGTGCACGGTGACGACGACGCCGCTGCCGCGGGGCGAGTGGCGCAGGGCGTTGCTCACCAGGTTGCGCACGACCTGCGCGAGCCGTTGGGCGTCGCCCAGCGCGAACGCGGGGCCATCGTGCTCCGCGTGCAAGGCCACACCGCGGCTCTCAGCCTCGTGCACGAAGGCCTCCACCTCCGCCAAGGCGATGGCCGAAAGATCGAGCCGCCGCGTCTCCATTTTCAAACCGTCGAAGTCGATCTGCGACATGATTCGCAGATCGTCGGTGAGGCCCTTCAGGGCGAGCGCACGCTCGTAGGCCGTGGCCACGTAGCGCTCGCGCGTCGAGGTGTCGACGTCTTCCTCCATGCAGAGCGACTCCAGGTAACCCATGACGCTGGTCAGCGGTGTGGCGATCTCGTGCGTCCACGCGGCGAAGCTGCGCCTGCGCAAGTCGCGTTCGCGGCGCAACTCGTCGATGTGCTTGGCCAGGTTGTCGGCCATGCGATTGAAGTCGTTGGCCAGCCGCCCGACTTCGTCGTCGCCGTACGACGGCAGCCGAATTCCCAGATCGCCGCTGGCCATGCGGTGCACGGCCTCCTCGGCATCGCGAAGCCCGAGGCGCAGACGGCGGCCGAGGACCAAGGTGGCCCCGACCCAGACGAAGCAGCTGGCCATGAAGCCTGCCGCAAGGGCCACGCCGATACCCAGCAGAATGTGGCTCGCTGCCCAGCGATCGAACATGCCCACGTATCGGATCGGCCCATCTTCCCGCATGCGCATGATGGCCACGTGTTCGAGTCCGATGATCGATGGTCCGGGAAAGACGGCCTTGTCGGGCACCGCCGCGCGCATCACCCGGGGCGGTAGTTGCTCGAGCACCGGGATGTCGCGGCGGCTGCGCGCGACGGCGCGGCCTTCGGGATCGTACAGCACGATGGCGAAGCCGGAGAACTCGCCAAACTCGGCGGCGAGGCGCTCGTCGGTGAGCAGCCCCGCCTCCGCGGACGTGCGGGTCAAACGCAGCCCGATACCGAGCACCCACTCGCGAATGAGCAGATCGCTCTGATGAAACACGGCGCCGACCGTCACGATGTACGCGGCGGTCGCCAGGAACATCACGATGAACACGACACGGGCTACCCGTCGTGAAAATCGTGCTTTCTTCACGCTTGTTTCTGCGACGCCGGCGGCGCGCTGGTGCCGAGCGCGTCGATCGAGAGAACGTAGCCCACGCCGGGAACGGTGCCGATCACCTCGGGCGCGAGACCGGCGCTGGCGAGCTTTCGGCGCACGCGTGTCACGTGGCTATCCACGGTGAGCGCGTAGCTCGAATCGGTGTAGCCCCACACGTCGGAGAGAAGTTGCTCGCGGCTCAGGACCTCGCCGGCGCGCCGTGCGAAGCAGATGAGCATATCGAACTCCATGGGCGTCAGATCCACCTGCCGCGAGCCGATCTGCGCGTGCCTCCCCGCGGGATCGAGGCGCATCGGGCCGAGGGTGAGGGCTTCGGCATCGTCCTCCGCGCGGAGCTTTTGCGAATCGTGATCGCGCCGCTCGAAGCGCAAAAGGGCCTTGATGCGTGCGAGCAGCTCGCGCACGCCGAACGGCTTGCGCACGTAGTCGTCTGCCCCGACCTTGTAGCCCAGAATGGCATCTTCCTCCGTGACCCGGGCCGTGAGCATCAACACGATCGGTTGCCGCCCTTGTTCGGCGCGTAGCGCACGACAGACATCGTAGCCATTCGCCCCCGGAATCATGACGTCCAATATCACCAGGTCTGCACGCTCCGCGCGATACAAGACAATTGCTTCGAGACCGTTTCCAACGATCCGCACCACGTGTCCAACTTTGCGCAAATGATCGGCAAGTAGAATGGCGATGGGAGCGTCGTCTTCCACAATCAGGATACGCGCCATTCTCAGATGGTAACCGCACGCGCATCGGGAAATCACGTCGGCCGCACAAATAACGATGACGATCACCCATATATGGAGCCAACGTGTTTTTAGCCCATCCTTGCAGTTTGCACATCTGTGTTGCGTCGAGTGCACCTTAGCCGGAAAGGGATGAAAGAGTGTAATCTGCACCGATGCGTTCGTTCGATCCGATGATCTTCGCCAAAGAGCAAATCGCACGCGACGAAGCGCGCACGCGGCACATGCCCGCGCTTTTCGCGCGCAAAGTGGCCCGAATGCGCGCCTCGGCCGTAGGCTTTCTTCGCGGTGCCGCGCCACTTTTTTACGAGCTGTACGAGCACTACGCGGAGGACTGCCACGACGGGCCGGCGGGCGAGGGATGGATCGCCGGCGATCTGCATGTCGAGAACTTCGGCGTCTATCGGACGGCGCCCGTGGATCTGCTCCAACGTGGGCGGGCGGCCAACGTGACCTTCGATTTGAACGACTTCGACGATGCCCTCGTTGGACCTTGGCGCCTCGATGTGTTGCGGCTCCTCACGAGCTTGCTGCTCGCCGCGCGTGGATTCGGTGCGAGTGGTGCGCGTGCCGCGTCGTGGACCGAGGCGTTGCTCGACGCGTACACCACGCGCGCATTCGATCGGGCTCCGCCGCCTCTCGAGGTGCCCGTGCCAGTGATGAACCTCCTTACGCGGGCGAGTGCGCGCACCCGGCGTGCCCTGCTCGATGCACGCACCACGCGCACGTCGCGCGGTCGCCGCTTCGTGCGCGATGGTCTTCGCTACGCGGAGCTGCCACCGGCCACCGACGCCGCCGCGCGCAAGGTATTCCAGACGTATGCGCACGGGGTTCGAGAGACCTATGGCCTCACGCCCGAGCACTTCGAGGTGCTCGACGCCGCCTTCCGCATCGCCGGTACCGGTAGCCTCGGCACCTTGCGCATCGCCGTTCTGGCGCGCGGGAAGGGGAAGGACGACGGCAACTGGATCTTCGACATGAAAGCGCAGTCGGCCCCCTCGGCCGAGGCCTACGGCAAGCCGGCGCACGTGCGATCCCCCGCCGAGCGCGTGCTGACCGCGATGCAGCGCTGCCTCGAGCAACCGCCGCACATGGCGGGCACCGTGCCCATGAAACTGGGAGGCAAAACCTCGTCGATGCTGGTGCGCCGCCTCGCCCCGCAAGAAGACAAACTGGATCTCGGCCACGTGCCCGACGCCGATCTTTTGCCGCTCGCGCGCTACCTCGGTGGGCTCACCGGCGCCGCCCACCGCCGCGGCGCCCAGTCCAAGCCGCGCCGCCCCTGGTCCTCGGCCGACTGCACGCGACTCCTCTTCCGCGCCTTCGCCCTCGCCGGCCTGCACGAGGCCATCTACCTCGCGTATTCACGCCTCACGGAGCCCCTGATCGCGAAGTAAGCGGCTAGATCGAACCGCCAAGACGCCAAGGACGCTCTTGGCGGCTTGGCGGTTCTACCATCCCAAATCGACGCGCCCCAACCAAGCCCACCAAACAATTGGGTGGGATTTTCGATTTCCATGCCTCGCCCGACGTCCAGGTGACGTTTCGGGCAATAGCCCTCGAAAGCCCTTACATTTTGTTCAAAAGCTTCGTGGTCTTATGTAGTTGAAGCCGGCACACGGATTGCTGAGTGCGCCCGCATGGTCCCCCTCCGTGGTCTTCTCCGTGATCGGCGCGGTGTCTCGGCTGTCGAGTACGGGCTCATTCTTGCCGCCATCTTGCTGTTGGTCGCCGCGGGCTACCGCCTGTTGGGCAAGGACAACTCGCAGGCGACCCGCCATGCCGAGGCGACGCTCCAAGGGGGCGACGGCTACGGGGCCGGCGGAGGAAATCACGATTCCAAAGGGGGCAACGGGGACGCGCCGGGCGGCGGTGCCGACAACGGAGGCACCAACGGGGCCGATGGCCAGACGGCCAGCAACGACAACGCCGGCAACGGCGGTGGTGACAAGGCCGGAAACGGTGGCAACGGCGGCGACAAAGGAGGTGGCGGCGGTTTTCTGAGCGGCGTTGGCAACTTCTTCAAGGGCGCCATCCTCGGCGACTTCGGTGGTGACAGCGGATGGTCTGGCCTCGCCGGACAAGTCGTCGTCGGGTTCATCCCCATCGCCGGCCAAATTGCCGACGTGCGCGACACCGTTGCCGGCATCAAGGCGGTGGTGAACGGCGAGCCCGGAGGCTGGGCCCAACTCGGCGGGGCCGCCGTGGCATGGATCCCGGGGGTCGGCGATCTCGCGAAGGCCGGAATCAAGGGCGCCCGACACGCTGACGAAGTGGCTTCGGCCGTCGCCAAAGGCTCCGACGCGGCCAAAGGCGGCGACGAGGTTGCGGGCGGCATCGCCAAGAACGTCGACGAGGCGGCGCACCTGGACATGTTCCGCGACGGCGGCTCGTTCTTGGTGCCCGAGGGAGCGTACGACAAATTCATCAAGGGCAAGCCCACCGTCGGTCGCGACGACGGCCAATTCATGACCACGAAGGGCACCGTCGACCAGATTCTCAAGGACGCGAACGGGGACATCAACATCATCAATCAACGGCTCGGCACCGACTTCCCGCCGGGAACGAAGCTCGTACGCATCGACGTTCCCAAGCCCCTCGATCACGGAGCGCGTCTGCCCACGGGCAAAGAGTCGGGGGCGAACGAGCACTTCATCCCCGGCGGCTACACCAGCGGCGGCATCCCCGAAATCGTGACCAACCCCATCCCATCTGGAAACGTGAACGTCACCACGGTGCCCCTGAAGTGAACTGAGTCGAGGTACGATCTTCCGCTATGAAGGAAATACGCAGCGCCAATATGGACTATGTGTTGCTCGAGGGCGACGATGGGGAGCCTCTCCTCGACGTCCTCGTGGGAACCATTGCGATGTTCCCGCGGCGGGTGCGGCTCACGGCCGACGAATACCAACGGATGCTCTCGGACGAAGCGTACACACGCGAGTTCGCCATCTCCGTTCGCCGTGAGCCGAAGAAGTTCGCTGGTCGCTACGAAGACCACCCTGCGCATGCTTTCGGCTCGCAGAAGTGACTACAATCTCGTAGCAAAATAAGAAAAAATGAAGCTTAGCCCGGGCATGCGGCGGTAGTGCGCTTAGGTTGACTGAAGCCGTTGGCGAAATGGCCGATCGGACATCGGTTGCGATGGGAGATCGGCGTTTTCGCTCGGAAAAGCGCCACCTAAAGCCTGAGGGGTTCATGACGGATTGGTTGGACCGCGATCGCAGCATTGCGGAACCTGGTTACAGCCGCTGGTTGATCCCACCTGCCGCGCTCGCGATTCATTTGAGCATTGGGCAGGTTTATGCATTTAGCGTTTTCAAGCGCCCGCTGCAGGCGCACTTCGGAACGAGCCCGACGCCCATCGCGTGGATCTTCAGCCTCGCCATCGTGATCTTGGGCCTCTCGGCCGCGTTCGGTGGAACGTGGGTCGAGCGAAACGGGCCGCGCAAATCGATGTTCGTGGCCGCGTGCTGCTGGGGAGCCGGCTTCGGGATCGGCGCCTTCGGTGTTGCCACGCGCCAGCTCTGGCTGCTGTACCTCGGTTACGGGGTCATCGGCGGTATCGGCCTCGGCATCGCCTACATCTCGCCGGTCCCCACGCTCATCAAGTGGTTTCCCGATCGGCCTGGACTGGCAACTGGAATGGCCATCATGGGCTTTGGCGGCGGCGCACTCATCGCTTCGCCCGTGTCGGTCAAGTTGATGGAGCTTTTCCAGGCCAAGGGCGCGACCTCGGGCGAGTCGGTCACCAAGACGTTTCTCGTGCTCGGCGCCGTGTACTTCGTGGCGATGGTATTCGGGGCTTTCACCGTCCGCTTGCCCCCGCCGAATTGGTCGCCGGGCAACGACGGCGGCTCACCCGCGGAGCCGAAAAAGGTCGCGACGGTGACCGAGCCCGCGATGCGCGTCTCCGCGGCCAACGCGATCCGCACGCCGCAGTTCTGGATGCTCTGGGTGACGCTCTTCTGCAACGTCACCGCCGGCATCGGCATTCTGGAGCAGGCGGCGCCCATGATTCAGGACTTCTTCCGCGCCGGCCCTCGCTCCGGCGTGTCGGCGGTGGTCGCGGGCGGCTTCGTCGGCGTGCTGTCCATCTGCAACATGGCGGGGCGTTTTCTGTGGTCGTCCACCTCGGACATCGTCGGCCGCAAGCGCATCTACTCGATCTACCTCGGCCTCGGCGTGGTGCTCTATGCGCTCTTGGCGGTGGTGGGCTCGCACTCGACGGTGGTCTTCGTGCTTCTCGCCGGCGCCATCCTGTCGCTGTACGGCGGAGGGTTCGCCACCATTCCGGCGTACATCCGCGATCTGTACGGGCCCTTCCAAGTGGGGGCGATTCACGGGCGGCTGCTCACGGCGTGGTCGGCCGCCGGTGTGGCCGGTCCGCTCATCATCAATGCCATCTTGCAGCGTGAAGGCAAACCGGGGGCGCTCACCGCGGAGGCCTACCGGCCCGCGTTCCTGGTCATGGTCGGAGTTCTCGCCATCGGTTTCATCGCCAACTGGTTCGTACGCAACGTCGATGCGCGCTTCGACGAAGGATTCGGAGAGTCGAAATGAACAGTGAGTTCCCCCCGGCGCCGTTCCAGGTCATCGCCAACGACGCTGCCTGCGAGGGCCTCGAGGATCAGGAGGAGCAGGCCCGTGAGCAGGCGCGCCGCAGCCAGGCCGTCCAGATTGCGCTCTCGTGGCTTCTGGTCGGCATTCCGCTGGCGTACGGCTTTTACGAGACGCTCCTCCGCGCGGCGAAGTTGTTTACGGGTTGATCGGGCTGGCCGAGCGAGCCTGGCTGGCGTGTCGGGCTAGCTCGCGTGCATAGAGAACGCGCTCTTCGGCGATGGCTTTGGCGATGCTGGGGCGCTCGCGCAGCCGGTTCGCATATGCCTGCACCACGGGGTAGTTGGCCAAGTCGATGGGCACCACGGCCGTCCAATTGAGGACGGCGAGCAGGTAGGCGTCGGCGACGCTGAATTGGTCGAGCAGAAATTCGCGCCCGGTGAGATGCTTCTCGAGGTACCCCAGGCGCGAGGCCTCTTTCTCGAGGGCGTACGACTTCACCTCGGCGGGCGCCTTCTTGTCGAGCAGGGGCACGAACAGCGATTTGTGCAACTCGGTGCCGATGAAACAAAGCCACTGCTGAAGGCGCGTTCGCCCGAGCGTGTCGTTCGGGGCGAGGTTCGCGTCGGGGAAGGCGCTGGCCACGTACTGCAGAATGGCCGCATTCTCGGTGAGAACGTCGCCCCCGTCGGTGCGCACCGTGGGCACGAGGCCGAGCGGGTGAACCTCGCGGAAGTCCTTGCCGTCTTCGGTGAGCTTGGTTTTCGGGTCGACCTCGACGAAGGTGGCCTTCGCGCCGGCCTCGTACAGAGAGATGCGGGTCGCCAGCGAGCAAGAGAGCGGCGAAAAATAGAGCTGCATGAGAGTCCTCCGTGGTGATGACGCCGAAATATCTAAGGGTCGCCTAGGGATGCGTCCAACGCATATTTGGAATAGACTCGATGCATGGAACTCATTGCAGAGCCCCGGCTCGACGTGCGCGATCTCCAGGTCGCGCTCGCGCTGGCCTCCACCGGCAGCACCGCGCGGGCCGCATCGCAGCTTCACATCACGCAATCCGCGGTGAGCCGCGCGCTTCTCGCGGCGGAGGAAAAGCTGGGGGTGCGCATTTTCGAGCGGACGCGCCGCGGGTTGGTTCCCACGCCGGCGGGTGAGCGCTTTCTCGAGGGGGCGGCGCGCCTGCTCGTCGAGTGGTGCGACTTTGAGCAGCGCGTGTCCGCGCCGCAGGCGTCACCGATGCGCCTTCGCCTCGTGTGCGAGTGCTACACGGCGTACCACTGGCTGCCGTCCACCTTGCTCGATCTGCGAAAGAGCCTGCCCGATCTGGAGCTGACGCTGGCCATCGAGCACACGGAGGCGCCAGTCGATGCGCTGGAGGCCGAGGCGATCGATCTCGCGCTGCTGACCACCGCACCGGTGCCGCGCAGCACCGGGCTGGAGGAGCGCGCTCTGTTCGAGGATGAAATCGTGTTCGTCATGGCGGCGTCGCACCCGCTGGCCGGGCGAAAGAGCGTGACGCCGGCGGATCTGCGCACGCACGCGCTGCTCACGGGGCAGGCGCCCGCGGCCGAGGCGCACTGGTTCATGACCCGCGTGTTCGGCCGCGCGCGGCCGCGTCTGCGCTTCGAGCGCTACCCCCTTACCGAAGCGATTATCGATGTGGCGCGCGCCGGCCTGGGCATCGCGGTGCTCTCCGAGTGGATCGCGGGGCCGCATCTGGGCAAGGGCGACCTGGTGGTGAAGCGCCTGGCCTCGGGGCCGCTGCTCCGCCCATGGCGTCTCGCCTTCCGCCGCGAGATCGCCCCGGCCGCGCAGCGTGTGCTGTCGGCGCTGGCGGTCAGCGCACCGCACGCGCGGCTCGCGGGGTGAGATCAGCGCGGCCCGAGGAGAAAGGCCAAGGCGCCGGGGATGCGCTGCCGCCAATAGACCTCGCTATGGGTCGCGCCGTCCTGAACGAGGTATTTGGTGAGGATGCTCGGCTTCGCTTTCCAGATGGCGGCGAGCCGTGCGGTGCGGGTGACGTCGTCGTTCGAGCTGCCCGCATTGCCCGAGTCGATGTAGACGCGGGCGGGGAGTGGGGGCTGCGCCGATTGGCTTCGCCCGATGAGCCATTCATTGGCCCACCACGTCGACGGGGAGAGCGCTCCGACGTTGGCGAACACTCCCGGTCGTTCCATGGCGGCGTAGAGCGAAACCAGGCCGCCCAGCGACGAGCCGAGGATGGCCGTGTGCGCCGCATCGGGCAGGGTGCGCAATTGCGCGTCGAGCGCATTCTTCAACTCGTCCGCGACGAACCCAACGTAACGCGCCGCATCGCCACCACCGTAGTCGGGGTCGGGCACCGGTGTGTATTCGCCAATGCGGTTCGACGTATTGTCGATCCCCACGACGATGGCCTCGTGAATGGTCCCGTTGCGGGTGCCTTGATCCATGGCGCCGCCCACGTTCCAGGAGACGCCACCGAAGGCCGTTTGGTCGTAGAAGAGGTTCTGCCCGTCGTGCATGTAGACCACGGGGTATCGCTGGGCCGGGTTCTCGCCGTACGAGGGCGGGTAGTAGATCCAGATGCGGCGATCGTTTCCCAATATTGGGGAATGCCAATTGGGAAGCTGCTCGATCCGGCCCGCGTCGTGAAAGAACCATGGCCACACGTGCACGGTCTGGCCGGCGGCGACGGTCCAATTCGGCCCGATGGCCCACTGCTGGTCGTCGAAGAGCGGCTTGCACGCGATGGTCGATGACGCATCGATGGTTCTCTGCCACACGTCGCCCTCGATCCACGTCGTCGCGAGGGAGACATTCCAATCGTGCCCGCCGCCGCCGCAGCGCAGGGTGATGCGATGTCCCCACCCGGCGGGGTAATGCACGAGCACCGTCGCGGCGGCCGCGTTCCCCGCGTGCGCCGCGTGCCCGCTCGTCGCGAGGCCGAGAAGAAGGAGGATGGCCGCAGGAAAATGGCGCCGTTGCATGGATGACTTCGGTAGCAAAATCGGCCCGCCCCGTCCACGGTCGGCCCTACAACGTGAGGCGTCATGGCCAACGAACTGAATCACATCATCGTACACTGTCGCGATCGCCGGGCGTCCGCGCGGTTCCTGAGTGACTTGATGGGCGCGGAGCCGCCGCTCGATTGGGGGCCTTTCACGCAGGTGACCAGCTCGAATCGCGTGGGGATCGACTTTGCGGACTTCATGATTGCCCCCGAAGCGATCAACCGGAGCCACCTCGCGTTTCTGGTGACCGATGCGGAGTTCGACGCGATCTTCTGTCGCATCCAAGAACGATCGATCCGATATTGGGCCGACCCGATGTGCGCTGCCGAGGGGAGGATCAATCACAACTACGGGGGACGCGGCGTCTACGTCCTCGATCCCGGACATACTATATCCATCGAGTTCATCACGCGGCCATACGGTGACCCTTGAGAATGACGCGGCCTCGCGACGACGTTGCGCCAGGCGGGTAAAGTAAGAGATACCCCGGCGCGCCGAATGTCGATATCGGTAAATGCCGTTTCGTAATTCTATTCTGTATCGCAGGATCCACGCTTGCGGATCGACATACATCCAGAGCCCAAGGACATTCGATCGATTCTGCTCGTCGGTGAGGAGCAGGACTGCCTTTTGCTTGATACGCGTGTTCGGAAGGAGCATGCGTCTCCATGCAACCTGCAAAACGTCTCTGGCTCGTGTTCGCGATTGGCGGAACGAGCGTATCTTCCTATTTGGGGTGCGGCGCCGACGAGGTCGCGCCGGCCACGTTTCCCGGGCACGAAGCGGGAGCCGATGCGCCGCGCGATGAAGGGGCGTCGCCCGATGCGCCATCGAATCCGGATCTCGACGATTCCGCGAGAACCCTTTATCCAACGCTGGAGGCACTTTATCAGGGCAATCAAGGTATCTATCGGACTTGTGGTCCCAACAACGGTGTTTGCCACAATGATAAACAATTTCCAAATTTGGCGTCCGTTGGCAGTGTCGTGGAGAATATCGATCTGCCATGCAATGTCCTGAGGGATAAGCCGGGCGAGATCCACAATCTCTGCGAGCGGCGCGGAGACTTCCTACAGCTCGATCACGGGGACGCTGGGGCTGCGGCGGACGCCGGTGACGCGCGGCGCATCGAAATAGGGTACGTCGAAGATATCGAACCCGATGCCGGCATGCCCGTGCTCCCCCGTCATTGGCGCATGGTGCTCAAGGAGACACCTCCCGACGATGTCAGCACGTTCCGCGCGACGATCGTGCGCGGGCCGCAGGACGAGGTCCACCCGGTGACCGGCGTCGGCGTGAGTCTGACGGTCGATCCGGAGAAACGCAACGCGGTACGGATCGATATCGATATCGAGATACCGGACGACGGCGGGTTCCCGCCGGGAGCGTTTCTGGCGGTGTGGTTGATGAGGGCGGGGACGCCGAACGATCGGACCGCGATGCAGTTGGGCGACCCCAATCGCGACGGAACCTTCGGCGCGACATTGGGCGGGCGCCTGGTCAAACCAGGGGATCCGGCCAAGAGCTACCTTTTGACGCGACTCACCGATCCGAAGGCCGGGCCCCTCATGCCCCTCGCCAATTGCTGCCATTGGTCGGCCGCGAGCGCGCGCGCCCTCTGGTGCTGGGTGGCGTCGCTCGACCCCCAAGGGACGAACGCGCTCGATGCCATCGACTATGCGAAATGCCCGCCTGGGCCTCCCGACACCGTGGTGTACGCGGGGCAGGGGCCCAATTGCGAGACGAGCGGCCTGTGCCCGACGCGCGCCAAGGGCGTTTTGACGGCCGACCCGACCTGGTCGAACATCCATCCAAATATCATCCAGGCGAATTGTGCGTCGTGCCATAGCGGTGGGGCCGCGGCCGCTGCGCAGCTCGATATGGGCACGAGCGATGGCGCGTGGACGGCGCTGATCGAGCGAGGGCTGGTGGTTCCGCACGATGCGGCGGGAAGCCTCTTGTATCGAAAGATCGACCCGGCCACGTGCGGCCCACTGTCGTGCATGCCGAAATCGACATCGAGCGCGTCGTTTCAACCCCTGGAGGAGCGGGCGCGACTCCTCATCAAACGCTGGATCGACGATGGGGCGAGCAAGTGAGGAGGAATGTCATGGATCATGGAACGGATCGAAGAACGATGTTGCGGCGCACGTTGCTCAAAGGTGCCATCGTTGGCGCGGGCATCGCGTGCATTCCTGGCTTCGGTGCGGGGCGCGAGGCGCGTGCGGCGCTGCCTTCGGGGGCCCCGGCCCGGCGCGTGCTCATTCTGAACTTCACGCTCGGAATTCGCTCCAGCGCGGCGTTCTATGCAAGCAGCAAGAAGAGATACAATCCGTATGGCTTGATCCAAGGCGACTTGCCCTTTCCCGTGGGGGCATTTCTCGATGATTGCATTCCCTCCTTCGGGGAGGCCCCCGTACCCGACTCGGCGTATCTGCTTCCCGGCGCCTGGAATGGCCTGTCCGTTCTCCGAATGCGCGACTTCGCCAGGGCAGAAGGATTCTCCGTCGTAGGCTCGTGGGATCCCGGCCGGGGTGACCACACCCGCGACGAGAGCGTCTGCGCCACCGGGTCCGCCGAACCCTCGGGCATTGGAATTCTCTCCCGCATCTATGCAGGGTTGGCCGGGGCGAGTTCGCCGACGGACGCTCCAGGCTTTCACCTGCATCCCAGGGTGCCCTTCGGGCGCGCACCGCACTTTCTCTCCGAGCATACGCCCATCGCCGTCAGTGGTGCGAAGGCTCTGCCCGGCTCGCGTCCGAGTCCCGTCGACCAGAACGACGTGCGCGCCCGCACCGGACATGATTGGTCGAGGGACGCGACGTGGCGTACCCGCTTCGATCGGGGCATCGCGGCGCGGCGGTCCGGTTCCAATGGGGCGGCGGCGGCGACCATGGAGCATCTGCGGGCCAGCGGTGCGACGGTCGGCCCTGCGCTTGCGAATTGGGTCAATGTCGCCAATCCGAACAAGCACTCCGAGGCGCGGGGCACGGTGGACATTTCACCCGATCGATCCGGGCACATGGTGCCGCTCACGAACCAGATGCTCTTCGATGCCTTCACGCGCGCCGTGGACGACCCGAATCAGCAATCGCTGATCGACGCCGCGGTGGATCTCGGAATGGCCGTGCGGCTCCTGCAGCTCGGAAGCCGCGCAGTCACCGTGGAGATCGACGGGTTCGACAGTCACTTCCAGGAGTTTCGCACCTGCCGCGCGCTGTATCGGGCGGTGGGGCGGTTCTGGCCGACCATCCATTTCGTTCTCTCGCGTGTGGCCGATCCGCTGCTGCCGGGCAAGTCGCTTTTGGATACGACGTTGGTTTGCACGACCAGCGATTTTGGCCGGGACCCGGGCTCCGATGAGACCGGATTCAGCGCCGGTGAAGGCACCGACCACGGCAATGACCCATCTTGCTATTACCTTGCCCACGCATGCATGGGCGCTGGCCTTCGCGGTGGACGCGTGCTCTCCGCACCGAGCACGGACGACTACCGCGCGGACAAAATTGCCGAGCGGTATGCGCCGGATCAATTCCTCGCCATGGTGCTCTCGGCCATGGGCCTCGACGCCGCCAATCCCAATTATGGATTTCCCGCGGTGAGTGATCCCATTCGACGGCTATTTGGATGAAACGGTGCACCGAGAAAGGGAGGACCGAATGCAATTCGTCAAATTCTTTGCGTTGACTGCGACCGTTTCCGCCGCCACGGCATGCGTGGCAGGCAGCTCGGCGGGTACCCCGCTGCCTGCCGACGACGATCCGACCCAGCCCGTCCCCGAGGGGCCTCCGCGCAGAGACGGTGGTGCCCCTTGCGATCCGGCGTTGGGTGCGCATTGCAGCAATCCCATCGACCAAGTGCTGCTGCCGCTCTTTCACGACGAAAAGCTGCGTCCGCGGACGGCATCCAACGCGGAAATCTGCCGGCGCACGGCCATCGATTTGCTCGGGCGCACTCCGACCTTGGCGGAACTCGACGCCTGTGCCTTGCGCAGCGTCGAGGAGACCGTGGATGCTTTCATGCATAAGTCCGAATACCCGGTAACGCAGGCACGTTGGTGGAGCGAGATCGTCTCCGGTAAGGGGCGGTTCGGGGGATCGTCGCCTCGAGCGAACGTGGATCTCGATCGCCTGGTGCGGCAGTTGCACGATCCGGATGTGCCACTGGCCTATGACGCGTTCACCCTGAAGGCGGCCATTCACCCCGCCTTCGTCAAGACGGTGACCTTCGGGGGGGAGCTCGATTCCGATTGGACACGTTCTCTGTTCACGACGTTTCTAGGTCGGAATGCGCGTCCCGATGAAGTCGTCGGGTTCGCGCCCATTGCCGCGGTATGGCACGGACGATACTTCCAAGACGGAGCCCTTTGGTTCGAGAATGGTGTTGGGAAGTACGGGTCCTTTGGCTTCGAAATCGCGGCCGACTTCTGCGTGTGCGGTTCGTACCGTCCGTGCGTGTCGGACACGCTGGGTACACCCATTGATTTGGGAACCGTCGGCTGCGTTTACGCCGACCATCCCTACGACGAGGTCAATCTCGTGACGCTTCAGGAAGAGGGGTTGCCTGGCACGCGCAACGACACGTGTCCCGACGGAACGCGTCGTATCGGGTGTACGGATACGGAGGCCTTCGTGGATCTATCGCCCTTGAGGAGGCTCCCTCCCGCCTCGGACGCGCAGCGCGAGCGGCTGGAACAAATCGGCAAAGCCCTGATCGCGCGCGGAGATTTCTGGGAAGCCGCGGCCGATCGAGAGCTTCGGCGGTTCGTTTCGTGGTGGCAAAATGGCTTCGTTCGTCCGGATTACGACCTGCCCGCCGTGCGTGCCGTGGTGGCGCGTGAGCTCCGGCGCACGGGGAGCATCCCGCGCGTTCAAAAGATGATTCTTACGAGCCTGCTCTACGACGCCCCCGCCGATGCTCCCTCCGGCACCGAGAACGCTCCGTCATGGTCCTCCGGTGCCACCAAGCTTCTTTCCGGTGAGACGTGGCTCGACGCCGCGGCCATGGCAACGTTTGGCACGCCAATTGGATACTGCGACTATCGATTCCTCGGCCGCAAATACGTCGATGGCGCCTTCCTCCCCGTCATTCGCGATCGGTACGTGGTGTCCCCACAAGGTGCGGTGAAGGAGCTCGCAAATGTGGATCCCGCTCTGGTGACACGAGTTCCGTCCCCCATCGCGTCGCGCGGCTTCGACCGGGACGCATACTTGATCGCGGCGAACGAGCTCGGAGGCTGCATGCCGGGCGAGCGCCGGGCCACGAGTACGAGCATGCGCATCACACTCGCGCAGCGCGAAATTGCACAAATGCTATGTGCTTACGGTTCCGAGGTGCTTCCGCCTGGCTTCGATCCGGCCGGTGTTTCCGGAGCATCGGACCTCGGCGCGATTGCCACGAACCTGGCACGGCGTGCCTGGTCGCGAGATCCGTCCCTGGAGGAGCGCGGGCAGATG
This sequence comes from Sorangiineae bacterium MSr11367, assembly GCA_037157805.1. Classification (NCBI taxonomy): domain Bacteria; kingdom Pseudomonadati; phylum Myxococcota; class Myxococcia; order Myxococcales; family Pendulisporaceae; genus Pendulispora; species Pendulispora rubella. The sequence continues at coordinate 6,546,466 of CP089983.1, read as the reverse complement.
ATCCAGGATATGAAGGACTGCCTCTCCGCAGGTCCGGATGTCGGCTGCGGGACCGTCGAGTCGGCGGCCCGTATGCTATGCGTCAGCCTCCTCGACTCGACGAATTTCGCACTCTATTGACGGCCGGATATCCAGGCCGATTCGATGGGCGCCGCCCAGGGGGGGCCAAAGCAGCGATGCCCCGGCGTGCCGAACAGCGATATCGAGAATATCGCTTCGCATTCTTCCTTTCTTACCGCCGGGCTCCACGAGGTGGATCGACATTCATCCAGGGGCTACCGCATTCGATCGCTTCGCTCGTCGATGGAGGTAGGACTGCCTTTTGCTTGAGGTGTGCCTGAGGTGTGCTTGAGGCGTGCGCTTGGTTGCGCAAACTCGGAGGCCTCCTGGCCTACGACGCGTTCACCCCGTGAACGTTGCATGGCTCGACGCTGCTGCCATGGCAACGTTCGACGCGCACATGGTGCGGGTTGCCCGCGCCATTTCGGGCTGCGGCATGATTCCGTCAACATTGCCCAAGTCGCGCACGATGCCGGCGCCTATCGTCTCGGAGTGAGGTCGAAACGACTCGTGCCCAGAAAGGCCTGGCAAGGCAAACAAGACAAGACGAGACAAGACGAGACAAGACGAGACAGACAAGGCCCGACCTGGCCAGCGCTCGCCTCGCACTATCCGCTGGAACATCGAATGGATAGGCACATGCCCCGATTGCCGCCGCTTATTCAATGGTGCGGAACTGCCTCTTCCATTCGGAAGTAACATCGCTCAACCAGACCAATACGTTGTTTGAGAAACATCGCATTGCGATTCATAAATGATCTGCTTGACGTGACAGTAGGGGCTACTACTGTCGTGCTGAGCCTTTTTCCTTAAAGTGCCAATCTCGGTCGTGGAGGCTGCGGCGAGCGTTTAATCGGAGATGCGTTGCGTCGGCTCGTTCGACGCACCGTTGCTTCGAGTCTTCGGAATTAAAAGTTCGCCAAGTCGCTGTTCCATGAGTTGCGCCGCTTAGGCGCAGTGCGCATCATCCACGCCCCTTATTCGCTTAACACTCGTAACGGCAAAGGAGATACTTGTATGAAGCAGACGGTCGACTTTGCGCTGAGCCCCGAGGCGCTCGCGCAGTTTCATCGAGATGGTTACATCGGCCCGTTCGACTTGTACGGCGAAGAGGAAATGGAAAAACATTTCCAAGGCTTACGCCCCAAGCTTATCAACACGAAAAAGGCCATCTACAGGCAGGATCGTGCCATCTCCGGAAATACCAATCTGGCCAATTATGACCGGCATTTGGACGTCGACTTTCTCGCGGAGCACATCACCCGTCCCGAAATCGTGGATCGCGTGTCGAGCATCCTGGGGCCCGATACTTTGTGTTGGCGCACGGAGTTTTTCCCCAAGTATCCAGGGGACGAGGGGACCGACTGGCACCAGGCCGACAATTTCTCCAACGTTGCGGGGTCGAAGCACCCTCAAATCGTTTGGCCGGAGGACGCGGAGTTCGGCGGCACCATCACGGTTTGGGCCGCTTTCACCGACGCCTCGGTGGAAAATGGCTGCCTTCAGTTCATTCCCGGCTCGCACAAGACGATGAATTACGACGAGTCGAAGACGATGGTCTACGACGACAAGTCCATCAACAACGTCGAGAAGGGCGGAATCAAGCGCGGATTCTTCGGGTACGACTATCGGCAGCTGCAAAAAGACCCGAATTGGAGCCCCGACGAAGCGAAGGCCGTCTCCCAAGTGATGCGAAAAGGGCAGTTCATCATCTTCTGGTCGACGTTGATGCATGCGTCGCACCCGCACTCGGGCGCCACCGACAAAATGCGGCTAGGATTCGCCGCGCGCTACTTGCCGACATCGGTCCGCGTTTACCCCTATTCGGACGCGCTCGAGGAGTTCGGCGGCGCGGCCAGCCTGGAGAAGTTCGGCAACGTTCTTACGACCGGCGTGAACAGGTTCAATCACAATCGATTCGTCGAGCAGACGGTCAATGGATATCGCTTTCCAGTGCGGTCGGAGGTCGGTTTGCGATGAGCAGCGAAAATCAAGAGAAGTTCGAACGGTGGGTGATTGGCGTATGCCAGGGCCTTGGTGTCCGAATCAAGGATGCCAGCAGTGACTTTTTCGAGGCCGGCGGAAGTTCGCTTGCCGCGGTGAAACTCATCGCACGGGTGGAAGAGGAATTCGGCGAAGATGCCCTTCCGCCCGAAGACCTGTTCAGTCAGAGCGCGGTTCGCGACATTGCCTCGTGCATCCTGCGCAACGCCCCGCGAGCCGCCGCCCCGAGCGACGCGTGACCGCGGTCGGGAGGATTACCTCGGATGTCGGTGGTCCCGCGCAGGACGGCGACGACAAGTGGATGATGACGCTCAAGAAAGCGTCGACCCCCCTGCGCATTCGCCTCTTTTGCTTCCCATATGCCGGGGGAAGTCCGGAGCTATTCCGGCCTTGGGCCGATGGGCTGGACGAAGGGGTGGAGCTCGTCGCCGTTCGGTTGCCGGGCCGCGGCCGTCGCCTGCGCGAGGCGCCGTATTCGAATTGGAAGGCATTGTTGGACGATACGTTTGCTGCGCTCGCGCCGTATCTCTCCGAGCCGCACGCTTTCTATGGTCACAGCTTTGGGGGAAGGCTCGCCTACGAGCTGGTTCACAGGACCACGAAGGTGCCTGGCGCCCAGACCCGAGGTCTGTTCGTTTCCGGTTGCCGAAGCCCCGACACCCCGCAGGCCCGTCCGTACATGCACGAGATGTCCGAAGACGGCTTTCTCGACGCCGTGCGCGGCATGGGGGGCACACCGTCGGAGATCCTCGACAACAAAATCATGAAGCGGCTGTTTTTGCCGGTTATGCACGCCGAGATCCGGCTTGCCGAGCTTTGGGACGATCGGCATGGGACCGGGGTCGACGTGCCCGTGACCGCCATGTACGGCCGCGAGGACCACATCGACGGCCGGGCCAACATGAGCGGCTGGCAGGCCTTCAGCTTGCGGGCGTGCGAGCTTCTCGAGATGCCCGGCGGCCACTTCTTTCTCGAAACACATCGCCAGCAACTGCTGGAGGTCATTCATGCGCGATTGGGAGCCCCGAATCGATAAACTGACGTTCGACCGCGACGCTCTGGCGGTGCATCGCCGGATCAATCGGACGGGGGCACCGTACCCCGACGGGAGCAGCGTCAAGGAGCTCTTCGAGCGCTGCGCCCGCAATCACGCCGACGCGGTGGCCGTCATCCATCGGGACCGCGCGCTTCGGTACCGCGAGCTCAATCAGCTGGCCAATGCCTTGGCGGCACGGTTGCAGCAAGAAGGGTTGAAGCGGGGGGAGACCGTGGGTGTGTGCATCGATCGCTCTCCGGAGTTGATCGTTGCGCTGGTAGCAATTCTCAAGTGCGGCGCAGCATATTTGCCATTCGATCCCTCGTGGCCGGACGAGCGCGTGCGCGGTCTTTTTCAGGTCGTGGGGGGCTCCGCCGCCCCACACACCCAAGAGGCGGCCCGCAGCTGGATGCTCAGCGATCGCGTACCGGCGTTGGCCGCTCGCTTTCCGGAATGCCACCACGTGCCCGTCCTGCCCGTCCTGCCTGTGCCCCCGTCGGCATCGGCCGACGCGAGCGACCATCATGCCAATCCGGATACGCCGGTGTCCGCCGAGGACATTGCGTACATCAACTTTACCTCGGGTTCGACCGGCAAACCCAAGGGCGTGCCCATTCGGCACCAAAGCATCGCGCGGCTGGTGTACGGGGCGACCTACGCACGGCTCGACGCGCGCACCGTTCTCTTGCAACTGGCCCCGGTGACCTTCGACGCGGCGACGTTCGAAATCTGGGGGGCGCTCCTTCACGGCGGAACCTGCGTGCTCTATCCATCGCGGTTCGTTCGGCTGTCGGAGTTGAAACACGCCTTGCGAACCCATGGCGTGACCGTCTTGTTTCTGACGACCGCTCTGTTCAACACGGTCATGGACGAAGCGCCGGACACGATCCAGAGCGTCGAAACGGTCCTGACGGGTGGGGAAGCGCATTCGCTCAAGCACATTCGCCGCGGATTGGATCGGTTTGGTACCGAACGACTCGTCAGTGTCTACGGCCCCACGGAATGCACCACCTTCGCGACCTATTACCCGATTCGGGAACTCTTGCCGGACGAGACGGCGCTGCCCATCGGCCTTCCCATTCAAAATACGCGCGTCTACGTGGTCCAAGACCGGAAACTCTGCGCTCCGGGCGAAGTGGGGGAGGTGCTCATCGCAGGCCCTGGCCTGTCGCCGGGGTACTTGGGAATACCCGACGTGACCAACGAACGGTTCGTCGAATACGACATCGACGGCGAGGTGGAGCGGCTCTATTGCACCGGCGATCGTGCCTACCTCCGCGAAGACGGCAATCTGGTGTTCCAGGGCCGCACCGACGATCAGGTGAAAATCAGCGGCTATCGCATCGAGCTCGGCGAGATATCGCATCATCTCGGCCAGCACCCGGCGGTCAAACAGAATTTCGTCACCGTCTCCCAAGACGTCGCGGGGGAGAAGGCGTTGCTGGCGTTCGTCGTGTCGGAAGGCGAAGGTTGCTCTCCCACCGCCATTCGTGATTTCCTCAAGGAGCGTCTGCCTGGGTACATGATCCCGAGCAGCGTGTACCTCTGCGAATCGCTTCCGCTCTCCGCCACGGGCAAGGTGGATCGCAAAGCGCTTCTCGGGGTCCATCACCCTTCTGGAGCTCTATCCTCATGACCATTAGCGCCCGCGCGCAGCAATTCCAAGACATCCTCCAAAAGCTCGGCCTCGACTTGACGGTCCTCGAGCTTCCGGATTCCACCCGCACCGCCGACGATGCCGCGCGGACCCTCGGCTGTGAGAAGGCGCAAATCGTCAAATCGCTGGTCTTCCGCAACAGTACGAACGACGCGCCGGTCATGGTGCTTGCGAGCGGTCCCAATCGCGTCAACGAGAAGGCCATCGCTCGGCTCGTGGACGGCAAAATCAGCAAGGCCGATGCCGACTACGTCAAACGGGTGACCGGTTTTGCCATCGGAGGTGTCCCGCCTTTGGGGCACAAGGAGCCGGTGACTTTGTTCGTCGATGAAGACTTGCTCGCGTTCGACGAAACGTGGGCGGCCGCCGGCACCCCGAATGCCGTCTTCAAGATCCCCGGCAAGCTCACCGCGATTTTGCCGGAGCACACGGTCATCTCGGTCAAATGATGGTCGCTCCATGAACACGCCCTACCTCACCGCCGAGCACGTCGAGCTGCGCGCCCGCGTACGAGCTGCGCTCGCGCGTGTCGTTTTGCCGAATGCGGAGGCATGGGAGGCGTTGGGGTACATTCCGGCCGAAGGCTGGCGGGCCCTCGGCCGTGAGGGGCTCTTGGCGTTCGGCCACACGGGCAGCGCGTTTCTCGAGAGTGCCATCGTGCTCGAGGAGCTCGGGCGCACGGGGTATGCAGGTATTCGCGCCGCCGTCGGCGTGCACGCCTACATGGCACTCTCGTACCTCGAAATGTTCGGAACGGCCGAGCAGAAAGACATGTATCTGCCGGGGGCGCGCCGGGGCGAGCGCATTGCGGCTTTGGCCATCACCGAAGCCCATGCCGGTTCCGATCTACGCCACTTGCAGACGCGTGCCGAGCCTGTCGCCGATGGGTATCGGGTCAGCGGCGAGAAGCATTACGTCAGCAACGGCTCCCAGGCCGACCTGTTCGTCACGGTCGTTCGAACCGGCGAAAAGCCTGCGGGCAAAGGGCTAACGGGGGCGAGCCTCCTGCTCATCGACGCCGGCAGTCCCGGCGTGACCCGTTCCCCGATGGGCCTCACGTGCTACCGCAGTGCCGATGTCTGCCGGCTGACACTCGATGGCGTTTTCGTCCCGGCGAATCGGTTGATCGGGCGTCGGGACAAGGCCTTGATGCATCTGATGCGCGCGCTGGATTTCGAGCGGCTGTGTGCGGGACTCTTGGCGGTGGGAGGCGTCGGGCACTGCCTCGATCTCCTCGACGGGTTCGTGCGCGAGCACCAGGTGAAGGACGCGCCGCTCGCGGCGAACCAGGCCGTTCGGCACAGGGTCTCGGAGCTCGATGGCGACTTCGAGCTGGTGCGCAACTATGCCTACCACGCCGCGTGGCTCCACGCGCGCGGCGAGCTGGATACGCGCACCGCGTCCATCCTGAAGCTGAAAGCCACCGAGCTCGCGGTGACCGCCGCCCAATGGTGCCTGCAGTACCACGGAGCGCGCGGCTACCTCGCCGGCGCAGCCCCCGCCCGCATCCACCGCGATGCGATGGTTGGCACGATCGCAGCAGGTGCGAGCGAATTGATGCGCGACATGATTTTCGAAACGAATGGCCATCAGCCCTGAAAGGGGATTTCGGACGATGCAAAAGCGTGTGGGTAAAGTCTCGTTGGCCGCGCTCGGCCTGTTGCTTTCGGCGTTTGGCCCGGCGTCGTGCGAGCGGGAAAAAACCGTGTCGGTCACCTCGACGGAGGGTACCAACATCGCCGCGACGGTATCTCCCGATGGGCAGCGCATCGTCTTCGACTTCCGCGGAGCGCTCTGGTCGGTGGCGCGATCGGGCGGTGAGGCCACGCGCCTCACGGAGCCCTTCTTGGAGCCGTCGCGCCCGCACTGGTCGCCGGTGGGCGATTGGATCGCGTTCCAAGCCTTCACCGACAACGCGTTTCACATCTGGATCATGCGGCCCGATGGCAGCGGCCTTCGCCAATTGACCTTCGGCCACGGCGACGATCGCGAGCCGCGCTTCTCGCCCGATGGCACCCGCATTGCCTTTTCGTCCGATCGCGGTTTCGAGGGAACGTACGACATTTGGGTCGTCGATGTCGCGAGCGGCGCGCTCTCGCGGTGGACATCGTCGCCGACGGACGAATTCGAGCCCGATTGGCTCGCGGGCGGGACGGAGCTCGCCTACGTCGTCGGAACGGGGGCGACGGGGGCGAGCATCCAGGCCTCCGCGCTGGGAGGGGCCGCGCGAACGTTGATCACCGCGCCTGCGGGCATGCGGCTCGAATCGCCGGCGGTGGCGGCCGACGGAAGGGTGGCCTACACGCAGCTGGCACCGCCCCCCGTCGCGGTGGGCTTGCCGCAAGCCGCCGAGGCCACGCTCATGGTCTCCGGCGCCCGCGTGGGCACGCGCACGGACGTCTTTCCGTTCCATGCGAACTGGTTGAACGATCGCGAGCTTCTGTACACCGCGGACGGAGGAATTCGCATTGCCGATCTCGGTGCGGGCTCGGAGCGCTCGGTCGCGTTTCGTGCGGAGCTCGAGGCGGTCGTCGTGCCCCATTACGATCGCAAAGCGCGTGACTTCGACTCGAAGGAAAAGCGCCCGGTCAAAGGCATTGCGGGGCCGCGCCTTTCCCCGGATGGTCAGAAGGTCGTGTTCCAGGCGCTCAATCAGATTTGGGTGGCGGGCCTTGGGGAACGTCCGCGCGCCATCACGAGCGATCGCTACTTCAAGGTCGACCCCAGTTGGTCGCCCGATGGCCGCAAGATCGCGTATTCGTCGGACAAGGCGGGGACCGAGGACCTGTACATCTTCGACCTTGCGAGCGGCGCCGAGCAGCGCGTGACGTCGCTGCCGGGCGCCGAGTACGCGTCTGCGTGGTCGCCCGATGGGACCAAGCTCGCATACCAGGATCAAACGACGGCGACCTTCACCGTGGACATCGGCTCGGGCAACGTGCGCCAGGTCATCGGGCCCATTTTCGCCCCGTCGAAGCCCAGTTGGCACGCCAGCGGCGCCACCCTCGCCATCGCGGCGCTCAAGCCGTACAGCCGCCGGTTCCGCGAGGGCACCAGCCAGATCCTCACGGTGAACGTCGCCTCGGGGGCGCTCACGTACACGGAGCCGTCGCCGTTCCGGTCGATCAGCACGCGGGGTGACGACGGGCCGGTGTATTCGCCCGACGGGAAGTTCGTGGCGTTCGTCTCCGAGAGTGCGCTCTGGATCAAGCCCGTCGATGGCAACGGGGTGCCGAACGGCGAGGCCGTGCAGGTCAACGACGAAGCGACCGATGCCCCGAGTTGGAGTGGCGACTCGCAAACCCTCTTGTACTTGTCGAACGGCAGGCTCCGCACCATCGCACGCACGGGGGGCGCTCCGCGGGACATCCCGCTGAACCTCGATTGGCGTCCCGAGATCCCCGAGGGCCGCACCGTGATCCATGCGGGTCGCTTCTGGGACGGCCGCGGCCCGACGGTCCTCACGGACGTGGACATCGTGATCGATGCGAACCGCATCGCGCAGATCCGCCCGCACCAGGCCGACGCGCAAGACGCGCAGGATGGTCGAAGCGTGACCCGCATCGATGCCTCGGCGCAGACCGTCGTCCCTGGTCTATGGGAGGCGCACACGCACCATCTGCTCTATGGCAAATATTACGGTGACCGGCTCGGGCGCCTCTGGCTGGCCTATGGCGTGACCTCGCTCAATTCCGTCGCCGATCCGGCCTACCGCGCCGTCGAGGCCAAGGAGGCCTTCGAATCCGGCGAGCGCATCGGCCCGCGCTTCTTTTCCACGGGCGAGGCCATCGACGGCGAGCGCATTTATTACAACATGATGCGTCCGGTGAGCGGCGGCGACGTGCAGTTGGCCCGGGAGCTCTCGCGCGCCAAGGCGCTCGACTACGACATGATCAAGACGTACGTGCGTCTGCCGCACGTCGACCAGGCCAAGGTGACGACGTTTGCGCACGACACGATGGGCGTCTATGTCGCGTCGCACTACATGCCCGCGTTGCAGGCGTATCCGGTCGATGCCATCACCCATTTGAGTGGTACGACGCGAACCGGATTTCCGTACACCCGCTCGGCCACGGGGGTCAGCTACCGCGATATGCGCGATCTCTTGCGCGAATCGGGGATGTTCGGCATGACCACCACCTTCAACACGACCTTCTACGCTGACGACCCCGGCATGGTGGAGGACACGCGCCTTCTGACGTTGAACACGCCGTGGGCCCAGGCCGCGCTGCGCGCCAAGCGCGATACGGCGCAGAACACCGATCCCGTGCTGGCCCTTTCGGCCCTGCACAAAGAACAAGATACGGTTCAGAGCATCCGCGCGGCCGGTGGTGTCATGGTCGCCGGAACCGACTCGCCGCTCGACGATGTCGCAACCGCGTTGCATTTGAATCTGCGTGCACAGGTCAAGGTGGGCGGTGTCCCGCCGTGGCAAGCCTTGCAGACGGCGACCAAGCTAACGGCGGAGGTCGTCGGCGCCGGGCGCGATCTGGGAACCTTGGAGAAGGGGAAGGTGGCCGATCTGGTGATCGTCGACGGCAATCCGCTGGTCGAGATCAACGACTTGGCCAAGGTCAAATCGGTGATGAAGAACGGAAAGCTGCACACCGTGGAATCGATCCTCGCGCCCTTCCGATCGAGCACCGCCGCGGCGTTGTCATCGCCCCATCGGGTGCTCGACCCCGCGCCGGAGGCGGCCCACGCCGCCGAGAAATACTGGTGGCACGATCCGGAGCAAATGCTCGACGACGAGCATCTCTGAGCGCGGTCGGTACAACATCAACCCGGGAGGTCGGTACCGCGCACACGTCCAAGCCCGCGGCGCGGAGACGGGCGTATCGCTTTCGGCGACCACGGGCAACCAGGGCAAGTGCGCGGCATGGTTGAATGGCGTTTACCTCGGTGCGAATGGAAACGGAGCGCGCACGTTCACCATTCCGGCGGGAGCATTGCGGCCCAATGCCGACAACGTGCTCGCGGTGCTGGTCGAGAACATGGGGCACAACCAGGATTGGCTCCACAACGATTCCCACAAGGAGCCTCGCGGCTTGACCTCCGCGTCGCTGGTTGGCTGCGGCACGGCGGCCCTCGCCTGGAAGATTCAAGGCAATCTCGGAGGCGAGGACCTGGCCGATCCCGTGCGCGGTCCTCTCAACAATGGCGGCCTTTTCGGGGAGCGTGCCGGCTGGTCGCTGCCCGGCTATCCGGACCGGGATTGGGCGAAAACGACATTGCCCGCCACCGAGCCCACGCCCGGCGTGAGCCGGTACCGCACCGACTTCCACCTGAACGTGCCCCCTGGGCCCGAGACGTCGATTGGCCTGCGGATCACCGATGATCCCAAACGCAAATATCGACTCCAAATCTTCGTCAATGGATGGAACATCGGGCGCTACATCAACGACGTCGGTCCGCAGCGCGTATTCGTCATTCCGACGGGCCTTCTGCGCACCCGGGGGAGCAATACCCTCGCAGTGGCCTCGTGGGGGGATGACGATGGCACGGGCGGCCTCGGTCAGGTTTCGCTGGTGAACCTCCAGTAATCCTTGCTCAGCGGCAGGCAAACGGCTGGATTCCCCCGGCGAAGAGGGTGCCATCCGAGGGCCTGTCGTAGGGGGGCGCGGCGAAGAGCGGTTCCAGGTGAATGCTGGCCCGCGTCTGATTCCTGGCATCGCCCAACCAGCTGCCCCATAAGTCGATCCACTCGTAGGGTTGCCCATCCAGCGTGAACACGGTGCGCGGCTGTCCTCCGCATGAATTGGCGGAGATGCCGCGCCGACCCGTGCCGGGCGCCGCAAATCCGGTGTTCGCGGGGGCAGACCACGGGCCGAGCGGCGACGTGGCGGTGGCGTAGCCGGTGCCATCGCCCGAGCAGTAGCCGCAATTGGGATCGCTGTACGTCAGGATCCAGGTGCCGTCCGAAGCCTGAAAGACCCCGGGCGATTCGACGTTGGTGAGCCCTGCGAGTGTGCTCGCGCCGTTGGTGGAGCCGTTGGACCACCAGGGGTCCAATCGTTCGACGGCAAGCGTCTGGTCGGCGAGCGTGCAATAGATGTATGCGTCCGAGCCGCGGGTCACGATGGAAAAATCGCCATTGCCATGGCAGAAATTCATGGGCGATGGCTTGTGCGTGGTGCCATACGGCGGACCCGCGTTCTCGCCGCACGGGCCAATGGGGCTGTTGCAGCCCATGGCATAATAGGCATTGTTGCCCTTGGTCGCGAAGTCGCGGGGCGCATTGAACCAGAGGATCCACACCCCGTCCGGGCGTTGGACCATGCGCGGGTTGAAGCACCCTTCGCCACCGGCACCACACGTCGTATTCCAGGTTTCGTTGTTCCAGTCGTTGCCATCGCTGGGTTGGAAGAGCAAGCCGCGGTACGTCCAATTGGCCAAGTCCGTACTGGTCCATGCGCCAAACCCGCAGAAGGGCGTATTGGGCACGCGCCATTGATACCCGCAGCCGTACCGCGTGCCGTACAAGTAGTACGTGCCCTGGTGGAGCAGCATCGTTCCGTCGTGCGCATCGAGGCCGGCGTACGTGTGGGACGTCACGGCGATGTTCGTCGATGGCAATGACTGCGAAACATCCTGCGACGTGTCACTCGATATCCCACACGCAACAACCGCCGAAACCATGGCGGCCAGCGCCACGCTCACCAGCGTCCACTTCGCGGATATCGCGTGCAGAACTGGGTTCGTCGTCCTTTTCATGGGACTACTCTACGCAGTCCGTTCTGGCGTCTTTCGAAGAGGGATGAAACGGGGCTCCTTCCTGCGTGCCACAAGCGAAGGCAGAAACTGCGCGACGCTTCGCCGAGCGAACGCATCGGACGCGGTACGCCCTTTTGCAGGGGCTCCCATCAGGACGATGACCGACTACACCCGAGCCTTCCGTCTCGACGGCAAAGTTGCGCTGGTTACCGGTGCGGCACGCGGCATCGGCGCCGAAATCGCCCGCGCGCTGGCGCAGGCGGGTGCCCGCGTGCTGGTCACGGACGTCGCCGACGACGGCGGCTACGGGACCGCCCAGGCCATTCGCGCATCCGGCGGAACCGCCGAACAGGTGCTCCACGACGTCACCTCCGAGCCGCAATGGGAAGCGGCCATCGCCACGGCGGTCAGGAATCTGGGCGGGCTCGATATCCTGGTGAACAACGCGGGCATCGAGCGAAGCGCGATGCTCTCGCAGTGCAGCCTGGAAGAATTCAAGCAGATCCACTCGGTGAACGTGGAGGGCATCTTCCTCGGCATCAAGCACGCCACGCGTGCGATGTCGCCCGGCGGCGTGGCAGGCAAGGGGGGCTCGATCATCAACCTTTCGTCGGTCGCCGGAATCATCGGCGTCGCCGGCCACGGCGCCTACTCCACGTCCAAGGGCGCCGTGCGCGCGCTGAGCAAGTCCGCCGCCGTCGAGTGTGGCCGGCTGGGCACGGGCATTCGGGTCAATTCGATCCATCCGGGGCTCATTCCCAGCACGGACATGGGCACGAAGTTCGTCGACAGCTACGTCGAGTTGGGCCTGGCCCCCGATCGCGAGGCCTCCATCGCCGCGCTGCTGGCGCTGCATCCGATCGGCCGTCTCGGTGAACCCTCGGACATCGCAGCGGCCGCGTTGTACCTGGCTTCCGACGCGGCGAAATGGGTGACCGGCTCCGAGTTGGTCGTGGATGGCGGCGTCGCCGCCTCCTGACCGCGATCCTCACTGACCGCGGCGCACGCCCGTGGCGCTGGCCAGGAGCATGTCGCGCACGGCCTGCGCGCGCTCGCGCCCTACTGGAATGCGCACCCCGCGCTGCTCCGGGCCGATGCACGAGCCGACGAAGATGCGCGTCTCGCGGCCCTCGCGATCCAGCTCTTTGATGTGCGCCGCGTTCACCAGCCAATTGCGATGCACGCGCAGCAAGCTGCGGCCGAAGGAGAGCTCGATGGCGGCCAGCGAAAGATCGACGTCGAAGACGCCATGCGGCGTGTGCACCGACGTCAATCGCTCGGCCGCCTCGAAGGCCCAGACTTCGTCGGGTTCGAGAAAGACCAGCGTCTTTCCGCGCCGCGCCACGATGCGCCCGCTGTGAGCCGGCACGGAGGCTCGCCGCCGCGCCAAAAGCCGCCGCAGGCATTGCTCCACGCGCTCCTCGGTGAACGGCTTCACCAGGTAGTCCACGATGTCCAAGCTGAAGGCCTCGATGGCGTGATCGCGAAAGGCCGTGGCCAGAACGAACATCGGGGCGTTCGCCCGGCCGCTGAAGCTTCGCACGAGATCGAGGCCGCCCTGGTCGCCTTCCCCGGCGAGGCGCACGTCGATGAAGGCCACGTCGATGCCGAGTCGCGCCGTGTCGTGCAGCGCTTGACGGGCCTCGTCCAAGTTGCTGACCGCGCCCACGACATCGACGAGCTTCGAATCTTCGAAGAGCTCGACCAGGTATTCGCGCGCAGGCCACTCGTCCTCGACGATGAGGGCACGCAGCCTCTCGGTGCTCACGCGGTCACCCCCATTTCGGCCGCCTTGCGCATCGCTTCGCGTGGAAAGCGGACGATCGCACGGGTGCCTCGACCCGTGGATTCGAGGTGCAGGTTGGCATCGCGGTATTCGAGCGCGAGCCGTCGTCGCACGGAGTGGATGCCGAATGCGCCCGGGCGCGTGGGGTCCGTGGAGAGGCCCGGCCCGTTGTCTTCGATGGTGCAGACCACGTCGTCGATGTCGGCGCGGCGCTCCAGCTCGACGCGAACGGTGACCTCCCCGCCGCCCGCGCGACGAAGCGCGCCGTGATGAACGGCGTTCTCCACCAGCGGCTGCAGGAGCAAGCGCGGAATGAGGATTTGGCGCGTGGCGTCCGACACGATCCAGTGAAAACGCAAGGCATTCGCATGGCGCGACTCGAGGATCTCCGCGTAGCGGTGAAGCCATTGCATCTCTTGGTCGAGCGTCTGCATGCCGTCCGCATCGCGCAGGGAGTCGGCGAGAAGATCGCCCAAGCATCCAATGAGCCGGCGCGCCTCCTTGGGACTTCGCGTCACCAGGCCCGAGATGGCATTCAGCGTATTGAGCAGAAAGTGCGGTTCGAGCTGCGAGCGAAGGCGCGCCAGCTCCGCGGTGGCGCGCAGCTGCTCCGCCTCGGCGGCGAAGCGCGCGGCTTCCGATTTGTGCGCCTCCCGCTCCAGCGCCCGCATGCGCGCGTCTTCGGCGGCGAAGACGTAGACGAAGCCGAAGGCCCACACCCCGCTGTGCAAGAAGCCCGAGAAGATGCCGCTCATCGCGGTTCGTCCGAGATCGTAGCGATCCATACCCGCGGGCAGCTGAGGGTCGACGACGACGTTGATCAAGGCCCCCCAGAAGAACCCAATCGAGATGGCCAGTGCCAGGCTCGTGATGACGGATTTCGCCGTGCTCGCACCGTGGCGCACCGCCCACTCGTGGTGCAGCGAGAGGCACGCGATGGTGACCGGAATTTGGAGGACCCAGATGATGGACCGAACGATCGCCGCGTGCCGCTGCGCTGCCGAGACGAACCCCTGAGGGGAAGAGAAGAGAAAGGGCGCGAGCCACAGAACCAAGAGGAACAAGGATGCCGCGCCCGCCCCGAACCAGCGTTGGCGTCTGCGTGTCATTTCGAACGAGCGAACCATCGGTGCCACGCGAAGTTCTTAGCTCGTGTGCGGGGGGCGTCCAGTCACGGTCCACTGGCGCATGCTGACTGCCCACTCGTGCGCCCGAACGGACCACTGGTCGGCATTGCCGTTTTTCCAAGAGGATTGGGGATTAGAGCGGCGCGTGCCCATGTTTGGAACACACGGCCATGCTTGAAAATGTGGAAGATCTTCGTCGCGTCCTCGGGCTCGATAAGAAGAGGGGGCACAAGGTGCTGCTGCGCGCCGCGTTCGGTACCGCCCTGCTCGCGAGCTTCGTCGTCGGTGCACGGAGCATCCTCCATCGGCGCGCCGAGAATGCGCGTCCGCACTACACGACGGAACGCATCGCGCAGCAGGATCTGCGCGTGACCGTTTCCGCGACGGGAAAGCTCCAAGGGCTCAACACCGTCGAGGTCGGTGCCCAGGTGACCGGCAAAGTGCAGCGCGTTCTCGTGGATTACAACGATCACGTCACCAAGGGGCAGGTGCTTGCGGAGATCGATCCCGAGGAACTCCGCGCCGCCGTCGAGCAACAGCGCGCGCAGGTGCTGTCCGCCGAGGCCGACATCGAGCAGGCCAAGGCGACGCTCCTCGAAAAGACGCAGGCTCGGCAGCGCGCCGTCGAGCAATCGAAGCTCGGTCTCATCGCGCAGAAAGACTTGGAGGCCGCGAATGCCGCGGCCATGCGGGCCGAAGCGGACCTGGCAGGTAAACGCGCCAACGCAGAGATCCAGCGGGCGAACTTGAAGTCGAACACCTCGAAGCTCGGCAAGACGAAGATTGTCGCGCCCATGGACGGCATCGTGTTGAGCCGCACCGTCGAGCAAGGTCAAACGGTCACGGCGGGGTACACGACGCCCGTTCTCTTCAAGGTGGCCGAAGACTTGCGCAAGCTCGGGCTGCTCGTCGATGTGGCGGAGGCGGACATCGGACGTGTGCGAGAGGGACAGGAGGCCTTTTTTACGGTCGACGCTTATCCGGGGCGGCAGTTTCCTTCGCGCGTTCTCTCGGTGCGCAATGCCCCGAAGGGCGATGACGCGAAGAGCAATGATTCGAAGACGACGGAGCAAAACGTCGTGACGTACGTGGCCGTGCTCGCCGTGGACAACACGGACCGGGTGCTGCGGCCCGGCATGACCGCGACGGCGACCATCGTCAGCGAGACCACGCCCAACGCCACCGTCGTCTCCAATGCGGCGCTCCGATTCACACCGCCGCCATCGGCCTCTGCCGGGCCGCCGCCGCGGGCGGGCGAAAAGCGCCTCTACGTGCGACACGGGGACGCGCTTTCCGCGGTGCTGGTCAAGACGGGCGCGAGCGACGGAACCTTCACCGAGCTCGTGTCGCCTTTGCTCTCGGTGGGATCGGAGATCGTCGTCGATGTCGCACAGCCATGATTTGCCGCTTCTCGAGCTGCGCAATGTCACGAAGGTGTACGGCGAACGCGACGCCGAGGTGCGTGCGCTCGATGGCGTGAGCTTCGCGATGCAGCACGGTGAGTTCGTGGCCGTCGTGGGGGCGAGCGGCTCGGGCAAGTCGACGGCGATGAACATCATTGGAGCGCTCGATACTCCGACGTCGGGCGCGTACTTCGTTCGAGGCATCGACGTGACCGCGCTCGACACCGATGCGCTCGCGCGCCTGCGGCGACACTGCATCGGATTCGTCTTCCAGGGCTTCAACCTGCTTCCGCGCACGACGGCGTTGGAGAACGTGGAGCTTCCCCTCGTCTATCGGCGCGTGCCGCGTTCCCATCGCCGTGAGCTTGCGCGCGAGGCGCTGCATGCAGTGGGGCTCGAGGGACGCGAGCACCACAAGCCCAACGAGCTCTCGGGAGGGCAGCAGCAGCGCGTGGCCATTGCGCGCGCGATCGTGACGAATCCGTTGCTGGTGGTGGCCGACGAGCCGACGGGCAATCTCGACTCGGCACGGAAGGGCGAGATCATGCGCCTCCTCGCCGGGCTGAATCGCACCCGTGGCATGAGCGTCGTGATGGTGACCCACGAACCGGACGTCGCGCGCTGGGCGCGCCGCATCATTCGGTTTCACGATGGAATGGTTGCGGAGGACGCGCCGAATACGCCCGAGGAATCGTAATGTGGACCGAGACGTGGCTCATGGCGCTCGGGGCATTGCGGCGAAATGCGATGCGATCTTTGCTCACGATGCTCGGCATCGTCATCGGCGTCGCATCGGTCATTGCGATGGTGACGTTGGGGCGCGCGGCGACCGTGCGGGTCACGAAGGAGGTCGCGAGCCTCGGCACCAACATGTTGATCGTGTCGCCCGGTTCGCGCCGCGGGTCGATGACGAAGATGCACTCCTTCGACATGAGCGACGTGCGCGCCCTCGCGCGCGAGGTGCCCGGCCTCACCGGCCTCGCGCCCGTCGCATCGTCGAACGTACGTGCGGTGTACGGAAGCACGAACTCCAAAACGACCGCGTACGGCTCGACCAATGACTACTTTCGCGTACGAAACCTGCGTGTTCTCGCCGGGCGTGATTTCTCGGAATCGGAGCTCGAGGCCGGTCTTGCGGTGTGCGTGCTCGGTGAAACGGTGCGACGGAAGCTGTTTGGCCCCGAGAATCCGCTCGGTGAGATGATGCGGTTGGACACCGTCAGCTGCAAAGTCATCGGCGTGCTCGAGTCGAAAGGGCAGACGTCGTTCGGTCAGGACCAGGACGACGTCGTCATCATGCCACTTCGCGCCGTGCAGCGACGCCTCACCGGGAACTCCGACATCGGAACCATTTTTGTGACCATCGGCGACGAGGCGACGATCCGGCGAGCGAAAGACACGGTCCGTGGGGTATTGCGCGAACGGAGGCGCACCCCGTCGCAGGAGGACGACGATTTCTACATCGGCGATACGCGCGAGATCGCCAAATCCGTCAGCAGCGTGACGGAGGCCCTCACCGCACTTCTCGCGGCCATCGCCGCGGTGAGCCTTTTGGTCGGCGGAATCGGAATCATGAACATCATGTTGGTCTCGGTCACCGAGCGCACGCGCGAAATTGGAACGCGCCTGGCGATCGGCGCGCTCGCTCGAGACGTGTTGTTGCAGTTCCTCGTGGAGTCGATCTTTCTTTGCGCCATCGGAGGGGCCGTCGGTGTGGCGGTGGGATTGGGAGGCTCGTTCGCGGTGGCGCGCATGCTCGCACTGCCCTTCGCCATCGACGTCGTGCTCATCGCGGGGGCTTTCGCCTTTTCGGCGGTGCTTGGAATCGCCTTTGGCTTCTTACCTGCGCGCAAGGCCGCGCGTCTTCATCCCATCGAGGCACTTCGTCATGAGTAGATTCCGGTTCTTACTTCGGTTTCTCTTTGCGGGGGCGCTCGTGTCACTTTCGGCACGAGATGCACGGGCCGAGCGCGAGGGAGGGCAAATCGTCAGTGAGGCGGGCGTGGTGCAAAGTGCACTGGCGCACAATCCAGGCCTCGCGGCCGCGAGGACGGAGCTGCGCCGCGCGGCGTTGCTCGAGGAAGGCGAGGGGCATCGCTACGGATTCGTCTTGGGGCTCGATGGTCAGGCGGATCGCACGAAGACGCCCTCTCTCAGCGTCTCCGGGGTGACGACGCCGGAGTCGACGACGTACAAGCTTGGCGCGCAGATCTCGCGGCACTTCCTTTGGGGAACGGATCTGACCTTGCGGCTCGAAGGCCAGAGCCAGCGTATGCAGTCGACCTTCGTGAATACGACTGCGAACCCGCCGCAGCTCGCGACCTTCACCTTTGGCCCGGCCTACGGCGCGCTGGCCAAGCTGTCGCTGAAGCAGCCGCTCTTGCGCGGCGCAGGGCGCGACGTCTTCGAGGCCGAGCTGGTGCAAGCGAGGGCCTCACGCGCGAAGGCCGCGAGTGCCTCGGAGCAAACGGCGAGCGAGTTGATGCGTGACGTGCTCAAAGGCTACTGGGAGCTCTTTTACGCGAGCCGTGCGGTGGAAATTCGGGAGCGCAGTCTGGGACGAGGCCGCGCGGAGCTCGCCGATGCCGCCGCACGCATCCGCACGGGCAGCGCCGCCCCTGCCGATGCACTCACCATCGAAACCGATGTGGCGAAACGCGAGGAGGACGTGACGGGGGCGTTGCGCGAGGAGCGTAAGAGCTCGAACGAGCTTGCTCGCCTGGTGGGCGACGCGTCGTTGGGGGCACGCCGCGCCGATGTGACCCGCGCTCCGCCTGCGCCGGTGCCGCCTCCGCCGGACGCGCGCGAGCGTGCACTCGCGGTGTCGTACGAATTGGCCGGGCAGCGCGCGGAGGTGAATCTTGCGGAGGTTCGGGCACGCACGGCGGCCGACGAGCTTCGCCCGAAGCTCGATCTCGATGCGTACGTCCAGGCGCAAGGCCTGGGAAACCGCGAGATACCGCCCGCGCTGCAGCAGGTTTACGGCCTCGAGGCGTGGAGCGCGCACGTGGGGCTGACCTTCGAGGCCCCGCTCGACGGTACGCGCCGCCGTGCGGAGAAAACACGCGCGGACCTGGCGATATCCTCGGCGCAGCAAAAGCTCGAAGAGACGAAACAGCGCATCTTGAAGGAGCTGGAAAACGCCGTCGCCGATAGTGCGTCCGCCCAGCGCCGTCTGGAGCTCGCCGGTGCGACGTTCTCCATCGCCGAGCAACAGCTCACCGCCAAAGAGCAACTCTTTCGCACCGGCGGTGCCACGGCGCTGGAGCTCGTGAAGGCGGAAGACGACGTGCGTGACGCCGAACTCCGCCGCACGCGCGCCCACGTCGATTGGGTCCAAGCGGACGTCACCATCGCGCACCTCACCGGCCGTCTCCTCACGCGCAGCGAATAGCCAAATCGGCAACCGGCCGGTCGCGCCGTAAAAACGAACGTCGATAGCTTTTACAGCGCTTAACTTGTCCGTGCAGAGGACGAATCCCATCGTCTTTCATTGGGCATGGTCGGCGCATCGCGCTGTCGAAGCGGTGCTTCGCGTGGGATGGGTGCGCGTACGTACGCCCTGCGCACTACTTCGAGTCTCGATGATCCATTGGCCATTGCGAGGGCCAGTTGGAGCTATCGAGCTCTTACATTTGCGAGCGTGAACAATGAAAATGAATCGATGTAGGTCGATTTCTTGGGCGGTTGCAACCAGCGGCCTTTTGCTTTGGGGATGCACGGCGGAGACCAAGGCGCACGTCGACGAGGCATCGCACGACACGTTGGCGCAGGATATGGACGCATTGGACGAGTCCATCGTTCGGACCGGTTCCGGCCCCGTGAAAGGGGCATTGTTCGATGGTTACCGCACCTTCCTCGGCATTCCCTACGCGGCACCGCCCGTGGGCGTGCTGCGATGGCATGCGCCGGCGCCTGCCACGGCATGGACCGAGGCGCGGGATGCCACCAAAACGCCAAACGTGTGCCCGCAGTTCGGGCCCAGCGGGGTCGCGGGCGACGAGGATTGCCTTTACCTGAATGTGACCACCCCGCGGGGCCCATCGCGCGGACCGCGGCCCGTCATGGTGTGGCTCCACGGCGGCGGGAATTATGCCGGATTCGGCCATCGCTACGATCCCCATCGCCTGGCCGTGACGGGGGACGCGGTGGTGGTGACCGCCAATTACCGACTCAGCGTGTTCGGTTTGTTCGCACATCCGAACCTTGGCGACACGAATTTCACCTTGCAGGATCAGCAGGCCGCGCTCCGCTGGGTGCAGCAGAACGCCGCGGCCTTCGGCGGCGATCCGACGAACGTGACCTTCTTTGGTGAGTCTGCCGGCGGATTGAGCGTATGCGCGCATTTGACGTCGCCTTCGGCGTCGGGACTCTTTCAACGGGCCGCCATCCAGAGCGGCATGTGCACCACCGATTGGCCGAACCAAGGCTTGAATGCCACCGGCCCGGCCGCGTCCGGATGGGTCTTGCCCCAAGAGGCCGAGCAAGTCGGTCTCGCGACCGCGAAGGTCTTCGGCTGCACGGACCCTGCCACGGCCATCGATTGCCTGCGCAAGGTTCCCGCGGCAGCGCTTCTCACGTCCGCGCCGGTGCTGACGTTGCCAGGATTCGCCAGTCCCGTTTACGGTACGCCCATCTTGCCGGAGCATCCGGCGGCGGCCCTGGCCCAAGGACACTTCCTTCGCGTACCGGTGCTCGCGGGCTCGAATCTCGACGAGGGGCGGGCCTTCGTGCGCGCATTCGACGACATCAAGCCCATTACGGCCGAACGGTATTCCCAATTGCTCCAAACGTCGTACGCCGAAAAGGCGGACGCGGTCGCTGCGTATTACCCGCTTGCGCAATACGATTCGCCCGCGTTGGCCTGGGCGTCGGTCATCACCGATCGGGTGATCGTGTGCCCCACACTCCGTGGCAATCGTCTCCTGGCGGCACACACCACGGTGTACGCGTACGAGTTTGCCGATAGGGCTGCTCCCGCGTTGCTTCCCATTCCTGCGGGGATGCCGGCGGGCGCCATGCACACGGCGGAATTGCCCTACCTCTTCGACTTGACGTCCCCTTCGGCGACGCTCGCCCCCGCGCAGCAATCGCTGGCCGCGACCATGGTTGGCTATTGGACGCGGTTTGCGCGTACCGGCAACCCCAACGGGCGCGAGCTGCCCGCGTGGACAAGGTTCCGCGGATGGAATGCGACACCCTACGTGCAATCGCTGAACACCGGAACCAACGCGATTGGGCCCGTGGACCTCGGCGCCGAGCATCGCTGCGATTTTTGGGAGAGCCTTTAGCCCAGGCGCGCATCACCCTTAGGCTGGCCGCGTCGCGGCCCGGAGGCCGTCGCGAACCTCGATGAGGTGCTCGCGTACGGCCTCGTGCCTTTGGCGCCGTTGGGATGGTGGCCCGAGGCGATACCTCACTTCGGACAGCAGACGGCCCCCTCGCGGCCGAGCGGCACGGTTCCAATCGGGGCTCGGCCGTCGGCGCATCGGTAGCTCGGAGCGTGGGTCTTGCCGTCGCCCATGTCGTAAACGAGGGTGCCCTTCGCGTTGCACTCCGCCTCCGTCATTTTTGCGCGTGCGGTGGGCGCCTCTCCCTGGTCGGTGGTGACTTTTTCGGAAGGTTTGCCGGTAGGTTCCGGCGGTGCGGAATTTCCGGAACAACCGGTAGCGAGGTGCGTAGACGCTACGAGTACGACAAATGAGACGTTCGCCAGCCATTTCATGGTTCCAACGGTACAGGATGGGTTTCTCGATCGCACGGCAGCAATCGACTCTCCGTGTCTGGGACGGTAGAATCGACGAGGGGCGAGGCCGTGTCTGACGAATCGATGGCAGTCGGAGCAAGCTACGGGAGGACGGTTGGCTACGCTTTTGGCGACTTTCGTTTTGCCCCGGAATCGCGCAGTTTGCTCTTGTTCGACGAGCCAGTCCGGTTGGGTGCCCGGGGGTTCGACATTCTTCGGATCTTGGTCGAACGGGCCGGAACCGTCGTCGCCGCGGATGAATTGCTGACGTTGGTATGGCCCGACGTGGTGGTCGAGGACACCAACCTGCGCGTTCAAATCGGCGCGCTTCGCAAGGTGTTGGCCCGCGGCGAGCAGGGGCTCCGCAGCATCGAAACCGTGCCGCGCGGTTATCGGTTCACGCTTCCCGTTTTGCCCTGGGCGGACGACCCCGTCGAGCTGCTATCGAACGAGCATACGCTGCACAATTTGCCGGCGTTGCTGGCCACCACGATCGGGCGCGCCGAGACCATCGCGCTCCTCGCGGATTCATTGGCCCAACGGCGACTGGTCACCATCTCGGGGCCCGGTGGCGTCGGCAAGACCACCGCGGCCATCGCGGTGGCGCGGCAATGCTTGCGGCGTTTTTCCGACGGAATCTGTTTCGTCGACTTCTCGTCCCTGACCGATCCGTCCCTCGTCATGAGCTCATTGGCCTCGGCGCTCGGGATTGGGGTGCTCGCCAACGAGCCACTGACCGGCTTGCTTTCCCATTTGCGCAAAAAGGAAATGCTGCTTCTGTTCGACACCTGCGAGCACGTGGTGGACGCGGTGGCGGCGCTGGTGGAGTCGTTGCTTTCGCGACTTCCCAAGCTTCGCATCCTGGCCACCAGTCGCGAAGTTTTGCGTGCCGCCGGGGAATGGGCGCATCGTCTTCCTTGTCTGCCGTATCCTCCGCTCACGGACGGATTGAGCGCGGCCGATGCCCTTGCGTATCCCTCGGTGGACCTTTTCGTTCAGCGGGCGCGCGCGACCTCCGATCGATTCGAACTGCAAGATGCCGATGCCGACATCGTCGCGGCCATCTGCCGCCGTCTCGACGGAATACCGCTGGCCATCGAGTTTGCGGCGGCGCGCGTGGGGGAGCTCGGCCTTCGTGAGGTTTCCGTGCGCCTCGACGATCGTTTCAACGTGCTGACCTATGGGCGGCGCAAGGCGCTTCCGCGGCACAAGACGCTCTCGGCGACGTTGGACTGGAGTTACCATTTGCTGCCTTCCGAGGAGCAGGCGACGTTGCGGCACCTCTCCGTCTTCCGCGGAGCGTTCACTGCGGATGCGGCGGTGGCCGTGGCAGGCGGCCCGGGGGCACGTTCCGTGACGCTGACCCACTTGTCGAATCTCTTTGCCAAGTCGCTCGTGACGGTCGACATCGGTGGGGAAACTCCCCTTTACCGATTGTTGGATACGACCCGGGCGTTCGCGGCCGAAAAGCAAGCCGCCGGCGAGCGGAACGAGGTCTCGGCTCGCCATGCGAGGCACGTCGTCGCTTCCCTTCACGGGGCGGAGCTCGACGATGGGGGCCCGGACAGCCAACCTTGGACGGAGCGCCATCGCAACTTGATCGACAATCTGCGCGGCGCGCTCGATTGGGCGCTGTCCGAGTCCGGAGACCGCGCTCTCGGCCTGCAGCTCATAGGGACCTCCATGAGGATCTCGTACAGCCTCGCCCTTTTCGGCGAGTACGCACGGCGGCTGAGGGCTCTGTTCGAGCACATGTCCGACAAGTCCGCGGACGATCCGGCGACGTCGAGCAGCCTCTGGGAGGTGTACGGACACGCAATGTGGCACTCGGGGGAGCCGTTCGAGAAGGTGGTCGAAGCCTTTCGAACGTCGCTCGAACTGGCCCGGGATGCAGGGCTCGTCGAAGCGCAGCTCCGTCTCCTCTGGGCCCAGCACGTCGTCTTCGGTTACAATGGCCACTACGAGGAGTCGCTGGCACTCGCGAAGGACTACGAATCGCTTGCGGAGAACGTCGAATCCCCGGAAATCAAGCGCAAGGGCCAGAAAATGCTCGGCTTCGCGCTTCACTGCATGGGAGATCACACGGGGGCGCGAATCCGTACGGAACGCGTGTTCGCCGAGCCGGAGGGCGCTACGCCGGCGGGCCGCCCGCGGGGAATCCAATTCGACGAGCGCCTCGCCGCCCTCCTGACGCTCCCGCGCATTCTCTGGCTTCAAGGCCATCCCGCGCAGGCGTGGGAATGCGCCTGTGAAGGCCTCGAGCTGGTGCGAACCATCGGCCAGCCGCTGCCGCTATGCTCCATGATCTCCTTGGCCGCGCTTCCCGTCGCGTTTTGGACGGGCAAGTTGGCAGTGGCCAAAGAGCTCACGGATACGCTTTTCACCACGTCCGCGGAGCACTCCCTCGTCCTGTCGCATATCTTCTCGCAAGCCTACCGGGATGTCGTGGAGGGCACGTTCGACACGAGCCAGGAGCCGGTGGGCGGCGCATTCGTCGCGGAGATGGTGGCAACGGTGAATGAGGCCTACGCCATCGAAGCGACGCTCGCCCGTATCGAGCAGGGCTACGACCGATGGTGTACGTCCGAGGTGCACCGAATTCGAGGGGCGCGATGGCTCGCCCGAGGGGATGCCCAGCACGCCGCACGCGCCGAGGCCGCCTTTCGACGATCGCTCGAGGTCGCGCAACGCCAGCAGGCATTGGCTTGGGAGCTGCGAACGGCGACCACCCTCGCGGAGCACGCGCAAGGTCGGCAAGGGTACACCGAAGCGCGCGATCGGCTCGCCGCCGTGTACGAGCGCTTCACCGAGGGCTTCGACACGCGCGATTTGGTGCGGGCGGCGTCCATCCTCGACTCGAAACGGCCACCTGCTTCGAATCGATAGTGCTCGCTCGGAGTGGCATCGAGAAACCGCTCTTCTCCTGCCATCGAATTCGATTGTCTTATGGCCCTATTCAATGTTGCAGGTGTCGCAAATCGGCGGGCGAATCAAGGAAGAATTGGATCGACATCCCGTAAGTTCTAATGAGTCCATCGCCGACCTGATCCGTGCCCGTGGTCGACGCCGAGATTCGACCCTAAGCTGGGCTCATGTCCAAAGGTTCTGACTTGCTCGTCGCAGCCCTCGAGAACGAAGGCGTAGATCGCATTTTCGGGATCCCGGGGGAAGAAAACCTCGATGTCGTGGAATCCATTCGAAAGTCGTCGATCCAGCTCGTGCTCACGCGTCACGAGCAGGCGGCGGCGTTCATGGCTGCGACGTACGGAAGGCTCACCGGCAAACCGGGGGTCTGCATCACCACCCTCGGGCCTGGCGCGCTGAACCTCACGACCGGCGCGGCCTATGCACTCCTCGGCGCCATGCCGATGATCCTCATCACCGGGCAAAAGGGGATTCTGTCGTCGCGGCAAGCCCGCTTTCAAATCATCGACGTGATCGCCACCATGAAGCCGTTGACCAAGCTCTCGCGCCAAATCGTCTCGCCGAGGATGATCCCGACGTTGGTGCGCGAAGCCTTCCGCGTGGCGCAGGAAGAGCGGCCGGGGCCCGTGCACCTGGAGCTCCCCGAGGATATCGCGGCCGAGGAGTGCGGAGAGGTCGCCTTGATTCCTCCGCACCCGGTCGAGCTTCCGCTGGCCAGTGCGAGTGCCCTCGATCGCGCGGCGCACATGGTGCTGCAGGCCGAGCGTCCGCTGGTGATGCTCGGGGCGGCCGCATCTCGCCCGCGTTCGACCTCGGACCTGGCGCAATTCGTCTTACGGACGCGTATTCCGTATTTCACGACGCAAATGGGCAAAGGGTCGGTGCCGGGTGGCTCCGACCTTTACATGGGGACGGCCGCGCTCTCCGAGCGGGATTACGTGCACGAAGCCATCGATCGCGCGGATCTCATCATCACCATTGGGCACGACACCGTCGAAAAGCCGCCGTTCATCATGGGGGTCGCGGGGCCGAAGGTGATTCATGTCGGCTACCAGCCTGCCAACGTCGAGCAGGTCTACTTCCCGCAAGCGGAGATCATTGGAGATCTCGGGGCGTCGCTGAGGCTCCTCGCGGATCGCCTGGAGGGCAAGATCCCGAATGCGCAGGCGCTTCTGCCCCTGCGAGAAGGCATCTTGAGCCGAATCGCGGCGCGCGCAACCGAGGACCGCCTCACGCCCCAGCGCCTCGTCCACGACGTGCGTGCGGTCATGCCCGCCGATGGCATCCTGGCGCTGGACAATGGGATGTACAAGATATGGTTCGCACGGAACTACCGCACGCAGGTCGCGAATACCATTTTGCTGGACAACGCATTGGCCACCATGGGCGCGGGGCTCCCCTCGGCGATGATGGCCGCGTTGTTGTATCCCCAGCGCCGAGTCATGGCCGTGTGCGGAGACGGCGGGTTCATGATGAACAGCCAGGAGCTCGAGACGGCCATTCGGCTAAAGCTCAATCTGGTCGTTCTCATCATCGAGGATCACGCCTACGGAATGATTCGCTGGAAGCAGGCGACGGAGCAATTCGCGGATTTCGGAATGAGCTTCGGCAATCCGGACTTCACGAAGTACGCCGAGGCGTACGGCGCGAAGGCGACGCGGGTCGGTGCGGCGAGCGAACTGCGGGCGAGCCTCGAACATGCGTTTGCGGGCGGCGGCGTCCATCTCGTCATCGTCCCGATAGACTATTCGGAAAACAAACGGGTCCTCGTCGACGAACTGCGCGAGCGGGTGCCGGCGGCTTAGGGAGGTCGTGATGTCCAACGTGATTTCGGTCGTTCAGGCCTTCGATCGTGCACTCATTCGGGAGATACCGGGCGACGATGACCGCGCGCTCGAGGCCAAGCTCGCCGCGGCGGAGAGAGCCCTGCGCGAGCGCAACTCGTGGCTCGAACCGCATCGGCGGGGCGCCATCCTCCAGCGAACTGCGAGTTTGCTCGAGGCGAAGCAAATCCACTTTGCAGAGCTCATCGCGCGCGAGGGCGGCAAACCGCTGACCGACGCCACGGTCGAGGTGATCCGGGCGATCGATGGACTGCGAAACGCGGCCGAGGAGCTTCGCCATTTCGGCGGTCGCGAGATCCCCATGGGCCTCACCGGCGCGAGCGAGGGGCGATGGGCCTTCACCACGAAGGAGCCCATCGGGGTGGTCGCCGCGATATCGGCCTTCAATCATCCATTGAACTTGATCGTTCATCAGATCGCCCCGGCGATTGCCGTCGGATGCCCAGTGATCGTCAAGCCGGCGGTGCCCACGCCGCTGTCGTGCCTCGAGCTGGTCGAGCTGTTTCGCGAGGCCGGGCTCGACGAACGGTGGTGTCAGGCCTTCGTCACCGATGACAATGCCTTGGCCGAGCGCCTCGCGACGGATCCACGCGTGGCGTTTTTGAGCTTCATCGGTTCGGCCCGCGTCGGGTGGTACCTGCGCAGCAAGCTGGCGCCCGGAACGCGCTGCGCACTGGAGCATGGCGGCGCAGCACCCGTCATCGTCGACGCCAGCGCAAAGCTGGATCGGATCATCGAGCCCATCGTGAAGGGCGGCTACTACCACGCGGGCCAGGTTTGCGTGTCCACGCAGCGGATCTTCGTTCATACCGACGTTTTGGCCGATTTCGTCGAGCGGCTCGCGGCGCGGGTGAAATCGCTCCGCGTCGGCGATCCGCGGCTGCCCGAGACCGAGGTGGGACCGCTGATCCATCCGCGGGAGGCCGATCGCGTCGCGTCGTGGATCCACGAAGCGGTGGAGGGGGGCGCGCGCCTGATCGGCGGCGGGCGCCCATCCGAGACCACGCTCGTTCCGTCCATCCTGATCGAGCCCGCCGCGGATGCGAAGGTGTCTCGGCTCGAGGTGTTCGGCCCCGTGACGTGCGTCTATGGATTCCGCGAGCTGGACGAAGCCATCGACGTCGCAAACTCCTTGCCATTCGCGTTTCAGGCGAGCGTCTTCTCCACGAACATCGGGCCGGCGCTTCGGGCGGCCCGTCGTCTCGACGCGTCGGCCGTCATGGTCAACGACCACACCGCGTTTCGCACCGATTGGATGCCCTTCGCGGGGCGGCGCCAATCCGGTTACGGCATCGGCGGCATCCCGTGGTCCATGGAGGCGATGTCGCAGGAGAAGATGCTCGTGCTGCGCTACGACGGCCTCGGTCTGGAGACGTAGAGGACCAACCCGCGACGATGCACGCATGCGCCAGCGTCTTGGCTCTGCCGTCGATGCGCGGCGGTTCATCCGTGGTGCGGTTGCGTCGCCCGACTTGATGACACGAAGATCTCCAACTCCGCGTCGCCGGCGCGTTGCGCTCATGTATGATCGAAGTGAGTGAACGCGCCCGTTCAGGTCGGAGACATTCTCGCGTCCAAATACCGCGTTGAGAGCGTCCTCGGTGCAGGGGCCATGGGCGTCGTCGTCGCCGCACGGCACGTCCAACTCGGATCGCTGGTGGCCCTCAAGTTCATGCTGCCCGACACGCACCGCGTTCATGGTGCGTCGGATCGCTTCATCCGCGAGGCGCGCGCGGCGGCCCGGTTGCGCGGAGAGCACGTCGCGCGCGTCATGGACTTCGGCACCCTGGAGACCGGCGCGGCCTACATCGTGATGGAGTTCCTCGAGGGGCAAGATCTGGAGGCCGTGATGGATGCACGCGGCCGGCTGCCCATGCGCGAGGCCATCGACTACGTGATCGACGTGTGCAAGGCGATGGATGAAGCGCATCGCGCGGGCATCATCCATCGTGACCTGAAGCCGAAGAACCTCTTTCTCACGCACCGGCCCGATGGCACGCCGCTGGTCAAGGTGCTCGATTTCGGCGTGTCCAAGGTGAGCGATGCCGCCGACGATCTGCAAGTGTCCACGCGGGCCGGCGCCATCCTGGGCTCGCCCGCGTTCATGTCGCCGGAACAGATCCGCGGCTCGAAGGACGTCGATGCGCGCACGGACATCTATGCCATCGGCATCGTTCTCTTCTACTTGCTGACCAAGCAGTTCCCCTTCGAAGCCGAGAGCCTCGGCGATCTTTACGGCGCGGTGCTGTACAAAGAACCGCACCCCCTTCGCACCTTGCGGCCGGAGCTACCTGCCGCGCTGGAGGCGGTGGTGTCGCGCTGCTTGCACAAGGACGCGGCCGCACGCTTCGCGACCGCGAAAGAGCTCATGGTCGCGCTTTCCGCGCTGCTCGCGCCGTCGGGACCGATCGCGCAGGACATGGCCCACGTCGCCACGGTCGCCGATGTACCGCGGGCGCCCGGCTCCTCGTCCCCGGCCATGGTGCCTGCGCAGGGCACACTGAGCCACGCGGCCATGTTCGCGGCCGATGCGACCGGGGGAAAGCGAAAAAGGGCACCTCTCGTGTTGCTCGCCGTTGCGGCGGTGGCGGCGCTCGCCGTGCTCGCCGCAGGGGCGTTGTCGCTGCGGACCCGAGCCCCGAAGGCGACGGCGCCACCTTTGGCGAGCGCGGAGGCGACCATCGCGCGCAGTGCGGAGCCCGTCGTTCCCGTTGCCACGCCGTCCCTCGAATCGGTGCAACCTGCACCCAATGCCTCGACCGCCGAAGATGCGAGCGCGCGCCCTTCGAGCCGGCCGAAGGCCGACGCCGGTGCGAAGAAGCCGCACACGCCGGGCCCCAATTTGCCGCACGGAGAACTCTACGAATGATCGCGTTCCGAAGGCACCTGGCTTGGCTTCTCCTCGCCGCATCGTTCACCGCATTCGATCCATCCAGCGCACGGGCACAGCCCACCGCACCGAGCGCGAACGAGCAGCGCGAGGCCGCAGAGCACAACAAGCGCGGTCTCGCGGCCGTACGCCGGGCCGACGTGGAGACGGCGCGGATCGAATTTCTTCAGTCGTACGCGGTGGTGCCTTCGCACAAGACGCTGTGGAATCTGCTCCTGGCCGAGATGGATTCGAACCGCCCGCTCGAGGCGTTGCGGCACTTGAAGAAGTATTTGGCCGATCCCGCCGCGGAGCCAAAGAAGAAAGAACGGGCCAAAGGCCTGATGGCCGAGTTGAACGTGCGCGTCGGGCATCTCGTGGTGGAGGCACCGGACGGCGTGGTCATCCTGGTGGACGGTACGTCGGTGAGCAACGAAGAGCGCAAGGAGCGTATCGACGTGACCGCCGGAAAGCACGTGGTCGAGGCCGCGTTCGAAACCGGCCACCAGCGCCGCGAGGTCGATGCCCCTGCGGGCCAAGACACCGCCGTCACCTTCGATGCGCCCCCA
The DNA here is from genome assembly GCA_037157805.1 of Sorangiineae bacterium MSr11367. Taxonomy (NCBI): domain Bacteria; kingdom Pseudomonadati; phylum Myxococcota; class Myxococcia; order Myxococcales; family Pendulisporaceae; genus Pendulispora; species Pendulispora rubella. Next base: position 6,516,726 of record CP089983.1, on the reverse strand, counting down.
AAGCCGCCTCCGCCGCTGGTGGTGAGTCCTTCTCCCGCTCCGGAAAAAGTTGCCCGCGCAAGCGAATCTCCGATGCCCGTGGAGAGCTCCCACGGCATCGGGCCTCCGCCCACGGCCACGTTGATCTTCGGCGGCATCGCCGTCGTGGCCTTGGCAACGGGCATGGGTTTCTCGTTGGCCGCCCAGTCGCAGAAGGACGAGGTCGTGACGAACATCACGACGTGCTTCAACCCGGGCAGCGCCGAGTGTTCGCACGTGCGCGACGCCGAGGACACGGGCCGGCGCAACGCGACCATCGGATGGATCGCCTACGGCGCCACGGGTGCGTGGCTCATCGCCGGCGGTCTCGTGTGGGCGTTCTCACCCAGGCCGAGGGAGCGCGCGCAGGTCGTTCCAGCGGCGGGACCCGGCGTCGCCGGGGTTCGCGTGCAGACGACCTTCTGAAAAACGGCATGGCGGCGATGCAGTGGAGAAAACGCGATGCGAAATAGCTTGAAGCTGGCCCCGGCCTCGATCTTGGTCGCGGCCATGTTGTTCCTGGATGGCTGCCCGCCGTCGTTTCCCGATCGGTGCTCGGGCGGCGAGTGCATCGGGTGCGATCTTTCGCGTGAACCGAGAGACCAACCCGCGTGCGTGGTGGACCTCGTCGGCGTCTTCGTGTCGCCGAACGGCGACGACGGAGCCGAGGGCACCAAGCGAAGCCCCGTGAAGACCATCGGCAAAGCCATCGAGAAGGCCGAAGGGCGCCGGCTGCGTATCTACATTTGCGAAGCGGACTACGAGGAGGCCGTCGTTCTCAAGAGCGCGATCAGCCTCATCGGCGGGTTCACGTGCAACGATTGGCAACCCGGCGGACCGGCCAAAGTGCACCCGAAGGAGCGAGGCCCTGCATTGCGCATCGAGGGCGTGCCGAGCCCCGTCGTGCTGGCGGATCTGACGTTCACCGCGCTGCCCGCTGCGGATCCCGGCGAGTCCAGCGTGGGGGGCATCATCTCCGCGACGAGCGGTGTCACCCTTCGTCGCGTGACTGTGGCCGCGGGCGATGGCGCACCGGGAAAAGCGCCCGACCCGGGGCCGGGGCGTTTCCCACCCGCGCCATCGGGAAACAACGCCGACGGTGGCGTCCCGGGGCCCGCGATCGTGAACAACTGCCCCGACGGCACGGTGAGCCAAGGCGGCGCCGGCGGCCCGACCGGAGAGCGCGGCAGCGCGGGAACACCCGCCATTCCTCCTTCGCCCACGGCGAACGATGACGGGGCGGGGGGAATTCCGGCGGCGGGCGCAGGTTGCTCCGCCTCGGGGACCGGCCATCGAGGCGCATCGGGCCGCGGTGGGGACGGCGGCGCGGGCGCGTCGACGATCGGCGGCGCGACGGCATCGGGCTGGGGCGGTACCAACGGGGCTGCTGGCGGCAGTGGGCAGACGGCACAAGGCGGTGGCGGGGGCGGTGGCCTCGAAGGTCCCAGTGGCGGTGGTGGCTCCGGCGGATGCGGAGGACAAGGCGGGGCTGCAGGACAATGCGGCGGCTCGAGCATCGCGCTGCTTGCACTCGAATCGAGGGTGACGCTCGAAGCCTGCGTCTTGTTGGCCGGCAACGCCGGCAACGCCGGCGATGGAGGCAATGGTCAAGTGGGCCAGACGGCCGGCAATACCGGGGCGGGGCAGGGCTGCAACGGCGGGCCCGGAGGCTACGGAGGTCACGGCGGCGGCGGGGGCGGCGGCGCGGGAGGCTCCTCCATTGCGTTGGGCTATCGAGGCCTGATCCCCGTGCTCGATGGGGCGGAAGTGGACAGGGCAGACGCCCGACCCGGTTGGTCCACGGCCGCGGCCGGAAAAGCCGGCAGCCCAGGACAAGCCGGACGGGGACCCAACGGCGAAGGTGGATCGGGGGCCGCAGGAACCGCGGGCATCTCCGGCGTCGCCGCCGCGGTGCTCCCGGTTCCGTGACCGGCGGCTCTCGGGCGTTGCGGGATGAGCATGCGTCTTCTATGGTCGCGCCATGCGTCGGCCTACCCTTTGGTGCTTTTGTGTGCCCTTCGTGGCACTGCTCGTTGCAGGTTGCGTCAGCTCGGGAGCGAGCGGCGGCGGGGGCGGGGACCAGAGCGGCAGTTGCGGAAGCGGAGTGTCCCTCGCCGGCGACAAATGGGGCTCCGAATGCGACACCTGGCTCGCGCAGAATTGCTGCGACTACCTTCGCGCCTGCAGCGGCGATTCCGGATGCGCGCAACTGGTGGCGTGCATGAATCGCTGCCCATCGAACGACACCGATGCCTGCAGCGCGACGTGCAAAGGGCGAGCTCCGAGCGTATCCATCAGCATCGTCGACGCCATCGGCGACTGCTCGAGGGTAAAACCTACGAACAATCCCGCGATCCCTTCGACCTGCCAGTGGCCGTGAGAGGCCGCGGTCTCCCCGCACGCAACGCGCGAGCTCGGTAGGCAGGCGTCAGCGCGCGAATCGCCGTCGGTGATCGCGCGCGGTATGTGAATTTCCCACCTCACAACGAGAATTGGCAAACGCCCGATCGCGGACCGTGATCTTGCTCGTGTGCGGCGAATGCGCACGAGGCACGTGGCTTGCGATGTCCTCTTCCATCTTCCCCAACTTGGAAAGGTCACCATGAATTCTCGTTGGAATACGTATCGTGCTTTTGCTTTTCTCGCCGCATCTTCGCTCGTGGCTTGCGCTTCCACCTCGCTGAGTGGCGAAGGGGCGCGCGTCACCGTCGTTCGAAGTGCTCCGCCTCCGAACTGCACCGAAGTTGCACAGTTGGTTGGGCACGGGGGCGGAAGCTTTGGCGGTAGAGGCATTTCGAATGACAAATTGATCGAATACGCGCAAAACGATCTGCGAAACAAGGCCGCCGAACGCGGGGCCAACTACGTCCAGCAGGACCCGCCGACGCTCGGCCAACACGAAGGGACGACTTCGACGGCCACCATCTCGGGCACGGCGTACCGCTGTCCCGCAGGCGAAGGAACGCAGACCACGGCCGCCAAGCCATAGCGGCGGATCCGGTGAGGGAGCCCGCTCGTAAAGCGATGCGGGCGGGCAGACTCATTTCCTACGAAGAGCCGGTATCTTGCCATAGCTGAGGGAACGCCAAAGCCACTCGGCCGGGCCAAATCGAAAATGCCGGAGCCATACGGTGCTGAAGAGCACCTGCAAGAGATAAACGAACAAGCCAAAAACGATGCTGATGGCCGAGGGCCATTTGCCATATTGGCCGAGGCCGTAACCATAAAAGACGAAACCAAATACGATGGACTGCATCAAATAATTGGTCAATGTCATCTGCCCGAGTGGGGCAAGCCTGAGCAGCCAGGGGCGCCAGAAAGGCCGGCGCAGGAGCAAAAGGATTGTGGAACCATACGAGAGGGCCAGGCCCAGAAAGGCTCCGAGGTAGAGAAAACGGACCACTGGCCGCGACGCGGAAGCGCGCCAGTCGGGCAGATAACCGACGTGCATCAGAACGATCACCATCAGGCTGAGCGCTCCCGAGAGTGCGATGGCCTGAAGCACGCGAAGATACCTCTCCGGCGCGTGCAAGATCCCGCTTCGCCACAGGGCGGTTCCCAGGCAGAACGCCATCCATACGGCGGGTGACCAGCGCAGCGAGCCCGTGCGCCATTGAATGAGCAATTCGCGGCAACGCTGCGCGTTCACCTCCGACCACGTACCACCGCCGTAGACGCGGAGGGCGTGCGCGACATCGTCGGGGCCCAACGACGGCGGCTGCGGATAAATAGGGAGGCAAAAGACGATCGCCATGAGAAACGCGACGGCGAGGAGAACACGCGGCGAGCACCGGAGGAAGGGCAGTATCGTCAATCCGATCAGGGCATAGAGGGTGAGGATGTCGCCACTCCATAGGAAGAAGCCATGCAACACTCCGATGACCAATAGGACGAGCTGCTTCTGAGCCAAGAACCGATACGCTGACGCGCCCGAGGCCAGGACGCGCTCGGACGAGATGGCCATGCCAAGGCCGAACACCATGGAAAACGTGAGCGTGATGGTGCCGCCCTGAAAGGCCGTGGCCATGATCGCATCGACCAAGTCATCGATGCGGCCGCTGCCAGGCACGTGGTACGAAGCGCGCCGCGGAACACGAAAGATTTCGACCAAATTGCTCAGCAGAACGCCGCAGAGGGCCATCCCACGCAGAACGTCGATGTCGTCGATCCGCTGGCGGTCCGTGACGGGGCCCGCCTTTGCCTCCGACTCACTCGATGCGGCACGGGGCCATCGTTCCTTGGTCATGTGAAGTTCTCGGCTCCACGCGAACTTCACGAATGTGTCCCATATCGACATAGGTCGCCCAGCATATATGGGCTACCACGTGAGGAGCCATTTTTGCGATTGCGCTACATGCGCCAGGCCAATTCGTGTCCTAAAAAGGTTTTCCAGTTGTCCCGCTGGTCTGGGCCAAGGCCCAACGCGGCAAGTTGCGTGCGGTAGGCTCGAACGGCGCGCTCCTTTCTGGCACGTAGGTCTCCGTCGAGCGTCACGACGGAGGGCGTGAGGAGCGCAGGGTCGAGTCCCCGCCTCGTGAGCTCACCATTCAGCCAGGCATCGGGGGCGAGGAACCGTGGTGCAGCGGTCCGGATAGCCCAGGATGGCCACCCATACCGCACGGCGTACGGAAGATCCGCATAGAACACCACCTCTCCATCGCCACCTGCGTGCGCCGCGAGTACGGCATCCCGCGTGGCGACATGATCCGGATGCCCCCCGATGGCGGCGGGCACCCAAATTTCGCGCGCGCTCGCGACGAAAGGACGCAAGCGGTCACACAAATCGCCGATATCGCGCTCGCGATGCTCTTTTTCCGGCAGATCGAGGTACACGGCGCAACAACTCAGGAGTGTCATCGCCTCCCGATCCTCGGCCAACCGTTCCCGATGCCGCTCGGCCGAAGAATGCGCTCGCGTGAGTCGCTCCCACGCCATCATCTCGACCCGCGGTGGCGGCGCGCCGGCGAACACGTTCACCACCTGCGCGGACCCGCGCATCAATCGCGTGGCGGCGGACAACACGGCGTCGTCGAGATGCGGAGAAAAGACGATGGCCATCTTACGAGAGTGCCCTTTTCGCAGCCATGGACGGGCGCAGCGCCGCCCGCTCCCACCGTGCGAACAGCACCGTGCCCGCGACCAACACGAGACCCGCGGAGACGAACATCGCAGAATAGCCCGTCGCCCGAACCATGAAGCCGAACAGCGGACTTCCCACCAATGTGCCGGCATCGAAGAACGACGTGAACACGGCAAGTGCCGAACCACGTTGATCGCTTTTGGCGCGTCCGACGACCAACCCAATGAAAATGGGAAACGCATAACCTTGCCCGATTCCGTAGAGCAATCCCGATAGCGCGACGCCCCATGTGCTGGAGGTGCTCGCGAGCACGAGGAAGCCGAGCGCGATGCACCCTAGTGCAGGATACAGTACCCGCTTGGGACCGACGCGTTCGGGCACTTTTCCGAACGCCATTCGCACGGCGATGTTGCCTGCGCTGTACACCGAAAAGAAAAGCCCCACCGATCCGGCCCCCGTGCTCTGGACGTACGTCTTCAAAAACGTCGAATACGTTGCCACCATCGATGCCAGCAGCACCCCGGCGAACCACAGGGGCAGCATGTCTCGTTGGAGCACGGCCACGGTGAATTGGCCTTTCGTGTCCACACGGGCCTGGTGCGCCACACGCAGCGGTATGGAAAGGGCGAATCCGAGGCTCGATGCGACGGCGGCGGCGATGAAGAGCACCTGATAATCGCCGCCACGCAGCAACACATCACCGAGTATGCCGCCGAGACCGATGGATAGAGTGCCCGATATCCCGAAAATGCCGAGCCCCTCGATGCGTCGCGACGCCGGTACAATCTCGGCCGTATGGGCATACAAGGCGGTGAAGAGGGAGGCCATCGATGCACCTTGAACGGCGCGCAAGAAGCATATCCACGGAACCGGTGTCGCGCTCCGCGCGAGCGCCACGTAGCCGCAGCAGCCGAGTGCCGCCAACGCACCCGATGCCAGAATGACCGAGCGCGGCCCCGTCCGATCGATCTCTCGCCCGACGAGGGGCTTGACCACGATGCCCGCGACGGCACCGATTCCGAAGATCAGACCGATCTCGAACTCGGTGGCACCGCGGTCGCGCAACAATCCCGGTAAATGCAAAAAGGAATTGAACGAAATTCCGTGCATCAGATGTGCAATCCAAGCAAACACGAATGCACGCGTTCGAAGGGTTTCCGCCGAGCTCACGCGACTCACGTCCTTCGCATGCGAATGGTACGAACGAACGCGGGATCCAACTCCGCGCGCGCACCGCGACGGGGAACACGCGTTGCGGTGGCCGGGACCATCATCCAGGGCTGCTCGTTGCCCAGGAGGGGCGAGTACACGGGCACGAACCCTTGATCGAGCAGCGCAATCGCGAACTCCGTTGATACGTAGCCACGCGGATCGATGGCCCCGGTTCCGTGCCAAGGGAGCAGCGTCGAGCCACCCAGGGACGAATATCCGCAGCAATGCAGCCTGGGGACGGCGGCCAGCCGAACGCGCGGTGTCACGGGCTCGCCGTATTCCGGCATCGTCCGATTGACGCGAACGGCGGCCATGTACCGCACGGTGTGTCGCCATGCCGTGAGCAACAACGTCCCGCGGCCGGCGCGCACGTCGTCCGAAGCATCGGGATCGTCGGGGTGGTACACGTTCGCGTAAAGCGCTTTGGACCAGGCGACCAGCTGCATACCGGACGGAGGCGGTGGCATCGGAATCGAGTGAATCAGTGAACGAAAAAGCTCGTCGAACGAAAGCGTCGATGTGCCGCTATGGCGTGCGGCCGCCGCACGAAGTGCCCCCAACGGATCCCGTTCGATGGCGAGTCCATCCAACACCTCGCGCAGGCGCTCTTCCTCCTCACGGATCCGTTCTTCCCGCCGTGCGCGCGTGCCCGGTGCAAGCCGCTGTTCGGCGAATTCGTCGATGTCACGAAACGTCATGCCATCCATACCGACGACGTCGCGGTAGTCGCGAAGCTTCTGGTGGTACCTATTCGTGACGTCCGCGGGATGCGGACGGAAATGTCCGGAATCCATGAGCACGGTCAACTCGACCCCGGGCTCGTAAACCCTTCGAAGGGTCCCCACCAATTCGCGCAGACGAACCAGCGCGGCCATCTCCGCGAAATCAGGGAGCGGGCCGAATGCCTTGAGTCCACTGTCGCCATGCTTGATGGGAAATCCCAGCATGACCACGCGCAACGGTGCGCGGGCCGCGACGTAGGGGCCGACGTCGAGCGCGGCGGTCTCCAAGGGGTAATGGGAGCGCCGTCCTTTGAAGAACTGTCCGCGCGTGAGGACCTGATGAAGGGCGAACACGTCGCGCTCCGTTTGGTCCGCACCGGGCACCGAGGCGCGGGCGCGGGACAGGGCCGCTCGAGCGGCTCGCTCGGAATCTTCCTCCGCCCGTGCGACCAGGTGTCCGATGATGCCGCGCGATTGTTCCGTCGTCAGACACACCGCGTGCTCTGCGGCCCACGGCGGCGCGTACAGCTCCGCAATCGCGAGTTTGCCAATCGACTGCGCGGCCAGCGGCGCCGGCACCTCTCCGCGTGCTGGCACCTGAACGCGCGGCCGCATTTCGAACGTTGCGACCGTCGGCACCGAGGTGCCCGTGGATTCGCCGGCAAACCCAGGGATCCGGACGGCCACACCCATCGCCGTCGGATAGGTGTGCGCCAACGCGGTTCGGTTGTCGGCCAGGTCGTCGAAGATGGCGACGACGTCCAGCGGCGGAAGGCATCGCATGTTCTCGACTTTGAGGTCGGCCACGGGGCGAACGCGATCATCGGGCATGGTGAGCAGCGGGGTCGATGGGAGACCGGCACGGGTGAGCACGTACTCGGTGTGGCATCGCACGCGATGGCGACGACCGGAGTTGAAGACGACTTCGCCTCCGGCGTGAAGAATGTCCCGCACGAAACGTGCGAGCCCCGGCGTGACGCGATCGGTCCGTAAATTCTCCCAAGGTCGGTGATACGCACGCTCGAACCGCACACGCAATTCCGCCCAATCGACGCCGGGGTACGCCTCGTCGAGGCCATGGGCCGCCACGAAGTGACGCCACCCGAGCTCGTGATGCACGGGCAGCACCGTCAACCCCTCGGGCTCCAGCAGCGCGCGAATGCCATGCGGCGCACCGGGTTGCGGCCCACCGACCTGCCGCACGGCTGCCAGCGTCCGGTCGCGCGGCATGAACCCGCAGAGGTCGACATCGATCACCACGGCGGGCGGCAGACGGGTAGGGTCGGCGACCCGTTCACGCGCACGCGTCTCGACCCGCCGCAAAACCTCGCGCAAGATCGCTTCCTGCTCGATGGGCGGTGCATGCACGAGCTCGTTGGGCAAGGCTCGGGCGATCTCGGGGGGCACGAACCGCAACTCCTCGGCCACGGCCGCGAACACGGCACCTTCGACGTTGTCCGCCGGGCTGGAGGGGCTCTGCGCATGACGAAACGCCGCGACCAACTTGGCCAGACAGTCTCGCAACGTGTGCAAGGTCTCGGCGGTCTCGTGCGGGGTGGCCGGTGCGCGCGCATCGAAGTCTCGAAGCACGATTCTTCCCGTCGCGCGGAAGTCGGCCGACAACTCGAAGGCGACGCGTGTCTCGTCGTGATGCCGCAGAAGCGCGACATGATGGCGCTCCAAGGCAATGCGCACCGACTTGACCAAAGGTCGCACGAAGTACGCGACGAAATGCGCCAGCGCATCCCCTCGATGAGCAACGTGTCGCGCGAACACGCGCGCGCGCAGTCCACCGTCCGCCGCCAGCGCACTCAGCGAAACGCTCCGTGTGCCCTCCGGGTGGAACGGATGCCATGGATACACTTGCCATTCGCTGGGATGTGATATTGCACAATGCAAGCGCAGCAACGGGTCACGCGCGATGAGCGCGTCGATGGATGCCCCTCGCTCGCCGTCACCCCGCGCGACACGGCGTGACGTGGCCCGCGCGCCAGTTTGGCGCTCCTGGTCTTTTCGTAGGTCCATCGCTGTTTACGTCATCTACGAAATGTGACCAGAGCGAATTTGAGGAGTTTTGCTCGATGATCCGTGATGGGATTTTCGTAGATGACTGGGCGCGATGCTTCGCAGGCGTGGCGTGTTCCTCGATCATCGGTGACGAAAGGTGCGTTTCGTGAAATCTTCGGATCGTCATGTGTTGGCGGCTGCCGCGGCGGATAGTCTCGTCATTGCGTCGGACCCCGATGCCGAGATATCGAATCGGACGTATTGGAAACGCGGACGCCCATGGATCGATGCGGTCGTGGCCTCCGTCGCCCAGGCCCCCGACGAAACGATCCGCACCCTGGGGGCAAGTCTGCAGGCCGATCCGCAGGATGCAGGCCGTTATTTCGAGCTTCGCACGGCGCTGGCCGAGCGTGCCGAGCCGATATCGACGGAGGCCATCTTCGAGGCGGCCTGGGAGGCCGCATGCCATTCGCGATTGGGGTTTCACGTGGGTCCTCGTTACGAAAGGACGAGCGCGCCCGTCGGCGTTCACGACGTGAGCGCACATCCACCGGGCCCACGAGGTTCCGTGGATGGGCCGATCGATGTGCTCGTCATCGTGCCTTTCCAAGGGCGCGAGGCTAGGGAAGCCCGCTTGCGGAATCTCGTGAGCTGCCTGCTCGCATTGCGCGATCAATCCTTTCCGCGCGAGCGCTACGCGGTCGCCTTGGTGGAGTCCGACGAGGTGCCGCGTGTGAGGTCGGTCGCGGCTCCCTTCGTCGATCACTATGCATTTGCATTCAAAGAGGGCATCTTCAACAAGTCGTGGGCTGCAAACGTCGGGGCGGTCCACTCACCCGGAAATGCGCCGCTACTTTGTTTTCTCGATGCCGACATGCTCGTCGATCGCGACTACATCGCACGAAACGCGGCGCGATTCCAGCGCCCGGGTACGGGGGCGCACGTAACCTACCGCGATGTCTTGTGCCTCGATCCAGCGTCGTCGTCCGCGGCAATTCGTCAGCGCATCCACCGCCGGGCTCCCGCCGCGGACACGAGCTCGTTACGCGGATTCCTTGGACGGCGCCCGCGTGGAGGCTCGTTTTGGATCCGTCGACCCATCTTCGAGCGAATCGGTGGCTTCGACGAGCGCTACCAAGGTTGGGGTGGCGAAGACGTCGACTTCTTCTTCCGCGTGGAACTCGCGACGCCGCTGGACAGCTACGACGACACCCTCCTGCACTTGCACCATCCGCCCGGACCGATCCCGCGCCACGACGGCAAGAAGGTCAATGCGCGCATTCCCTGGCTGAGTTGGCAACCCGAAGAGCCCATTGGGCGACTGGACCGATTCGCAAAGAGCGATGCTCCGTAGGGGGCCTTTTCGGATACGAACCAAGCGCTCAACGGCGCAGTGTGCGTTTGTCGAGGAGGCCGAAGTTCCAATGACGGGACGCGTCGGGGTGGCCGTAGTACACCGTCACCGGGTTACGGTCGCGCAATTGCGCGAAGTCCGAGTTGGCGAGGATGAACGTGATGCGATGCATGTCGTCGTCCGGCCGGTAACTTCGGTCGAACGTGCGGTCTCCTATTCGAAGCGTGGGAAACTCGTCGCCGATGGGAAAGCTCTCATCGCTCCGTAGCTCGATTTCGACCGCTTCCTTCCCATCGTCCCCCGGTGCCGTCGATCGCTTGCCCAGAATGTGGGCAATGGCATTGCCTCCGGTGGAATCGGCGCGGGCGATGGCGTCTTGGGCGCCGTCGAGATTCGAATCGGTCGCGCCGTCCACGTCGGCGTCGTTTTGCACATCGAGCTGCGGGACCGTGCGGAGAGAAAGGGTTTCGCTCGAAACGCTGCGGCTTGCAACCGCGACGGGGGCCGATCGTGCGAACCCGCGGGTCGACAAGCGGATGTTTGCGACGTAGATCGCACCTTGCCTGGTCCCGTTGAAGACGAGACGCGCGCCTCGAACTTTGGTCAGGTCGACGCCGAAGTCGCCCAGCGGAATACGGACCGATCGAAGAATGGAGTGATACACGGTGCGCACATTTCCGGAGGCGTCTCGGTACTTGCCGCCGGCGGGGCCGGTCAGCTTGTCGAGGTACTTGCTGAGCGGCACGCCGGTCCCGCGCCGTCCATCGGCCTGCACGAGCTCGATGGTGAAGTCGGTCACGTCGCTCGCATTGAGCGCGCTGCGCTGGCGCGAAACCCGAAGATCGAGCGTCACGTAACGACTGATGTCGTCACCTTGGCCCGCAGCCGACCAATTCGTCTGGAAATAGGTGTTCTCGGATGCGGCCGTCCAGGAGATGCGGCCGGCACGCAAGCTGGGGTCGTGCTCGGGGACGGAGCCGTAAGTGAGGACGACCCCGCTCTTGTCGTTCGCAACCCCCTCGCTGCTGAGTCCTTCGGCTTCGTTGAAGTCCTCGCGAATGCTGGTGACGTCGGCATTGGGCGAGTCCGTGTATCCGCGTTCCACGCGCGTGATATCGGAGACGACCTTGGGAAGAGCGTAAAGCGGATTGAAGAGCTGGCCGTAAATCGGATTCGCGCCGGCTCCGAGATGGGCCCGAAAGAAAGCCACGATGCTCGCCACCCCGGTGGTCCGCTGCGCGGGCGAGCCATTCCCCTGTTGCGAGAGCGCCGTATGGCCGACGCACCCGGCGGAGTCGTTCCTCTGCCATTCCGTATTGTAGAAATTGTGATTGGCACCAAATACGGTAAAAACGGCTTTCGGCGAGGGCGGCGACTCTATTTGCTTGCTCATCATGCGATCGAACGGCCGAATTCCGGAGAGAGGGCTCACGTCTCCGTCGCACATTGGGAGAAGTACCGCCCACGCGGTTCCTTCGGCGTTGAGCGTGCGGCTGGTCGTCTGACCATCGACGGGGGCCAGCTCGAAGATTCCCCGAAAGGTGACGGGATCGGCGATTTTCGATGGCCATTGGCCGCGCGGTTCACGATACAGGTCGTACGCGGCACGCACGCCTTCGCCGCCTCGTGAGTGGCCGACGAGGCCCACCTGGGCGAAATCGAGCTTACCCCGCAAATCGACACCGAGCGCCGCCTGCGAGCCGCCGTTCGTATTCCACTCGCTCAGGAGCTGCAGGTGCCTCAAGATGAGCCGCCCGCGCGCGAGATTCAGATGCTTGTCCGCGTTGGGCCCCGTGTCCGGGCCATCGTCGAACCCGGCGATGCCGCGGTTCGCGTTGATGGAGACGACGACATACCCCAACGATGCAAGCTGCTTGGCGACGTACTCGTATCCGCGGTGACTCGGTGCCACGACGTAACCGGCCGGGCATGTGCCCGAACTGGCGTAATCGTTGCGGTCATCGATGCGAGGATTCTGCCCCGTGCCGCACGAAGAGTGGTTGCCGTGGAGGAAAATCACCACCGGATGTGGCGTATCGCCCATATCCACGGGGCGATAGACTTGCGCCCAGAGCTCCGTTTTTCGCCGCGTTATTTCGGAATCGATACTCGCGGCAAATCGATATTCGCCTTCGGTCGTCCGATGCGTCCCCATCGTGGTAGGGTCCGGCGTTTCTGCGGGCGTGCGGCTCCTCCGCGCATCGACGGACGTCGGCCCGAGTGCCTCCGTTTCCCGCGCCCGAGAGCTTGCTTCGCCCTCGGGTGGATCGGACGGCGCCCCAGCGCTGCACCCTGCCGTGGCCATGACGGACGCTGCGGCCAGATAGGTGGCCGATTGGAGCGCCGTGCGCAAAGCCTTTGATCGAAAAACGTGCCCGAGACCATTCATCATAAGTGTGCCCTCGCAGGGGAGACGCCGGTCGAAAGCGAAAGGCGCACGAAAAATTTCGAAAGCGAACGAAACTTCTGGTCTGGGCCCACCCTCTACAGGGGTCGGCCGCGAAGGCACTCCACGACGAACTCGCGGAAGGCGGTCACCTTGCGGGGAAGGTGGCGCGCGCTCGGACACAGGCACCAGAGTTGTCCTTGCGGCACGGTCCACTGTGGGAGCGCATAGACCAACTCTCCGGCGGTCACATCCGGTCCCGCGACGAAGGTGGGAAGCAATCCGATGCCCGCACCTTGCCGGAGGACTTCGCGCATGAAGAACATGTCATCGCACCGGATCGGGCCGCGGCCGTCGACCGTGGCGGTGCCGCTTGGCCCGACGAGTTTCAACCGCTCGGCGTCACGGAAGGTGACCCACGCATGCTTGGCGAGGTCGTCGGGCGATCGTGGCTTTCCTTTGCGCGCGAAGTAGCCCGGAGATGCAAATAGTTGCAGATTGACCGGCCCGATCTTCTGCGCGGTCAGCGTCGAGTCCTTGAGCGGCCGGCGCGCGATGCGGAACGCGATGTCGACCCCTTCGGCAACCAAGTCGACGACCGCATTGGTGAGCCGGAGATCGATCTCCAGGCCGACGTGCAGCGCCGAGAAGCGGGCCACGATCGCGGCGAGTACCGTGGAGCCGAAGTCGATCGGAGCGGTGATGCGGAGTCGTCCCGACACCGATTCTTGGAGCTCGGGAAGGTCCAAGACCGATCGCTGAAGCGATGCGAGCGGCGCCGAGGCCCGCTCCAGCAGCGCTGCACCTGCCGTCGTCAGTGACACCTGTCGGGTGGTCCGATGGAAGAGCCGAACGTTCATCGCGCCTTCGAGTGCCGCAATGCCGCGGCTAACGGACGACTTCCGGACGTTCAACTTCACGGCGGCGCGGGAGAAGCTCGATGCCTCCGCGACGGCTACGAAGAGCGGGAGGAGGTTGAAATCGATTGTTCCCATTTTGGGGACACAGTAACGCCGTTCGGACATCTAGTGCATTTCGCGCAACGATGCACAATGCCGTCGGAAGCGCTGACCATGGCCGCGCATTGCCCGCTCAGCGCCCGCGCCATCCCCGCTGTTTCATCGACAAGAACAAGGAAACTTCACATGAAGAACGTCAAGGCAAGTGCACGTGTTGCGTCCATCCTGCTGACGGTTGGCACCGCGGCCTGCGCCACGACCGCACCCGCGGGTTCAGCACCGGCCACCTCGGGCGAAGCGAGCGAGGCGCTCGAGGCCAAGCAGCTCGCCCTCTTCGACGATCTCGACTTCAACGTCTACACGAACCAAAAGTGGGGAGAGCTCGGTCGCACGCATTCGAAAGACATCGTGGTGCATTGGCCCGACGGACACACGACGACGGGCATCGAGAAACACATCGAGGACTTGAAAGGCATGTTCGTCTGGGCCCCGGACACGCGCATTCAAGAGCACCCGGTCAAGATCGCGAAGAAGGATTGGACGGCCGTGATCGGCGTGATGGAAGGCACGTTCACGAAGCCCATGCCGATCGGTGACGGCAAAATGATTCCGCCGACGGGCAAGGCGTTCAAGATTCAGATGGTGACCGTCGGGCATTGGTGGCCGGACGGTCTCATGCACGAGGAGTATCTCTTCTGGGACAATCAGGAGTTCATGAAGGAGATCGGGCTGGGCAAATAACGCCGAGACGAGGCGTTCGAGCGCACTACAGCGTCTTTTCGTCGGTCTTCTTCTCGATGGACGCGCACTGCACCGCGCGCACCTCTTCGATGCTGCGCTCGAGACGCTCTTCGGACTGCACACCGGTGAGGCGCGAGACCTCGCTGCCCGAAGCGTCGACATTCACGTACGTGGGAAGCAGCGAGATGTCGTACGTCGCGGCGAGCGCTTCGCCTGCGTCATCGTCGATATTGACGCGGGTGACGTCCGCCTCTCCGTGACACGCCTTGATCGCTTCCGCGAGTCGCGGCTTCATCCGCTCGCACGCCGGACACGCCGTGCTGGAAAACGCGATCATCCTCGGACGGCCCTCGAGCCGAGCGGCGGCCTTTGCCGCGTTGGGTCGATGTGTGTCACACGCTTCCGTATTGCGATCGCAGGACGTTGTGCCCTCGACGGCAACCGGCGTCGCCGACGCGGCCGACGCGACTGCCGCCAAAACGACAGGCTTTTCACGCCGAAGAACAATGGTTGCGCTCGCAAGGACCCCGATCAAGGCAGCGGCTCCGGCCGCTTTCGTAAGATAGTGCATCCGTCCGCAGGATCTTAGACGTTCTCAGGTGCGCGCGCCACTCGGCTCAGGTGCTAAAATTTTGCCCCTTTTCTTTTTCGCGCCTCGTCTAATCTCGATGGCCGGGGGCGGGAGCTGCGATGACCGATCCGAGGCAGTCGCATCGACCGTTGTTGCGTTGTCGTGATGTGCGTGTGCGCTTCGGCGGGATCATGGCGCTCGATGGTGTGGGCTTCGATGTGCCCGAAGGCCAGATCGTCGGCATCATCGGGCCGAATGGCGCGGGCAAGACGACGTTGTTCAATTGTATTAGTCGCCTCTATCCCGTTCACGGCGGGGACATCTTGCTGGACGGTGTCTCGCTGCTTTCGCAACCGCAGCACCGAATCGCCGGCCTCGGAATCGCGCGAACCTTCCAGAACGTGGCGCTCTTCGACACGCTGAGCGTTGCGGAGAACATCGCGCTCGGGGCGCATCGCCGGCTCGGGCGCGGCTTCCTCGCCGATGCCCTTCGGTTTCCATCGGCCGTGCGCGCCCAACGCGCGCTCGCGGCCGAGGCGGCGCGATGGCTCGATATGCTGGGCCTCGAGAATGTGGCCCATCGCCGGGTGAGCGATCTGCCATTCGGTACGCGAAAGCGCGTCGAGCTGGCGCGTGCGCTGGCATGCAAGCCGCGATTGCTCATGCTGGACGAGCCCGTGGCGGGCCTCAATCATGCCGAGGTCGAGGAGCTGACGGCGCTCGTCCGTTCGCTCAAGGAACGGCTCGGACTGACCGTGCTGCTGGTCGAGCATCACATGCACGTCGTCATGAGCCTCTCCGATATCGTCGTGGCGCTCGACTTCGGGCGACGCATCGCCGCCGGGACGCCGGAGCAGGTGCAGCGCGATCCCGAGGTCATTCGCGCGTACCTCGGGGATCAGCGCAGCGGTCCGCCGCGCGACCTTGAACGGAAGGCGGCGTCATGAGCCTCCTCGCGGTGCGCGGCTTGAATGCCGGCTACGGACAAGGCCGCGTGCTCCACGGCATCGACCTCGAGGTCTCCTTGGGTGGCGTCACCGCGGTGCTTGGCGCGAACGGGGCGGGGAAGACCACGTTGCTCCGCGCCTTGTGCGGCATGATCGCACGCGACGGCGAGATCCGTTTCGAGGGGGCGCGCATCGATCGCATGCGCGCCGAGGACATCGCGCGCCTCGGCATGGCCCACGTGCCCGAAGGTCGGGGGACGTTCACGAGCCTCACCACGGAGGAGAATCTCCGCCTTGGCGGCTACACCCGCCGCGACAAGGCGGAGGTGGGGCGCGATCTGGAACGCGTGTACCGCTATTTCCCGCGCCTCCAGGAGCGACGCACGCAGCAAGCGGGCACGCTCTCGGGCGGCGAGCAGCAGATGCTCGCACTCGGGCGCGCGCTCATGCTGCGCCCGAAGCTCATGCTCCTCGACGAGCCCTCCTTCGGCCTGGCGCCGCGGATCGTGCAGGAGATGTACGGCATTCTGCGGCAGATCAACGGCGAGGAACGGGTGAGCGTCCTCGTCGTGGAGCAAAATGCCGCCCTCGCGCTCGACTTCGCCGATCATGTTTGCCTCTTCGAGACCGGGCGCGTCGTGATGACGGGCCCGCCCGACACGCTGCACGGCGACGAATCGCTTCGCCGCGCCTACTTGGGATATTGAACATGGAAGCGCTCTTGCACCAAGTTCTGGGGGGCCTGGCCAATGGCGGCATTTACGCCAGCCTCGCGCTCGCCCTGGTCATGATTTACCAGGCGACCCACCTGGTGAACTTTGCACAGGGCGAAATGGCGATGTGCTCGACGTACCTCGCCTCCGCGATGATTCAAGCAGGATTGCCCTACTGGGTCGCCTTCATCGCCACGGTCGCGTTGTCGTTCGTCATGGGAGCGCTCATCCAGCGCGTCATTTTGCGCCGGGCCGAGCGGGCGCCGGTACTCTCGGTGGTGATCATCTTCATTGGGCTGTTGCTGACCCTCAACAGCCTCGCGGGTTGGGTTTTTACCTACACGATTCGAACGTTCCCAAGCCCCTTTCCGGCGGAGCCCCTCTTCGGCAATCCGTACATCGGCACGCACGATGTCGGCGCCATCGGCACGACCTTGGTCGTGCTTCTGCTCCTCTACGGATTCTTTCGCTTTACGTCCCTCGGCCTCGCGCTGCGGGCGGTGGCCGAGAATCCCGAATCGAGTCGGCTGGTGGGCATTCGCGTCGGCTCGATGCTCGCCCTCGGGTGGGGGCTCGCGGCCGGGATTGGCGCGGTGGCGGGGATGATGATTGCCCCCGTCGTGTTTCTCGACCCCAACATGATGTCCGGCGTCATGCTTTATGCCTTTGCCGCCGCATTGCTGGGGGGCATCGACAATCCGACGGGCGCGGTGTTCGGCGGATTTGCGGTCGGCGTTCTGGAAAATGTCATTGGCAGTTACGTCGTTGGAACGGAGCTCAAACTAACGGTCGCCCTCGTTCTGATCCTCGGAGTTCTGGTCGTCCGCCCCACCGGCCTATTCGGCAAAACCTTGGTGACGAGGGTCTAATGAGCCGCCGACACATTCGGGGATTCATCCTATTCGTGCTCGCGGTCGTTCTTCCCTTCGTGTTGAGCGATTACCGGGTCTTTCAGGTCACCCTCGTGATGGTCTCGGCGATCGCGCTCCTCGGTCTCAACCTGCTCACCGGGTACAGCGGTCAAATCTCGCTCGGCCATGGCGCATTCTATGGAATCGGCGCCTACACGACGGCCATTCTCATCCACAAGCTCGGCATGCCCTACGGGCTCGCCATCCCGTGCGCGGCCGGCGTTTGCGCGATCCTCGGTTTTCTCTTCGGCTTGCCCGCCCTGCGCCTCGAGGGCGTATACCTTGCCCTAGCGACATTTGCCCTTGGGGTCGTGCTCCCGCAGATTCTCAAATACCGAGGAATCGAGCATTGGACTGGCGGTGTACAAGGGATCACCCTGGTCAAACCGGAAGCCCCCTTCGGCCTCCCGCTCGCGGCCGATCAGTGGCTGTATTTCCTGTGCCTCGCCGTGGCGACCGGCGCGTTCGCGTGCGCGCGAAACCTCGTGCGCGGGCCCACCGGGCGCGCCATCATCGCCATCCGCGATCGCCAAGTCGCCGCGTCCGCGGCGGGCATCGACGCGTCGATGTACAAGTCGATCACCTTTGGGATCAGCGCCATGTATGCCGGCATTGCCGGAGCGCTGGCCGCGCTCACCGTGCAGTTCGTGGGGCCGGACAGCTTCTCCATCTTTCTATCCATCGGCTTGTTGGTCGGAATCGTCGTCGGGGGAATCGCCACCATTTCCGGCGCCATCTACGGCGCGCTGTTCATTCAATTCGTGCCGAACATGGCCGATGAAGTCTCGAAGGCGGCGCCGTGGGCCATTTACGGCATCGTCCTCATCGGCTGTGCGCTCGTCATGCCCCGCGGCATCGCCGGCCTGATCGAACGCCTCACTGCGCGCGCGTTTCAATTCTCACGTCCCCATCGGGCCATACCACCTCAGGAGGAACCGTGAAACAATCTACGGCATTTGGAATCGTCGCAGCGACCTCCTTCCTCGCGCTTACCTGCCTTGCCTGTAAGAAGGGGGGCGAAGAACGCTCGGAAACGAAGGCCGCGGTTCGGAGCGAGGCCGAGATCAAGATCGGCCAGACGATGCCCTACAGCGGGCCCGCCTCCTCGTATGGAACCGTCGGCAAGCTGCAGGCCGCGTACTTCAAAAAGCTCAACGCCAAAGGCGGCGTGGGCGGTCACAAAATCAACTTCATCACGGTCGATGACGGCTACAGCCCTCCCAAGACCGTCGAGCAGACACGCAAGCTGGTCGAGCAAGAGCAGGTCCTTCTCGTCTTTCAGCCACTGGGTACGGCCCCGAATGCCGCCATTCAGGATTACCTGCAGACGAAGAAAGTGCCCCAATTGTTCGTGGCCACCGGCGCCACCCGGTGGGGCGACCCCGAGCATCATCCGTGGACCATGGGGTTCAATCCCAGTTATCAGCTCGAAGGCAGCACGATCGCGAAGCACCTGATGTCCGCGCAATCGGGCTCGAAAATCGCCGTCCTCTACCAGAACGACGACTACGGGAAGGACTACCTCAAGGGCCTGAAAGCTGGGCTGGCCGACAAAGCGAAGATGATCGTTGCTGAGGCAACGTACGAAGTCTCCGACGCGACGGTCGACTCGCAGATCGCAACCCTCAAGGGCTCCGGCGCCGACACGTTCGTGAACATCACCACGCCCAAATTCGGGGCCCAAGCCATACGCAAGGCGTACGACATCGGATGGAAGCCTACGCATTATCTGAGCAACGTCTCCGCGTCGGTCGGTACCGTTCTCACGCCCGCGGGCTTGGACAAATCGGTCGGTCTCGTCACCGTCGCGTATTACAAAGACCCGACGGACAAGCAGTGGAACGACGATCCGGCCATGAAGGAATTCATCACCTTCATGAAAGAGGATTATCCCGAGGGAAGTTTGTCCGACAGCTTCCACATCTATGCCTACATTGCCGCGCAGACCATGGTGCAGGTGCTTACGCAGTGTGGCGCCGATCTGAGTCGCGAGAACATTATGAAGCAGGCTGCCAATCTGGACTTCGCGCCAGGTTTGCTCTTGCCCGGAATCCGCATCAAGACGAGCCCGACGGATTTCTTTCCCGTGGAACAGCTACGCCTCGTGCGGTTCGACGGCAAAGATTGGGTCCTCTTCGGGGACGTGCTCAGCGCCAACTGAGCTTCTCGCGTATCGTCCGTTAGGCGGGCTTGGTTGCTCGCTTTCACAAAAAAACAGACCGACGATTCTTCTGACGGAAACGCCGACGGTGCGCCAAACACCGTCAAGGGCCAAACTGGCCTGGCCACCGTACGGAGGATCGAATGAATCGCCCAGCGTCATGGATCTTGGGTCTCGTGCTCGTACCCTTTGCCGCCTGCACTGCATCGCAAGATCCCGGCGTTTCGGGCCGCTCCGACACGACGACCGCCGACGCGACGACCGCCGACGCGACGACCGGGGATGCCGCGAGCCCCGACGCCGGCGGTCCCGATGCCACGAACCCTGACGGGGGCGAGCCCCCGGCCCAGGGCGAGATCGCGATGGACGCGCCCGTCCCCCGTGCCCAGATCAACCTGGGCCGGGTGGTCGCGACGAACGACGGGGAGCAGGCCATGTTCGTGGCGAGTCGGCGGGCCATCCGTGTGCGGCCCGATGGAACCGTCGTCGACACCGTCCCGATCCGGCTCCCCGGCGGAGAGGCCGTTGCCTACGACGGTGCAAAGTTCGTCGTGGCCTGGGGCTACTTCGGTGGCGTCCCATCGGACAGCGAAGTACGCGTGGCGCGCTTGACCCGCGAAGGGATCGTCTTGGACCCCGAGGGGATCCGCGTTGCGCCGGCGAGCGGGGCCGTCACGAGCATGGTCGCGGGCCGAGATGGTGAGCGAGCCCTCGTGGGGTGGGTGGGACCCTCGTCGGGCCCCGGGGGATGGAGCTTCAAATCGGTCCCGGTGTTCGATGATGGAACGTCGGGGCCGGTCACCGATTATGGAGGCGGGTCCCCGCCGCAATTCAATATCGAAACTTCGAATCCGGCATTGGCAGCTGGAAGTGCCACTTGCCAATTCAATGGCGTATCGAATGGCGGCCAGCTTATCAACGGAATTAGCGACTGCGGCTTTCCACTCGGACCCATCAATGGCTCGCCGAGCGATGCGAAACGACCCGCCATGGCCGAAAACGGCTCGTTCCTCTCGTGGCTCAGGGCGTCGGACAATACGGTTCACGCGGGTGGACTCGCCTTGGCAGGGAAGGGAACCTCCCTCGCCGTCGGATTCGATGGAAGCGTGTACCACGTGGTATGGGCTACGGATTCCTCGCCGAAGGTGCTGGTAGAGCAACGTCTGACACCGAACAAAACGCTGATCGACCCGACGCCGATTCCTATAGCATCTGGCATCTACGATGGATTCGCGGTGACCTGCCCGGGGACGACCTGCATGGTCGGATTTGCCGACGAGAATGGCGTCGCCGCCGCGCGGCTGGCCTCCGGCGACACCGGCGTCGGTCCTCGCATACCGCTGTATTCGGCGCCGAACAACGAAACGATGCCGCGTGCGGCGGCCGGTCCCAATGGCGGGCATATCGTGGTTTGGCAAGACGACCGACTCCCGGATTATCCGCTCTATGCGGTGCGCGTGGGGGCGAATGGTCGCGTGCTCGATGCGAACGCGATCCACGTGGCGGACAAGGTCGAAGCGTTCAACGTTTCGGCCACGAGTACGCAGTATGTCATTGCCGTGCCGCCCCCGCGGTACGTACCAAACGATCCGCTCCGCATCATTCGCATCGATGCGGCCACGGGTACGGTTCTCGATACTCCGCCGGCGCCGTCACAGGGGTCGTCGAACGATGTCCCCGGAGTGGCCTGCGGCCCCAGCGAGTGCCTCGTGACCTGGGCCGGTTGGGCACACGACACCGACGGCGGCCCGGACCAGCCCGTGATCCTCGGACGGCGCATCGATGCGCAGGGCAGCCCCGTGGGTCCTTCGTCCTTCGTCGTTGGCGCGGGCTTCAGCCATTCGACCATTGCGCGCAATGACGCGGGCATCTACCTCGTGGGGTGGCGAAAGTCCGCCGCCCGCGTCGATGGCGCAACGGGAAGCGTGCTCGATCCCGTGCCGCTCTCCTTCACCTTCGACGACGGGGAGGTGAACGCGAGCGCATCGAACGGTACCGACTTTCTCGTGACCTTCAACGCCGGAAAGCGTGCTGCTCGCGTCACCGCCGACGGGCGCGTCCTGGACCCGACGGGTTTTCCCGTGCAGAACACCCCCGCCTTTTCGAGTTTGTCCACGCTCACGGGCGATGCCTATTTCATGACGTGGGAAGAATCCCGGGACGGCACCTGCGGCATTTACGGTGCGATCATCGGCACGGACGGAAGTATCACGCCGCCGAACGGAGCGGCCTACGCCACCGAGGCATGCCAGCCGGTTCCTTTGGGGGCTTCCCGGCCGTGGCCCACGCGACCTTCGCTGGCAAGTCATCGCGATGGGAAGGCTTTTCTCGCCTTCCAGCGGCGTGACGGAAGCGATCGCGTTCGCGCCCTTTCACTCGCGCCCGGGAGAAAAGCGGATGTCGAGTGAACGTAGATAGGTGTGGAGCCCGGCGTCTTGAATGGGAATCAAATGCGCCGGCTGCGCCGATTCGTTGTAGTGGGCGTGCCAGGCGCCCGGCGGGGTGACGAAGGCCATGCCAGGCTTCCAATCCACGCGGGTGGGCCGGACGATGCGGTGTCGAGCATCGAGCTCCCGGCCCACGAGCGAGTAGCAACCCGGCTCGCACGCGGCGATGAAGTCGAGCGCGATCGATTGATGGCGATGCGGCTTCTGCTCCGAATGGGCCGGGAGGATGCCGAACATGGCCCACATCACATGGCTGACGGTGCGCGTCTGGGGGAAGCGGGCGTTGCCCAGGAGTACGCTGATGCGATTGCGCTTCGACGCGAGAGGCTCGGTCGCGACCTTGTGGAGCTCTGCGCGGGCGCGGGCTGCTGGATAACGCGTCGGCGCAAAGCGCGGACCGATCGGGGTGACGCCGAGGTAGGAAAGGAGCGGTGCGTCGTTCACGTAATAGAGAGACACCGTCTCCTTCGCGATCACCGTCACGTCGGCGTTGCCTGGCATGGCGATGAAGTCTCCCTCGCCGAAGGCCATACGCACGTCGCCTTGATGCATCTCCCCGCGGCCGCCGATCACGTAGAAGACTCGAGATGTCATCGTCCCGTCGAGACGAAGCCTCTCGCCGGTGAGAACACGGACGAAATGTGCGCACAGGCTCGGCCCCGTTGCCGGGTAGTCGGTGCCGAGCTCACGGGAGAGATCCAGTGTCACGATGCGCGTCGGTCCGTCGGCATACGACGAAGCGGGGAACTCGTGGTAGGGCACCCTGCGGATGAGACCGATGCCCACCGGATTGGCCGACGATGTGTATTCGAAGTATTGCGAATCGGCTTCGTCCGAGTCGACGCGGACGAAGGGCACGTTGGCTTGCGGCATGGCAGACATGACGACTCCTCTGGAGTAGAGCGGGTAGAGCGGATAGAGCGGTTGGAGCGGCCCGGACCGAGCATCCGGCTTCCGAAGGTCAAGTTGGTGCCGGTCGGTGGGGAGAAGTAGTCCGCGGCTTCGAAAGCAGTTTTGCGCGTTGGGGGGTACTCTCCGCGCATGGATCATTTCGGGGCCGCCCGCGCGTTCGTCCGCGCTGCGGAGCTAAAGAGCTTCAGCAAAGCTGCTCGAGATCTGGGGGTGAAGGTGTCGACGGTCTCGCGTCAGATCGCTGAGCTGGAGCGTGACATGCGCATCGCGCTCTTCAATCGCTCCACGCGCGGGCTCGTCCTCACCGAAGGCGGCAAGACATTTCTTGCCCATGCTCGGCTGGCCCTGTCTGCGATGGACGAGGCCCGCGCGGTCACCATGGCGCTCAATCAGACGCCGAAGGGCTTGTTGCGCGTGACGTTACCGCCGGCCTTCGCCCGAGGTCACGTGCTGCCGCACCTGCCTGCTTTCTTGCAGCGCTACCCCGAGATTGACCTCGAGGCCGTGGTTTCGGAGGAGCGGCTCAATATGATCGAGGCGGGCATCGACCTCGCCATTCGCATCGGCGAACCGAAAGACTCGGGCCTCATGGGCCGGCGTCTTGCCCCCCATCGTGTCCACGCGTACGCTCACCGCGACTATCTGGAACGCGAAGGCTCGCCGGCGCATCCCGACGAACTCGCCAAGCACGTCGGCCTCCTTCGAACCGGCTCGGCGCAGCCCACGTGGCGCTTTCGCAAGGGTCGTCGGACGATCACACTGGAGCCCAGCGGGCGCATTCGCACCAACGACCTGCAGAGTCTCTTCGAGCTGGCCTTGGCCGGCGCCGGCGTTGCCCTGCTGCCAGATTGGTTGGCCGACGCGCATGCCGAAGGGCAGGGCCTTCGCCGCATCCTTACGGACTGGGTCGCCGTCGACGGCGAGAACGACGCGGAAATCTGGGCCGTGTATCCGCCGAAGAAGACCGTTTCGTCCAAGGTCCGTGCGTTCGTCGACTTCTACACCGAGCGAATCGCCCGCGTCGTGTCCTGATCCCTCACTGCCTTGACAGACGATGACGGTCTGGCATCCTCGCGGCTTCTAGCATGTCGTCGTCGCTTTATGACGATTCAATCGCGCGTCGGGCACTGCAGCGGATCGGAATGAATCTCTGCGGGCGCTATCGCATCACGCGATTGCTCGGCATCGGGGGAATGGCCGCCGTGTATGCAGGCATCCACCGAAACGGCCACGCGGTCGCCATCAAAGTGCTCCACGAACGGCTCTCGACGGATCCCGAGCTCGAGCGGCTGTTCCGGCGCGAAGCGCATCTTGCGAACAAGATACAGCACCCCGGCATCGTCCCCGTCATCGACGACGACGTCGCGGAAGATGGTTGCATTTTCCTGGTCATGCCGCTTCTCACGGGCGAGACGCTTCGCGCGCGCGCCGAACGAACGGGCAGCAAGCTTCCGGCGGAAGAAGTGGCGCTGGTGGCGCACCAGGTGCTGAACATCTTGAGCGCGGCCCACGATGCGAAGATCGTTCACCGAGACATCAAGCCGGAGAATCTTTATGTCACGCAAACGGGTGACCTTCGCGTTCTCGATTTCGGCATCGCTCGTTTTTTCGAGACCAACGAGATGGCCTCGGTCACACGCTCCGGGCGCGCCGTGGGAACGCCGGCCTTCATGGCGCCCGAGCAGGCGTTGGGGCGCATTCGCGAGATCGATGGCCGGACGGATCTTTGGTCTCTCGGGGCAACGATGTTCAAGCTCCTTTCGGGAAAGTACGTCCATCAGGCCGAGTCCGGCAGCGAATTGCTCATTTGGGCGGCGACGAAGAAGGCGCCTCGTCTCCAAGACATCGACTCATCGATTCCGGGCGCCATCTGTGACGTGATCGATCGGGCCCTCGAGTTCGATCGAGCAGACCGGTGGCCAGATGCCGAGGGCATGAATCAAGCATTGGCACAGGCATGCGCGTCGGTATTCCAGATGGATCCCTCGAAGCTGGCGCGCATGGTGCCGGAACTTCCGCCATCCGAGGGCATTGGCGCGGCCACCACGCTCCGTCCCCTGAACCGGGATATGCTATCGGCGGCGCATCCATCCGGGCGCTCGTCACCTCGTGAGGCATCGTTCACGGCGGCGCGTACCGAGGAGGCGGAGCGGCCAACGCGCTCTCGCGCGAGGTGGTTGGCGCTCGGCGCCGCGGTGCTCGCCCTCGTGGTCGGCGTCCTGGGCGCGGACCGGCTCCGCCAATCGGCGACGCTGAAAAGGCGAGCCGACGAGCAGTCGGCGCAGCTTTCCGCGCATCTCGCCGCATCACGGAACGCGTGGCTCGATGGCAATTTCGAGAAGGCGCGGCAGGAGGCCAAAGAGGCGCTGCGCATCGACGACTCGTCGGGAGGCGCGCACCTCGCCATGGCGCGTACGAGCCTGCTCTGGCCGCGTCACGCGGATCGCGCGCAGTTCATCGCTGCACAGGAGACACGGCGTGGACTGACCGCCGAGCAGCGAAGCTATTTGGAAGCTCTCGCACCCGGGATGGCGCTCCCTGCCGACTTCGCCCTGTCGATCACCCGGCTCGAGGCGCTTCATCGACGCGAGCCGGAAAATCGCGAGGTGATGATTGCCCTCGCGCAAAATCTCATTCGCACGCAACGATTCGATGAAGTATTCGCCCTTTTGCAACCGCTCGCGGACCTTCCGGATGCGGACGGCGTGGTCTTCGCATTTCTGGGCATCGCACGGAGCATGCACGACGATGTCGAGGTATCGCGCCAGACGTTTCAACGATGCCTGGCCAATTTTCCCGCGGCGTCGGTCTGCGCGTCGTTTCTCGCGGACCTCGAGAGCCTCGAGGGCAACTGCGCGGTCGCCGAGCGTGTCGCACGTCAAGACGTCGAGATGAACCCGACGTACGCCGACGCGCGCTACCAGCTTGCCGATGCCCTCGATGGTCTGGGCGCAGACCGCGCCGAGGTTCGTGCGCTCATGGCGGAACGCGCCCGATTGAAGAATGAAGGCGTCGATGATCCGAACAAGCTTTGGGAGGACCTTCGTTTTGCGCTGTACGAAGGCCACCTCCGCGAAGCGCTGGACATCGATGCCAAGCTGGCCGGCAAGATTTCGCAGATCCGTGACGAATACGGTGAGGACAGCGGCTCGGCGTATTTCGTCATGAGCATCATGCTGAGGGCGGAGCTCGGGCTGCTTCCCGAGGCGCGCGAGGCTCTGGCCAATTATGCGCAGGAGAGGCACGGCATGCAGCACAGCGCGTACTTCGGCGACGACCTTTTGTACGTCGCCGCGCACGCGACGACGATGGGGGTCATACCGTGGGCCGAATGGACGCAAATGCGCGATGCGCACCTCGCCAAAGGCGCCGATCGGGACACCCTGTTGGATGGCCGTCAACGAATCTGGAGCGAATATTTTGCGATACCGGTCTACGAGGCGGAGGGCGCGAAAGAGGCCTATCGCGCATTGCCGGGCTATATGCCATTCATCCATCGCAGTGAGCGATGGCCCGATCACGATCGAGCCATCGGGAACGTATTTCGACTGTCGGGGCACCCGAAGGAAGCGATTCCCTACTACGAGCGAGCCACCGCGAGCTGCACCTGGCTCGCGGAGCCCATCCCCCACGTTCACGCGCTGCTCGAGTTTGGCGATTTGCTGGCGAGCATGGGCGATCGCAAACGCGCCTGTGTGATGTACGAAAAAGTGCTCGAGCGCTGGCCACTCCATACCGGGAGCCGCTCCTCGGCGCTCGCCGATCGAGGCAAAATGGCGGTATGCGGAGCCGAGTCGCGGCGATGAATCGTCCCTGGAACGTCCTGAAACGCCTCGCGCGCTCCGCGGGGGCGGGCGCGTTCGCGACGTTGGCGGACCTCGGGGTGCTTGCGTTGTTGACGAGCGGCGTGGGACTCGGGCCGCGCGCGGCGAGCATTCCGGCCTTTACGGTCGGCGCCATCGTCATGTATTTCGGTCAGAAATATTTTGCATTCGGCGAGCGGGGGAAGGTGCGCCGGGCGCAGGCCATGCTCTTCGCCGTGGTGCAGCTCGTGGGCCTCGCCCTGAACGCGGCCCTGTTCGAAGGCGTGATGCGATTCATCCCGGGCACGCGACCTTTCTACCTGCCGGTGCGCCTCGTGACGACGAACCTCGTGTGGCTCGCGTACAGCTTCCCCGTCTGGCACCTCGTTTTTCGCGAGCGTCCCCGATGAGCGGCATTCACTGGAGCGTAATCTGCCCCTCGGCAAAGACGGATGGGGATATGGTCTCTCCCATCAGGTAGTATTCCCGGGTCGAGGCGCCCGCTCGGGCTCGCAGGGTTCCGAATGGTAGCTTCGGTAGACGGGCCCCGTGTACACCTTGGCGGAAAACAGGTGACCATCGTAGGTCGTCCGGTAATACGCCTCGGGACGGTCGAATCGTTGCCAGAAACCCCGCGGGCCGCAGCCAGCAAGGACCAGTCAACAGGTCAATACGAATAACCAGCGGTTTAGGGACCTCGTGGGTCGTCTTCGAAGAACTGCCATCTCGGCCCTTAAGACGGGGGCCGCCCGGCCTTGCGTTCTTTCTTCGGGGTAGGAAGTCGATTTATCCGTCCAAGGCAATGCCGCGGGGGAGACTGAGTTGGCCATCCAGCAAGCGCAGGATGCTTTCCAAGGTGGCGGCCGAGATTTTCAATCGTTCGGTCAAGGTGCGCCGCAAGTGCTTGCGCACCAGCGAGGCCGCCTTCATCAGGGTACGGCTCACCGTCGAGGGATCGAGGCGATGAAGCCGTGCGATTTGGTCCAGCGTCAATCCATCGAAGTAGTACTGGCGCAGGTAGAGCACGTACCGCCCGGAGAGCGAGCGCATCGCATCCGCCAGCGCCAGTTCGAATTCCGCACGATAGATCCGCTTGAAATGCAGCAGCTCGGGGTTGTCGATGAGCGTTCCCAGCTGCCGTAGGAGATCGCGATCGGGGGTGGCGGGGGCGCACGCCCGTTCGCAGTCAATCCGCAGGCGGACGGCCACCACCTTGAGCCAATGTCGAAATTCACCCCGGCCGCTGTAATTGGAAATCTTGGGACCCGTGCCCGCCGTCCCCACGAACAAGCGCTCGCGGAGCCGCTGTTTGAATTCGTCGTCGTCCATCGCCTGCCGGCGCGTGCGAATGGCGGCCGTGACCGCAGCGAGATGCGAGTCCATGGCCTCGAAGGCCATGGGAACTCGGGCTACACAGGCGCAACAGAGGTAAAGATCTTCAATCCAACCATGCGAAAGCGCTTCCTCGAGATGCGATGGCTCCGAAATGCGCTCGGTGAGATACCGCGCAAAAACGTCTTTCGGTACGCGCCATTCCGGGCTGGCTCGGGTTGCCGTTTCGATGGCACGATGAACGAGGTCGGGATAAGAGTGGGGAAAGGATGAATCGGGTGGCATCGTAGTGCGCTCGACATGAATCGCGCGTGATGGACTGTCCTGGAGAACAATCGGTACTCGATTATATAGGAGGAGCGCTTTCACCAGCACAAGCCTCTCGTTTCGTAGGGCACCTTGCGCATTGTGAAACTTGCCGCCTCACGGTGTCGGAGCTGGCGGGCGAAGCGGGGCACACGCCAGGTCGAGCGAGCGAACCCCTTGCCAGCGACCATCTGCCTCTCCGTCTTGGCGAGCGCGTGGGGCGATTCGTCATTCGTGAGCTCCTCGGCTCGGGCGGGATGGGCATCGTGTATTTGGCCTACGATCCCGAGTTGCATCGCCAGGTCGCGATCAAGGTGCTGCGAAACGCGGCACATCAGCGCATCGTTCGCGAGGCGCAGGCCATGGCGCGCCTTTCGCACCCGAATGTGGTCGCGGTCTACGACGTGGGCAAGTGGGAGGGGCAGGTGTTCATCGCCATGGAGCACGTGGACGGCAGCACCCTCCGAGAATGGCTGCTGAGCGGTGAACGCGCGTGGGCGGAGGTTGCGCGCGTCTACCTCGAGGCGGGCCGAGGCCTTTTCGCCGCGCACACCGCGCGACTGGTCCATCGTGATTTCAAGCCGGACAATGTCCTCATCGACCGCCAGGGGCGCGCACGCGTGACCGATTTCGGGCTCGTTCGCGCGCTCACCACGGAGGACGAGGGCGTTGCGGTTGGACATTCCATCGCCGACTCGGCAAGCACGGTGTCGGTGACGGGCACGCTGTTTGGCACGCCCGGGTACATCGCGCCAGAGGTTCTCGCGGGCCACTCGGCGGACGCACGCGCCGACCAATACAGCTTCAGTGTGTCCCTCGACGAAGCCTGCCGTGGACGCCAAGTGTCAGCCCGGCTTCGCCGTGCCATCGAAAGAGGCCTGTCCCCGGATCCCAGCGAGCGATACCCGTCGCTCGAGGGAATCCTTGACCTGCTGGCGCGGGAAAGCAAACCCCCGCTCGCTCGAAGAGCGCGCCTCGGGCTTGCCGCGCTGGCCATGGCCGCATTGGCTTCGTGCGCGATGGTGCTCGTGCGCGCTCGTGCGCATCCGCCGGTTTGCGCCGAAGACCCGGGCCTCGCGGCAAGTGTGTGGAGCGACACCGAACGCGAGGCGGTGCGCGGTTCCCTCCTCGCAACGGGGATGTCCTATGCGGACCGGACGTCGAGCCGCACGGTCGCGGGCATCGATCGATATGTCGGCGCGTGGGCGGCAGCACGAAAGCAAACCTGTGAAGCAACATGGGTGCACGGAACGCAGTCCGGCGAGCTCTTGGACCGCCGAATGCAATGCCTCGACCGCGCGATGGGCGGAGTCGGCTCGCTCGTCCGTGTTCTTGCGCGGGCCGATGGCACCGTGACCGAGATGGCCCAAAGCGCGGTCGAGAACCTGCCTTCGTTGGACGCTTGCTCCGCGCAGAGGGTCTTGCTCGCCGCGCACGCCGGCGACGCAACTCGAACCGACCTGCAAGCCTTCGCCGCACGTCTGTCCGAAGCCCGCGCGCTGCAGCTCGTCGGGAAATTCGCCGAGGGTGCCGAGCTTCTTGGCCCGGTGCTCCCGGAGATCCGGCGCGCCGGTTCTCCTTTGCTCGAAGCGGAGTCGCTGCTGCTCTTCGGGCATCTCCAGTTCGAGGCGGGCAAACCACGCGAGGCCGAGCCGACCTTGGACGCGGCGATTCGCGTCGCCGAAGCGGCCGCACTCGACGAAATCAAAGCGCGCATCTTGGCGATCCAGGTGGACCTGGTCGGCTTCGAGCTCGGACGCTACCAAGAAGGCGAGCGCCTCGGCGGGATTGCGACCGCGGTTCTCGAGCGCATCGGCGGTGATGACGCGGTGGAGGCCAATCTATGGACGAGCCTGGGCAAGGTTGCATTCCAACAAGGTAAATACGAGGATGCGCGCGCCTTGCACGCGAAGGCGCTTGCGACCCGTGAGCGCAAATTCGGCCCCGAGCACATGGACGTGGCCGTGTCGCTGCAAGCCATGGCCATTGCCTTGGGGTCACTCGGGCGGGCAGGGGAAGAGATCCCGCTCTACGAGCGCGCACTCGCCATTCGCGAGAACGTCTTCGGTCCCGAGCATCCTGCCGTTGCTGAAACGCTCAACACGCTCGCCATCCATCGCGAGGACCGAGGCGACTACGAGCAGGCCGTCACGCTGTACCAGCGCGCGCTCACGATTCGCTTGCGCGCGCACGGACCCGAGCACACGCGGGTTGCGTACATCTTGAACAATCTGGGGAGCGTGTACCGCTTGCTTCATCGCTATCGAGACGCGGAAGCATCGCTGAATCGAGCGAGGGCTATTTTCGAGAAGGTGTTCGGGCGCGACGACCCCAAGATGAGCGAGCTCCTGATCGAGATCGCCCGCATCATGACTGAGGAGGGACGCTACGATGAGTCGCAGCGCACGCTCGAGAACGCCTTTTCGATTCACCAAAAGAGCGGCGCCGTCGACCATCCCACGGAGGCCCGTTTGCAGATGACGCTCGGAGAGCTCCTCTTCGCGCAATCACGGTACGAGCGTGCGGCCACCGCCTACCAACGTGCGTTGGCGATCGGAGAAAAGCGATTCCCAGATTCGTTCCTGTTCGCCGACATTGCGACGGATCTGGCCGAGGCGCGCATCCGGCTGGGACGTACCTTGCAGGTGGTCGAGCTGCTCGAGCGCGCGGTGCGAAACTACGAAGCGACGCATGCGGATCCGCGCAAGCTCTCACGCGCGCGGGAGCTGCTAGGACGCGCTCGGAGGTAGCTTCGCAACGTCAAATGAATATCGACGACGCTCTTGCGTCTTCCGGAGCCAACGAAATGGACGTATGGCTCGGAGGGCTCTCGATGAAAACGAACCACGCTTGCCGTTCCTTGGTGCTGTCGATCTCCGTATTCGCGGGCTGCTCTTCCGGTGGGGGCGAACCGCGCCAAACCGGAGCGCTCCCTCTGCAAAACGCCGATCCCATGGAACTCGCCCTTCTTGCAGGGGCCATCGGGGGCCACGGCACCGCCGATGGCGTCGGTGAGGCGACTCGGTTTCATGATCCCATGGGGATCGCGGTCGATTCGCAGGGGAACGCTTACGTCGCCGATGAATTCAACAACGCCATCCGGAAGATCGTCCTCGCCACGGGCGAAGTTTCTACCCTCGCCGGCTCGTCCCGCGACGATCCCGGTTCCGCCGACGGCACCGGAACGGATGCGCGCTTCTTTCGCCCTCATGGCGTCGTCGCGGATGGCGCCGGACATCTGTACGTCGCGGACAGCTTCAATGACACCATTCGCAAAATCGATCTCGCCACCGGCGAGGTCTCGACCTTTGCGGGCACGGCGCGGGAATCCGGTTCCACCGACGGAATCGGCGCCGCGGCGCGCTTCGACCTCCCCGAGGGACTCGCGCTC
This sequence comes from Sorangiineae bacterium MSr11367, assembly GCA_037157805.1. Classification (NCBI taxonomy): domain Bacteria; kingdom Pseudomonadati; phylum Myxococcota; class Myxococcia; order Myxococcales; family Pendulisporaceae; genus Pendulispora; species Pendulispora rubella. The sequence goes on along the minus strand of CP089983.1, from coordinate 6,484,753 downwards.
GACAGCGCCGGACATCTGTTCGTCTCCGACTACCTTGGAGAGACCATCCGCCAGATCGTCCTTGCCACCGGCGAGGTCTCGACCGTCGCAGGTTCTCCAAGAGCCGAGGGATCGACCGACGGCGTTGGCGTCGCCGCGCGCTTTCGTAGCCCGACAGGGCTCGCGGCGGACGACACCGGCAGCGTTTACGTCGTGGATGGGGGCAATAGTACGATCCGGAAAATCGTCGTCGCCACCCGCCAGGTCTCGACGTTCGCCGGTTCCGCGAGGCAAACCGGTTCGACCGACGGCGCCGGCAAAGCGGCACGTTTCTCCTACCCAAGGGGGATCGTACGGGATGCTGCCGGCGACCTTTACGTGGCCGACAGTTGGAACTACCAAGTGCGCAAGATCTCCGTGGCCACGGCCAAGGTATCGACCGTCGCGGGGCTAGGGACCTCGGATGTCGTCGACGGCATCGGGCGACACGCCAAATTTGGAGAGCCTTATGGCATCGCCGCGGATGGCTCGGGCAATCTCTACGTGACGGAAAAGAGCTATCACGTGGTGCGCAAGGTCGCGCTCGCGAATTCGCAGGTGACCACATTCGCGGGCGTTCCCAAACACGAGGATACGGTCGATGGAGTCGGACCCGCCGCGCGCTTCATGGATCACGAAGGCATGGCCGCCGACGGCAACGGCAACGTTTTCATCGCCGACCGATTCGGCAAGGTGATCCGGAAAATGGTCTTGGCGACGGGTGAGGTCACCGCCATTGCGGGCTTTCCGGGCCGCTCCGGTTCCTCCGACGGCATCGGAGAGAACGCTCTTTTCAATTTTCCGGAAGGGATCACCAGCGACGGCGACGGCCATCTGTACGTGACCGACGCGTGGAACAACACCATCCGCAGGATCGATATCGCCACCCGTGAGGTGGTGACCATCGCCGGCACGGCCGGTGGTGGCGGCTCCACGGACGGCGTCGGCCCGCAGGCACGCTTCTTCTCGCCGCAAGGCATCACCTGCGATCGCGCAGGGCATCTCTACGTGGCCGACTGGTTCAATGGAACGATCCGAGCCATTGACCTTGCAACCCGCAACGTCACCACACTCGCAGGCACGGCCTCGCAATACGGTAGCGAAGATGGCATTGGCCCCACGGCGCGATTTAGCTGGCCCTACGGAATTGCCTCCGACTTTGCAGGCCACCTTTATGTCAGCGATTACGACCTGCATACCATCCGCAAGATCGATGTCGCCACAGCGCAGGTATCGACCTTTGCGGGATCGCCCGGCGAGCACACACACGCCGATGGCGTGGGAGCGGCTGCCCGCTTCGATCGACCGGCGGAGCTCACCATCGACACCAGCGGACGCCTGATCGTCGCGGACGAAGGGAACAGCGCAATTCGTAGCATCGATGCCGCCACCGCCGAAGTTTCGACGGTGGCAGGTACCCGAGGATTGCGCCGCGTTTCGCTGGGGCAACTCCCCACGACGCTCAACTACCCGCGCGCCGTGGTCGCGCTCGACGATGGGCAGCTCCTCGTCACCGACGAGAATGCCATCCTGACCTTGCGCAAGGTTCCGCAATGACGTCTGCCGTCGTGCGCCTTAGCGCGATGGCGGATCGAGCGGCGTACACGAGGGCCGGATGGGCCAGAGGTCGCCGCCCGGCGGGGCGGGTACCTTGGAGAGTGCCGCTTTGGCCTTCGTGTCGTTCGCTTGCTCGGCGGCGGCGTGCAGAATGTCGACCGCGATGAATTGTTGAAAGCCGTTGATCTGCTGGTACGGCCATGCGCTGGCGCCTTTTTCGGCGGCGGGGATGAGAAAGTCCACCGCCTTGAGCAGATTGGCACCGTTGGGGGCCGTGTAGTGCCACAAATCGACGCCCACGTGCGTTCCGATTTCGGCGAGGCGGCCCAGTGCGGTCAGGTTGAAGTTGGCATAGTGCCACGACATCGTCCGCGAGAGCTCCTCGGGTTGGCTCCCATCCGACTTGATTTGGGCGGCAATCCGCTTCGACTTCGCAGCCTCCACGATGCTCTTGGCGTTGCTGGTTTGCCCGACGTAGAGCGCGATGGCCGCGTTTTGCATGTCGATGAAGCTACCGTGGTTGTTCTTGGCGCCCAATTCGGCCTTGGCCTGGGGGCTGGTTTGCATCCATTTGAGGAACTTCGTGAACCAGTCCTTCATGCCGGAGCGATCCGCCGCCGTCCAACCCGGCGCGCCCGAATCGAGGATCGCGAGTGCGTCCACCAGGTGGGTGATGTTCTGCGACGTATCGATGATGCCCGTGCCGCGGACGTCCGTTCGACAGGGGATTAGCTGAGCATAGGGGAGACTCGGGTTCATACGGGTCGCGGGGTCGAGAAACCACGTGCGCACATCGAGCACTGCACGCGCCGCGTAGTTGGCATTTCCGGTGTAAAACCACGCTAGGGACAAATCGGTGATCGCGTCCCATGCCACCATGCGCTCGTAGTGGTCGGTGATTGCATCGGCTTCCGGGTTGCGCTGCCCGTCGCGCGACACGTAAGGGCACCCTTTCGGGTTGTCCGGCGTCGGCGTTTTCGATGCCCACCAATAGGGCCCCTGACTCAGGTAATCGTGTTTGTCTCCGCTCGGCGGCACTTCGTTCTTGTCGGTCACCGCCCAAGGCCCGGCGGTCAACGCGTCGTCGGCGCGATGCAGCAAGGCCGTGAGTGCCGCGCGCTGTGCGGCCGTGCCTCCGCCATTGGCGAGTGCTTGCCGTGTCGCCACCAACTGCGCACCGTCGAAGACCACCGTGCTGGGCGTCGCAGCGGCGAGGGCCTCGTGCCGTTCTTCGATATCGGCAGGCGCACCGTCGCTGCCGTCACCACTGCACCCCGCCACCACACTAATGCCCACGATCATCATCGCAAATCGAACTGACATGTCGCACCCCTTACCTCGAGCAAGGTACAGTTGGTTTTGAGCCCGAATCATCGGTTGAATTTCAACCCAGGTAGGTCGTGTGTTCGTTTCTCGTAGCGTGTTTGGTTAACTTCGCCCATGCTGAATGAAGAATTCATCCGATGTATTGTGGGCGGAGGACAAGCATGCGAGGGATCACTCGAAGGCCGATCGCGTTGTTCATGGGCGCAGCATTCATTCACTCGTCCAGCCTCGCGGGGTGCGATTCTTCTGAATTTGACACCGGTGTCAACACTGCAGATTTGGACGCTGCCGATTCGGACGTCCCCGAAGGCGTGGCCGCCGTCCGGTCGATCTACGTGTCGCCGTCGGGCGATGACGCAAACCCTGGCACGGAGAGCCGCCCGGTCAAAGGCCTTACCCGCGCGCGCGACTTGGTCCGCGCGCGGAATGCGAGCATGTCTGCAGATATCGCCGTCGTTTTGATGGACGGCGTCCATCGGTTGAGCGAGCCGCTCCGCCTCGAGGCGAAGGACTCCGGCAACCATGGCCACAAGGTAATCTACCGCGCTGCGTCAGGCGCGCACCCGGTGATCAGCGGTGGAGCACGAGTCACCGGTTGGAAGAAGATCGATGCAGGGAAGAACCTGTGGTCCGCGCCCGCGCCCGCGGGACTCGACAACACCCGCCAGCTCTACGTCGATGGAGTGCGCGCGCACAGGACGCATGCCCGCCCGCCGGTCGCCTTGACCATCACCGACACGGGGTACACCGCGAGCTCTGACGCGATGGCGCATTGGCGCAACCCCACGGACATCGAATTCGTCTGGACCGGCGGCGACTCCCTTTGGTCCGAGCGCAATTCGTCCAACCCGGGGCCGTGGACCGAGCCACGCTGTCCTGTGGCGAGCATCTCCGGCACGGCCATCACCATGGCCCAACCCTGTTGGGACAACGATACGAAGCGGGTGACCTTTCCGCCGGATCAATACAAAGGACGCACCGTCAACCTCGTGGGCGGTGGCAACGTGGCAACCAAACCCGAATACATCGAAAATGCGTACGAGCTGCTCGGCCCAGCCGGCGAGTGGTACTTCGATCGCACGGCGCGAACGATCTTCTACGTTCCGCGCCCCGGCGAAGACCTGACGGCGGCCGACGTCGAGGCGCCCGTCCTCGAAGTGTTGGTCGCAGGGAAGGGGACTGCCGAGCGGCCCATTCACGACATCGTCTTCTCGGGGCTTCAGTTCTCCTATGCCACGTGGCTCTTCCCCAGCTCGCCCGAAGGCTTTTCCGAGGTGCAGGCGAACTACACGGTCACGGGCCAACGAGGTTATGCAACGCAGGCACTCTGCGATCTGGTGACGCCGAGGGGCACCTGCCCGTACGCGGCGTGGACCAAAATCCCGGCGAACGTGCAATTTGCTTTCGGCTCGAAGATTCAATTCCTCGACGACGCCTTCGTGCACCTCGGTGCAGCCGGGCTCGATCTCGGTACCGGTTCCCAAGGAAACGTGGTTCAAGGCTCGGTGTTCACGGACATTTCCGGCAACGCCCTCGAAGTGGGCGGGGTGGAACTCCTCGCGCCCGAGCCCGGTGAGCTGACCAAGGACAATCGGATCGTCAACAATCATATTTATGACGTGCCCGTCGAGTTTCACGGCGGCATTGCCATCATCAACGGCTATTCGCAAAATCAGCTCATCGAGCACAATCAGATCGATCATACCGCGTATGCGGCCATATCCATGGGTTGGGGCGGCTGGCCCGACAAGATTCAAATGGCTGCGACGCCCAATCCGTCGAAGAACAACCGCGTGGCCAACAACCTCATTTTCAACCATATGCAGCTCTTGGCCGACGGCGGGGCCATTTACACGCAGGGGATCACGGGCACCTCGCTCGACGACGGCGAAAAGGTGACCGGAAACGTGACCTACGATCCGTGGGGTTCAGGCCACATGATCTACACGGACAACGGGGCCACGTTCGTGTCCCTCGTGGGCAACGTGATGTTCAAGCCGAATTTCGACAACTGGGGCTCTCGGCACAAAGACTATCGGCCGGGTTCGGACCCGAAGAACAACGATCCCACGTTGGTGGCCGACAATTATTGGCAACAGGGCGATGCCGACTCCTCTTCGCTGGGGGTCATGGTGCGCGGCAACAAACTCTTTACGTCGTTCGATCAGGTGCCGGCGGCGATTCGCGACAACGCCGGCTTGGAGCCCGCGTTCGAAGGGATCCTCGCGAAGCACTTCTTCGACGGCCCGCCGCCGGCGCCGGAGCCGCCGCAGCGCGTGGCGGCGTTCGGAGGCAATGGCTTCGCGTATGTGTCATGGAACCCGCCCGTTTTCGAAGGCGCCTCCAAGGTGACGTCGTACACGGTTCGTGCTTCCAGCGGGCAAAGCCTCGCGGTTTCGCCCGACGAGTTTGCGGCGACCGGTTACGTCAAGCTCTCCGGACTGACCAACGGCGTGGCCACGACATTTCAGGTCTCGGCCACCAACGCGGCGGGCAGTAGTACGGAGTCACTGCCTTCGCTGCCGGTGACCCCATCGACGGCGAGCGTGCGAACGCCCGACGCGCCGCAATCGGTCTCGGTGAAGGCGGGCAAGGGCATGGCGAGCGTGCATTTTCAGGCACCCACCGTTTTGGTCAACAACAAGCCCGCGGGAAGCGACGGGGGCAGTCCGGTGGTGTCTTATACGATTACCGCATCGCCGGGCGGCAAGAAGCTCGTGGTCACCGGGCGCAATGTGCTGGTGCTGAACAACCACACCACGTTCGCCGTGATGGACGGGCTCGCGAGCGGTACGTACACCTTTACGATCACCGCTGACAACGTGGCCGGTTCGGGAACCCCCACAACGTCGGCCCCTGTGACGGTGAATTGAGCCGTTTCTAGTTGGCGAGCTTTGCTTGTCGTCACTGATTCGATGCGGGAATAGAATCGAATAGGAACGTTCGGGCCAACGCCACGACGTCATCGGCTTTCTCGAAGAAGATGCCGTGCCCACTCTCGACGGATGCGTAGCGGCTTCCGTCGATGGACTCTCGCAGTGCACGGCTCTGGTATTCCGGTACCAGGTAGTCGTCCGTCCCCTGGATGATCAACGTCGGTGCAACGATCTTCTTCGCTTCGTCGCGAATATCGACGCGCAAGCCAAGCTCAATCCGGCGCAGCGTGTTGGGCGGCGTTTTCTGCATCAATGCGCGCGCGATGTTCTCGTGCCCAAGGGCCGTGAGGAACTCGGGCCGAAGAGCCATGGCCATGCCAAATCGATTGCCCAATTCGGAGTCGAGCCCCTCGAGGCGCGCCCATGTACCGAACATCAATTGATGGCGAGGGTCTCCGCTGTACGCCCACCCAGCGACCAAAACCAGACGACGAACGAGCGCCGGGTGGCGCGCGGCCGTGGCGGCGGCCACGACGGCACCCAAGGAATCTCCGAGCAGATCCACGGGGCCGTCCGACGCATGGCGAATGGCACCCGCGACCTGATCGACCAGCAAATCCAGCGTCAAATCGCCTTCCGGGATCGTCGATGCACCGGCGCCCGCGTAATCCAGAGCCACGACCGTGCGCGCGTCCGAGAAGCGCGGAACGATGTGGGCGAAGTTCGATGTTCCATCGAGGCTCGTCCCGTGAACGAGAACGAGGCCAGGGCCTTTTCCTACTTTCGTATAACTGACCGTGGTGCCCGAAATCGTAATTGCCGTCATGTCACATCTCCCTGGATCGAGGAGATGCTACACACGATCGCCCTACTACGATGCACGCAAGGATAAAGAATTCCGCTGTGACATGATGAAGTACGATCTCCGCAGCCCTTTCATGAGGGACACGGTGACGTGCACGCCATCGCTCAGTGAGTGGATGAACAAAGAGCCCTGCCCAGGCGGCGAGCGGGCCGCATCGTGCGCCAGCGTTGCATCTGCGAGGTAGCCGACCTCGTGCATTGTGACGGTCACGTAGCCTCAATAAGGCGTACGGCCGATGCAAACGCAGGGCGAGGACGTTGCGTAAGCAACGGGCCGTGTTGCAGGTTGCAACGTTGGCGACCTGGAATCGCGAGGTTTTCCGAAGCTCGAGGGTGGCGCGGAAGTTGAACAAGAGAGGCTCACGTTCGAGCAACCGCGAGACGAGGAGAAAACCATGGCGGTGAGTGTCAGTTATCCCGGAGTGTACGTTCAGGAGATTTCGAGCGGCGTTCGCACGATCACCGGTGTGGCAACCTCGATTGCCGCTTTCGCTGGCTGGGCGCCCACCGGGCCGAATGTTGCGACGCTGGTCACCAGCTGGAACGACTTCGTCGAGCAATTCGGAGGACTCGATTCACGTTCGTACTTGGGGTACGCGGTGAGTCACTTCTTTAGCAATGGTGGCCAACTCGCGTACATCGTGCGGCTCGTCTCCACCGTCGCCGCCGACGCGGGGCAGGTAGGGGATCTCCAACTCGAGGTCGGTGAAACAAACGGCGAAAAGCGCTTCATCGAGCTGCGAACCAGGCGTGAGGGTACTTGGTCGAGTGAATACGGTGCAGCGCTCACGGTGACGGACGATCGATTTCAAATCGTCGTGTCACAGAAAGGGGCCAAGAAGGACGAGCTGGTTCCCGTCGAGTCGTTCGTGGGGCTATCGACGAAGCAAGACGACGAGCGCTACGTCCTGAATGTGCTGAACGCTCAATCGAAGCTCCTTCAGATGGATGAACCCGATCCGAAGAAAGACCCGCTGCCCGTGCCGACGAAGCCCGTGGCGTTTACGCCGTTTGCACACGGGCGGGACGCCAAGGTTCTCGACCCCGATCCCAACGGTGCCGACAAGGGAAAGGCCTTCGTCGACGCATTGAACGCCAATCGTACGCAAGGTGGCGGAGGCTTGGTTTTGCTCGACGACGTCGACCTTTTCAACCTGCTGTCCGTTCCTGGTCTTCAGGACACGGCGGCGATTCAGCTGCTCAGCGCTTATTGCCATCAACGGCGTGCCCTGCTCCTCGTCGATGCCAAGAAGGCCGCGACCATCACGACCGTCCCCACCGACGCGGGGGACCTTCACACGAGCGACAGCTCGTACGCGGCACTCTACTTCCCATGGATTACCGCACCCGATCCCGCTGCCGACAATCGCCTGCGGGCCTTCCCGCCGTCGGGCTTCGTCGCAGGGATCTACGCGCGAACGGACGCCGGTCGCGGTGTTTGGAAGGCCCCGGCTGGAACGGAGGCAACGCTGGTCGGTGCATCGCGCGTCACGACGACCATGACCGATGTCGAGAATGGTCTTTTGAATCCCAAGGGCGTCAACTGCATCCGCGACTTTTCGGGTTATGGCACGGTGGTCTGGGGCGCGCGCACGCTGGATGGAAACGACGAAATCGGCTCGGAGTGGAAATACGTTCCCGTCCGCCGGACGGCGCTCTTCATCGAAGAGACGCTGTACCGTGCGCTGAAATGGGTCGTGTTCGAGCCGAATGACGAACCGCTGTGGGCGCAGATACGGCTCAACGTGGGCGCGTTCATGAACGATCTGTTCCGTCAGGGCGCTTTCCAAGGCACGACGCCCAAGGACGCGTACTTCGTCAAATGCGACAAAGAGACGACGACCCAGAGTGATATCAACAAGGGAATCGTCAACGTGGTCGTCGGGTTTGCACCGCTGAAACCCGCCGAATTCGTCATCGTGCGAATCCAGCAAATCGCCGGTCCGATCGCGACGGCGTAGGAGACGAAGAATGGCCCAGTTCAGTGTGAATGCGCAACGTTTCGATCCGTACAAGAACTTCAAATTTCGGATCAAATGGGACGGCCACTACGTTGCCGGAGTGAGCAAGGTGAGCGCGTTGAAGCGCACCACCGAGGTCGTGAAGCACCGCGAAGGCGGCGACCCGAGCAGCAGCCGGAAATCACCCGGGCGCACGGAGTACGACGCGATCACGCTCGAGCGTGGGGTGACCCACGATCCCGACTTCGAGCAGTGGGCGAACAAGGTTTGGGCGCTTCGCGCCGGAGACGGAAACGAAGTGTCGCTCAAGGATTTTCGCAAGGATCTGATCCTCGAGGTTTACAACGAGGCGGGGCAGCTGGCGATCTCGTATCAGATCTTCCGCTGCTGGGTGTCGGAGTTCCAAGCGATACCGGATCTGGACGCGAACGCGAATGCCGTCGCCATTCAGCACATCAAACTGGAGCACGAGGGGTGGAGCCGTGACCCGAGCGTCCGCGAACCCACGGAAAAGGCGATCACGCCGTAGTGCGATGAATCGAAGATAGTCAGAGCGCGGGCGATGGAAAGTCCGACGTGAGTAAAAAAACGAGGAGAAGAACATGCCGGTGCAGCCGACTTATCCGGGAGTGTACATCGAAGAGATCTCGAGTGGGGTGCGTACGATCACCGGCGTCTCCACATCCATTGCTGCATTCATCGGGTGGGCACCCAAGGGGCCAACCGATCGCGCGGTCTTGGTAACGAGTTTTGCCGAATACGTGGCCGCGTTCGATGGGCTCCACGCGGATTCGTATTTGGGATACGCGGTTCAAAGCTTCTTCGTGAACGGAGGGCAGCAGGCGTACATCGTGCGGCTCGTCTCCTCCGGTACGGCGAAGAAGGGGGAGGTCGCCCTGCCGGGCGAGGAGGGGAAATCACTTTCGCTCGAAGCACGATCCGAGGGAGAGTGGTCGAAGCAGTACGGCGTGACGAGCAAGAAGACCGCGAGCAGCCGGTTTCAGCTTGCCGTGCACGTCAAGCCGAAGGACGGCAAGCCCGTCACCAGGGTCGAGGTTTTCGACAATCTGTCCCTCGATAAGAACGATCCCCGCTACGTGGTCTCGGTTTTGGAAGGCCAATCGGAGTTCGTTCGGGTGAAGGCGACGTCGACGCCGGCGATACCCAACGATAAGGAAGAGCCGGCGTTTCTCGCGGGCGGAGCCGATGGCGACGTTCTCTCTCCCGATGGGGCGACATCGGGCGCGTTCATGACAGCGCTCAACGTCCGCCGCGAAGATGGCAAAGGCGGTCTGGCACTGCTCGACGCCGTGGACCTGTTCAATCTCTTGTGTGTGCCCGGTCTCAGCGCACAAGAGGGGACAGCACCGCTGGAAGCGTATTGCGTCGTGAGGCGCGCATTCTTGATTGTCGACGCCGGAAAGGACGCCTCGAGGACCGACATTGGGGGCCAGGTCGAGGCCTTCGGTAAGGTCAATAACCACGCGGCCGTGTACTTCCCATGGATCAGTGCGCCCGATCCTCTGGGTACGGTACCTAAGGACTTGCCACCGTCCGGATTCGTGGCGGGGATTTTCGCGCGGACGGATGGCAGCCGCGGGGTGTGGAAGGCGCCGGCTGGAACGGAGGCGTCGCTGGTCGGTGCGCTGGGCGTGAAGTCGAAGCTCACGGACTTCCAAAACGGCCTTCTCAACCCCAAAGCCGTAAACTGCATTCGGAACTTTCCCGTCTACGGTACGGTGCTCTGGGGAGCGCGCACGGTGGGGGGAGCCGACAATAGCGGCGATTCCGACTGGAAGTACGTTCCCGTTCGGCGCACGGCGCTCTTCATCGAGGAGACGTTGTTTCGAGCGCTGAAATGGGTGGTCTTCGAGCCCAACGACGAGCCGCTGTGGGCGCAAATTCGGCTCAACGTCGGGGCGTTCATGCACGATCTCTTTCGACAGGGGGCCTTCCAAGGATCTTCGCCGCAGGAAGCGTACTTCGTCAAATGCGACAAGGAAACGACGACCCAGAGCGACATCAACAAAGGGATCGTCAACGTGGTCGTGGGCTTCGCCGCGCTGAAGCCCGCGGAGTTCGTGGTCGTCACGATTCAGCAGCTCGCTGGACAAATCGCGACATAGGGAGAGGACGAAAATGGCTCAGTTCAGCGTGAATGCACAACGGTTCGACCCGTACAAGAACTTCAAATTCCGAATCAAGTGGGATGGCCGCTTCGTGGCCGGCATCAGCAAGGTCAGCGCGTTGAAGCGCACGACCGAGGTGGTGAAGCATCGCGAGGGCGGCGACCCGAGCACGACGCGTAAATCGGCAGGTCGCACGGAGTACGAAGCCATCACGCTCGAGCGTGGGGTGACGCACGATCCGGACTTCGAGCAGTGGGCGAACAAGGTTTGGGCGCTTCGGGCCGGTGACGGGAACGAAGTGTCGCTCAAAGATTTTCGCAAGGATTTGATCCTCGAAGTCTACAACGAGGCTGGGCAGCTCGCGATCGCGTATCAAATCTTCCGCTGCTGGGTCTCGGAGTACCAGGCCGTTCCCGACTTGGACGCGAATGCCAATGCGGTAGCGATTCAGCACATCAAACTGGAGAACGAAGGCTGGATTCGCGATCCGAGCGTTCGTGAGCCCACGGAAAAAGCGATTACGCCCTAAACCATCATGAGAGCGCTGTCGAGCAACGACGTGTTACGAATATGGGAGGCGGCGGAGGGGCGCGGTCACGTCGAACGCGGCCTCGTCATGCTGCGTGAAGCGCGTCCCGATCTGGCGGAAGACGCGTGCTGCGATCTGACGATAGGCCAGCGGGACGCCCACTTGCTCGATTTGCACATGACGACGTTCGGGCGCCCTTTCAGCTGCGTGGCCATCTGCCCCGAGTGCTCCGAACGCCTCGAGGTGGAGTTCACGGCCGACGACGTGCATGCAAGCGCATCGGGGGGCGCGGACCGTGACGGCGCGAATTCCAACGAAGGTGTCGTGAGGTGGGAGGACTACGAAGTGGCGTTCCGTGTTCCAACGAGTCGCGATCTTCTTCATGCACGCACCAGGCGGAGCGTGCCCGAGGCGCGGGGAGTCCTTCTTTCGCGATGCGTTTCTGCGGCGCGAGCCGGGGTTGCCTGCGATCCGGCAACCCTGCCCGAGGAGTTGACCACGCGGGTCGCTGACCGCATGCGCGTGGCGGATCCGCAAGCCGATGTTCGGGTGGAGCTCTCGTGCCCCGATTGCTCGCACGCGTGGACCGCTGACTTCGACGTGGTGTCGTACCTATGGACGGAGATACGGGCCACCGCGTCTCGCTTGATTCGCGAAGTTCACGAGCTCGCGAGCCGCTATGGATGGAGCGAGGACGCGATCCTCGCGCTGAGCCACGTGCGCCGGCAGATGTATCTCGATTGGGGGGGCGCATGAGCGACTTCCTGTCGCGTGTGGCCGCACGTGCCCTCGGTGCTGCGCCGGGCCTCGCGCCGCGTGCGCCGTCGATGTTCGAGGGGCCCGGGGTGTTTTCCACGGAGGCCCCAGCCCCGGGGCCGTCGATGCCGGAGCTCGAGGTCGCGTGGGAGGTCGAGCCGGGTCGATTGCCGCGTGAAACGGAGACGAGGCCCTTTTCTGCGCGACATCCGGACGCACCCATGCCTGGGCAAGTGGACCTGCCCGCGCCGACGGAGTACGAGGCGGCGCCCGTGGACCGGACGGCGTCGATGGCCGCACGGCCGCGGCTCGCGGTGCAGCCGAATACTGCATTTTCACTGCGCGAGCCGGCAGCGTTGCGCAGAGACAGGACGCCGCTCATGGGGCACGAGCCCGTGGAATCGTATGTCCATGCTGCCGCAGCGCTTCCGGAGCGGGACGCCGAGCAGGCTATCTCGAGCAGCGCACCGCGCTCTGTCGAGCGAGGCACCCCATTGGGCCCGTCGGACCGCGAACGTACGCGTTCCACCGCGGTGGCGGCGCGTGTTCAGCGAGAGACGGTGGCGGCGGCGCCGCGTGTTTCGACGCGAGCGGCCCACGCCGCGGCGGTGCACGCGGAATCCGCGCGTGACGCGGCCGGTGCCGGAGCGCGCAACCCCGGTTCGACATCGAAAAGCGCGAGTGCGTTCGCGACGCGCGGAGTGGACGTCGAACCGACGGTGAACATCTCCATCGGACGCATCGAGGTTCGAGCGACCACGCCGGCTGCGGCCCCGGCGCCACGGGCCAATGGCACTCACGTCATGCCGCTCGAGATGTACCTTCGCCAGCGCAGTCCGAGGAGGGAGCCATGAGCGACGCACAAGCCATCTACGCGGTGACCGCGACGCTGAAGCGCATGCTCGAGAAGGACGAGGAACTCAAGGAGCTGCTCGGCAGTCAGGTCGTCACCGTGCGACCACCGGACAAAGCACGCGACAGCGAGCCTACGAAAAACCAGATCAACCTGTTCCTCTACGGTGTGACCTTCAACGCGGCGTATCGAAACATGGATATGCCCGACCGCGGACGCTCGGGTGAGGCGGCGACGCCGCCGCTCGCCCTCGATCTGCACTACTTGTTGACGGCCTACGGCGAGGAAGACGATCGCGGCGAGCCAAAGAGTCACGCCATGCTCTCGCGCGCGATGCTGGTCTTTCACGAGACTCCCGTACTCGCGCGCGAAGCGATTCAAAATAATTCCGACAGCAACCTGAATCGCCAAATCGAACGAGTCCGCATTACGCCTCAGACGCTGACCATCGAAGACCTTTATAAATTGTGGACGACGTTTCAAGCGCCGTATCGTGTATCGACCGCCTACCAAGTGTCGGTCGTACTCATCGAGGGCGAGGCCACCGGCCGCAGGCCTCTCCCGGTATTGCGGCGCGGGAAGCTCGATCGCGGCTGGCCGGCCACCGCCGCGGCGCCGCCGGTCCTCTCCGGTGTCCGCTTGCCGCTGGGGCAGCCCGGGGCTCGATTGCGTGACCGCGTTTTCCTGCTCGGAACGGCGCTCGAGGGCGTGAATCGCGAGGTCCGCTTCACGCATGGACGCTTCGGTGAGCGGCCGACGCTGAAGGTCGGCGCGGACGCGACGGCGACGACGCTTCCCGTCACCCTCGACGAGACACCCGGACCGTGGTGGACGGGAATCTATTCGGTCTCGGTGCGGTATCCGCCTCCGATCGAGAACGACATTGCGCGCACGACCAACGAGGTTGCGCTCGTGGTTATCCCGACGGTCACCAACATTGCGAAGGTGACCGGCCCGAATGGCCCGGCGCTGCGCGTCGAGTGCAGTCCGCCCATCGCGCCGAACCAGCGCGCCATTGTCTTGCTGGATGACCACGAGTTTCCCGCCACCGGATCGAACTCGGTGCAAAATCGCGTCCAGATCGATCTCGGTGAGCTCGCAGCTGGCACGTACGTGGTTCGCCTGCGCGTGGACGGCGTGGACTCGAGCCCGGTCGACATCGACGCCGTCACTGGCCTACCCGAGTTTTCCCCCAAGCAAACGGTGACCCTACCATGACGCCGTCCCATCCTCCGCCGGCGGGACCCGCTGCCAATCGCCTCGGATCGGGGATGGAATGGGTCCGTCTGCGTCTCGAACGGGCCGTTTCCGGGGCCACCGAGGAGAGCGAGCAGGCCCTTGCGGACGCCGAGGCCGCGATGATCGCGAGCGCGTGGGGCTCGCCGTCGCGGCTCGAGGTGCTCATCGAGCGCTTCGCCCTGTCGAAGTTCGAATACGAAGTACTGCTCCTCTGCCTGGCCATGGAAATCGATACGAGCGTGGCCCCACTATGTGCCCGTGCGCAGCAGGATCCGCGAAAGGCGTATCCGACGTTCGCCCTCGCCATGTCGTTGTTCGACGAGCCGACGTGGGACGCCCTGTCGCCCGAGCGCCCGCTTCGACTCTGGCACTTGATCGAACTCGATGCGATCGACACGCTGAGCTTGACCGCGCGGGCACTCCGCATCGACGAGCGCGTGCTGAGCTTCGTCAAAGGCGTTCACCACGTCGACGCGCGCTGGATGCCGCTGCTCGAACCGCTCGAGGGCGCCCGCGATCTCGCGCTGCCGCCATCGCATCGAGCGATCGCGGACGCGGTCGTGCGTCGCATCGGTGCCGGCTCACGGGAGACGGGATTCCCCGCCGTGCAGCTCGTCGGGCGCGACGCGCAGAGCGTGCAGCTCATTGCCGCCCACGTGGAAGACGCGCTCGGGTTCCGTCCGTATCGACTGCATGCCGACTTGCTTCCCAGCGGCACGAACGAGCTCGACTTGCTCGTCCGACTTTGGCGCCGCGAGGCGATGCTCGGTCCGGTCGCACTCTACGTCGATGCGCACAACGTCGGCGAGTCCAGTGCTTCCACACTCGAGCGCTTCATCGCGCGCGTGCCAGGCGTCGTGCTCGTGGGGACACGGGAGCCACGAGCGACGGGAGACCGCAGCTCCGCGATCTTCGAGGTGAGCAAGCCGACCGCGGCCGAGCGCTCCGCGATTTGGCTCGAGCACCTTGGCCCCGAAGCCGAGGACCTCGCCGGGCGCCTGTCGGGCCAATTCGAGCTCGACACAGTGGCCATCCAGGGCCTCGCCGCCACCGTCTCACGGGATCCCGACGGCGCGCTCGACGGCGCCGGCCTTTGGCATGCGTGCGTCGATGCAACTGCGCCACGGGTCGAAGGGCTCGCGCGTCGGATCACCCCGCATGCCCAATGGGACGATCTCGTTCTGCCCGAGAAAGAGCTCTCGCAGCTTCGCGAGATGGCGGCGCAGGTCGAGCACCGCACGACCGTCTACGACACGTGGGGGTTCGGCGCTCGGTCCCAGCGCGGTCTGGCGCTCACCGCGCTGTTCTCGGGCGAGAGCGGCACGGGCAAGACCTTCGCGGCAGAGGTGCTGGCCTCCGAGCTGAAGCTGCAGCTTCTCTTCATCGATTTGAGTGCGGTCGTCAGCAAGTACATCGGTGAGACGGAAAAGAACTTGCGCCGCGTATTCGATGGAGCGGAGGACAGCGGTGCGATTCTGTTCTTCGACGAGGCCGACGCCTGCTTCGGCAAACGCAGCGACGTCAAAGATAGCCACGACCGCTATGCGAATCTCGAGGTGAGTTACCTGCTGCAGCGCATGGAGGCCTATCGCGGGCTCGCCATTCTAGCGACCAACATGAAAAGCGCCCTCGACCCGGCGTTCATGCGGCGTTTGCGCTTCTCCGTCCGATTCGCCTTTCCCGGCGAGCGGGAACGGCGCGCGATCTGGCGTCGTGCGTTTCCCGCGGAAGCGCCGCTCGGCCGGCTCGACTACGAGCGCCTCGCCAAGTTCGCGCTCACCGGCGGCTCGATCCGCAACGTATCGATGAACGCCGCATTCGCGGCGGCACAGGCCCGCACTGTGATCACCATGCCGGCCGTGCTCGGGGCCATTCGCTCCGAGCTGCAGAAGCTCGAACGACGCTCGAACGAATCCGAATTTCGTTGGCAGGAGAGCGAATTGGACGACGAGAGCGACAGGATAACCGAGGACGCGGTCGCGCAATGAAATTGAACTTGCATATTGAACACATCGTACTGGACGGCGTGGAGCTCTCCCCCGCGGAGACGCGCCGGATGGCGCACGCGCTGGAGCGCGAGCTACTCTCCAGAATGAACGGCGAGGCGGCGCG
Organism: Sorangiineae bacterium MSr11367; assembly: GCA_037157805.1. NCBI lineage: Bacteria > Pseudomonadati > Myxococcota > Myxococcia > Myxococcales > Pendulisporaceae > Pendulispora > Pendulispora rubella. The sequence goes on along the minus strand of CP089983.1, from coordinate 6,468,533 downwards.
CGGCGAGGCGAGTCCGCCGTGGAGTGGCGCCGCAGTCGCCTCGCTCGCGGCCGCACCCATCACCGTGGATCCTGGGGCAGGCGGCACGCGGATCGGCCGCGAGCTCGCGCGTTCCGTGCACCGCGGTCTAGGACCCGTGCTCCCTGAAGCGGCGAGCGTCGCGCCGAGAGGTGGTGATCGCTCGTGAGCGCATTTCCCGGTTCGCCGCGACTGCTCAAAGGTGGCCTCGTTTTGGTCGACCCCGACAACGGAACGGTGCAGAAGACCATCGTTCTGCAGTACAACCCCGACACGCTGACCCGCTCGTTGCAGGTGCAGGGCGTGGGCGAAAATGCCGACCGCAGCGAGGCGTTGCGTTTGCGCGCGCCGCCAGTGGAGACCATCAAGCTGGAGGCCGAGATTGACGCGGCCGACCAGCTGGAGGTCGACGACAACTTGGTCAAACTCTACGGCATTGCTCCAATCCTGTCGGCGCTCGAGACGACGATTTATCCTACCGTGACGCAGATCAAGAGCAATCATGCGGACGCGGAAAAGGGCACGTTGGAAATCGCGCCCATGGAGACGGCGCTCATGCTCTTCGTGTGGAGCCGGCAGCGCACGGTGCCGGTGCGGATCACCGAGCTGTCGGTGACGGAAGAAGCCTTCGACCCTGCTCTCAACCCGCTGCGCGCGAAGGTAAATCTCGGTTTGCGTGTGCTCACCGTTTACGACCTGGGATTCACCACCAGCGGGAACATCTATCTCGCCTATCAGCAAAACAAAGAAGACCTCGCCATCAAAGCGACCGCGGGGGCCAGCCCGTCGTCCCTTGGCTTCACGAGGACCCCCCAATGAGCGTCGATACGTTGTCCCCGACCAGCCGCTACTTCACCGCTGGCACCGCGGAGCTCACGCTGCCCGATGGGACCAAGGTCATCTACTTGGCACGGCGGCTGATCGCGCCGCCCGAAAGCTTCGCCTTTCTGCGCGAGCACACCGTACGTGAAGGCGAGCGGCTCGATCACATTGCGGCCGAGCATCTCGGCGATCCCGAGCAATTCTGGCGAATCTGCGACGCCAACGCGGCCTTGAACCCGGACGACCTTTTGCGCATTGGCGGCATCATTCGGATTACATTGCCCGAAGGGCTTCCGGGGCCTCGCCGTGCTTAAGGGCCTTTACCTCACGCTCATGGTGGGACCCTCCATCCCAGCTCCCGTGCCGGAGCCGGTGACGGACGCGCTCAGGTCCGTCAAGGTGACGTCGAGCACGGAGTCCCGAAGTGGTTTCGAGCTGAGCTTCGGTGTGACCAATCGATCGCCGCTCATGACCACGTTTCTTCTCGCCGGCGGTGTGCTTCCAGCGAATTTGCGCGTCGTCCTCATTGCGACGATCAACGGCACGCCCGAGGTGCTGGTCGATGGGGTCGTGACGAAGACGCGCATTTCCTCGGGGAGCGGCGGGTCGACATCGACGTTCACGGTGACCGGCGAAGATTTGACCGCGCTGATGGACTTCGTCGACACGAGCGGTATCCCGTACCCGGCCATGCCGCCGGAGGCGCGGGTGGAGCTCATTCTCGCGAAGTATGCGCTCTTCGGGGTGGTCCCTCGGGTCATTCCGAGCCTCAATGGGGTGCCGCCGAATCCGCTCGACATCATTCCACGCCATCAAGGGAGCGACCATTGGTACATCTCCAAATTGGCGAGCGATGCCGGATACGTCTTTTACCTCGAGCCCGGACCCCCACTGACGAGCATTGCCTACTGGGGACCGGAGATCCGGGCCGGTGTGCCCCAGCCGGCGCTCAACGTGGATATGGACGCGGAGACCAACGTCGAGTCGTTGAATTTCGATTTTCAGAACGACGCAAGGGTATTGCCGATCGTCATGATTCAAGATCCCATTTTCAAACTCCCGATTCCGGTACCGCTGCCGGACATCAATCCACTGAGCCCTCCGCTCGGCCTGATTGAGCCCATTCCACAGCGGATCGAGAAGATCCCTTCGACCGCCAAGTTGACCATGGGTGAGGCGATCCTGCGCGGGCTGTCGAAGACGACACACCACGCCGATGCGGTGTCCGGGACCGGCTCGCTCGACGTGCTTCGCTACGGCCGAACCCTGAAAGCGCGCCGGCTGGTGGGCGTGCGAGGCGCGGGTGAGGCATTCGACGGGCTCTATTTCGTCAAAAGCGTGACCCACAACATCAAGCGCGGCGAGTACAAGCAAGACTTTACGCTCGTCCGCAATGGGCTCGTATCCACCGTACCGCGGGTGCCGTCATGAGCGGGATGAATGGCCGAGAAGGCAGCGCCGACCAAGGTCAAAGGTATTACGGAAAGTACCGTGGGACGGTCATCAACAACGTCGACCCGCTGCAGATAGGCCGAATTCAGGCCATCGTGACGGACGTTTCGGCCCTTCTACCGACGACGTACGCCATGCCGTGCGTTCCACTCGCCGGCAAGGAGATGGGAACGTACATGGTGCCGCAGGTGGGGGCCGGCGTATGGATCGAATTCGAACAAGGCAACCCGGATTATCCTATTTGGGTGGGCACCTACTGGGGCACCGCGGCCGAAGTGCCGAAGTTGGCGCTCGCCGGCATCCCCGCCAGCCCGAACATCGTGTTTCAAACGGCGGGGCAGAACACCTTGATGCTCAGCGACACGCCCGGCGTCGGCATCGTCCTCAAGACCTTGACCGGGGCCTTCATCATGGTGAACGACGTGGGCATCACGATCTCGAACGGCAAGGGCGCGATCATCACGATGACCGGCAATATCACCGATATCAACGGGGCCGGACTCACGGTCATATGACGCAGGAGACGCGATGCCTGGAACGATTCTTCACTTGGGTGCCACGGTCTTTTGCATGCACGGCGGACAGGCGCAGCCGACGGCCACGACGCCCCGTGTACTGGTGAGCGGGCAACCGGTGGTCACGCGTGCGCCGCCGTACACCGTGGCCGGCTGCGCGCTACCGCCGCCCGCCTTGGGCGGCAATGGCCCGTGCGTGACGGCGATGTGGACGACGTCGGCCGTGCGCGTCACCAGTGGCGGGATCCCGCTCCTGCTCTTGGACAGCCAGTCCGTCTGCGTTCCCCCCGGGACACCTTTGATCATCGCGCAAACACAAATTCGAGCGATTGGAACGTAACCTCATGAACATCGCCTTTCCTTTACGATTCGACGTGCGAAAACGTACGGCCACTGCCGACGACGTTCAGCACGTGCGCGACATGATCGAGCAACTGCTCTTCACCTCGGCGGGCGAGCGGGTGAACCGGCCGGACTTCGGCAGCGGATTGAAGCAATTGATCTTCGCGCCCAACAGCGTCGAGCTGGCTTCCGCATTGGAGTACACGCTTCGCGCTGCGCTCCAGCGCTGGTTGGGTGACGTGATCGACGTGAAATCGCTGGTCGTCACCGCCGAGGGGCCGACGCTTCGCATCGTGATTCGCTATGTCATCTTGCGCACCGGCGCGCTCCACGAAGACGTTATCGAAGGGCAAGGGCGACCATGAGCACCGTGCGAGGCTCGGACTTGACGTGTGCGGTGGATGAGCGCCGGCAGCTCGTGCGCGACAAGAAATGGAACGGTCTCGACTACGTGGACGTGGTGGAGGACGATCCGTCGCAGCGAACGCTCTGCGTTCACTTTTTCGCCGAGGTACCCCGGGATCTCGCGATCGCGAACGTGGTCATCGAGGGAGGGCGCCGCATTCGCAACATCCGCGTGGTGTCCATCACGCCGGGCTACGACGACGATCCCGAGCACGAGGAGTGCTTGCGCGTCGTGGTGGACCAGGCGGGCGATTTTTCGCCGTACAAGCTGCGCCTGGTGGCCGTCGACGAAAATGGGCGCCCGACGGGAAAGCCGCTGCCGGGATTCGATGTTCGGTATTCGAGCGTCACCTTCAGCTTCAAGATCCATTGTCCGAGCGATCTCGATTGTGCGCCGGCGCCAGAGGGGTGCTGTGACGAGACGCGCGAGGAGCCGGCGATCGATTACCTCGCGAAAGATTATTCGTCCTTTCGACGGCTGATCCTCGACCGGCTCGCGCTGGTGATGCCCGAATGGACCGAGCGGCACGTGCCCGACGTGGGCATCGCCCTGGTCGAACTGCTGGCGTACGTGGGAGACCATCTCAGCTATTACCAGGATTCCGTGGGGACCGAGTCGTACCTGGACACGGCGCGAAAGCGTATTTCGGTTCGGCGCCACGCGCGCCTCGTCGATTATCGAATTCACGAAGGTTGCAATGCGCGCGTGTGGCTCGTGCTCACGACCGACCGCGACAGAACTGGCGACGACGCGCTCGATCTCGACGACACGTATTTCGTCACCGCGACGGAAGAAATGAGCTCGTTCGGCCCGGACATCGTGAAAGAGTCCGCGTTGGCCCGCATCACGCCCAATCGCTATCAATGCTTCGAATCGCTGCGCGAGCGCGCGGAGAAGACCCTTTCGCTGTGGGCGGGGCAGAACGAGATCCTGTTTTATACCTGGGGCGACAGTGACTGCGCGCTTCCACGCGGCGCGACGCGCGCCACGTTGCTCGACGAATGGTCGACGCCCGAGCCGGCGGAAGATGGAACGCGCGCGCGTCCGTTGAGCAGCCTGCGGCCTGGCGATGTGTTGCTCTTCGAAGAGGTTCTAGGCCCTTCGACGGGCACGCCGGCGGATGCCGATCCGCTGCACCGCTGGTTCGTGCGGCTCACCAAGGTCGCGCCGGGGCTCGACGAGCTGACGCAGCGGCACGTGGTCGAGATCGAGTGGGCCACGGAGGACGCGCTTCCATTCGACCTTTGCGTCACCACGGTACTTCCTGCCCCGGAATGCCGCCGGATCGAGAACCTCACGGTGGCCCGTGGCAACGTGCTGCTCGCCGACCACGGCTGCCGCGCCACCGACCCGCCCGTGGTCGTGGGAGCGCGCGAGGTGATGGGGACGTGCGCCTGCGAAGGAAGCCTGGTGGACGTCGAAGCGGTTCCCGAGAGGGTCCGTCCCCTGTTGAACAAGGCGGAGCCCGTGTTTCGCCAGAGGCTCCCCGCGCAGCCGACGAGCGTCGGGGCTTCGAAGATGGTGCGCCAGGATCCATGGGCCGCGCTCCCCGTGGCGTACATCGAAGCGACGGGACCGAAGCCCCCGAATGGTCCGGCGGTGACGTCGATTTGGGAGCCGCGGCGGGATCTCCTCGCGAGCGGGCGATACGACCGTCACTTCGTGCTGGAGGTCGACGAGGCGCGCCTCGGTCACGTGCGTTTTGGCGACGGGGAGCTCGGTGCGCAGCCGGAGGTCGATATGTCGCTGCGCGCGGTTTATCGATTCGGGAATCCATTGGCCGGAAACGTCGAGGCCGAGACGATCACCCGCATCGTGTCGCGCACGAAGCTCGACGGTGTGAAGATCACCGTGCGCAATCCGCGTCCCGCGATCGGTGGAACGGCGCCCGAAACGCTGGCCCACGTGAAGCTCGCTGCACCGCACGCGTTTCGCGCGGACCTGCGCCGTGCCATTACCGGCGATGACTACGCGGTGCTCGCGCAAGAGGATCCGCGCATTCAGCGGGCGTCAGGGACGCTCCAGTGGACGGGGAGCTGGTACGAGGCGAAGGTGGCCATCGATCCGCTGGGGACCGACGAGGTCGATCCTGCGCTTCTGAAGAGCATCGAAGAACGCCTCGAGGTCTATCGCCGGCTCGGACACGACTTGCGCGTCGTGCCCGCGCGCTACGTGCCCATCGATTTGAAGCTGGAGGTGTGCGTCAAGCCCGGTTACTTGCGTGCGCACGTGAAGGCCGACGTGGCCGCGCGCCTCGGCACCGGGGTCTTGCCCGGTGGGAAGCTCGGATTCTTCCACGCCGACGCACTCACGTTCGGTACTGCGATATGCCCGAGCGACATTCTCTCCGCCGTGCAATCGGTCGTCGGTGTGGAGAGGGTCTCGCTGATATGGCTGCGACGGCTCTTCGAGCCGAAGGTGCCCCTCGACGACAAGACGGGCGAGCTGGAGCTGCGCCCCGACGAGATCGCACAATTGGACAGTGATCCCGATTACCCCGAGCACGGAAAGCTTACGCTCATCATGGGAGGAGGACGATGACGCAGCCCTGCGGTTGTTCGGCATGCGCCGCGAGCGGTGCGACGTTGGTCCCGGTTGCGAATCGGCCGGGACTCCCGTCGATCGAGTACCGCGTCGGCACGCACGCGACGTTTCTATCGACGATGAAAGCTCGCCTCTCGAGCGCGGAGCACCGGCAGGGTCTCGACGGGCTCATGGCGCGCGATTCGAGCGATCCGTCCATCGCGATGCTCGATGCATGGGCGACGGTGGCCGACGTGCTCTCGTTCTATCAAGAGCGCATCGCCAACGAGGCCTATCTGCGCACGGCCGTCGACAAGGCCTCGGTTACCCACCTGGCAAACCTGGTCGGCTATGAGCCGCGGCCCGGCGTTTCGGCGAGCGTCTACCTCGCATACACCGTGCAATCGAGCCCGAAAGTCGTGGTCATCCCCGCCGGCACTCGGGCGCAAAGCGTGCCCAATCCGGGTAAAAAGGAGAAGGCCCAGACCTTCGAGACGTCCGTCACGATCGAGGCGCGCGCAGAGTGGAACAATCTGCAAGTGCGCAGGACGATGCCTCAAGATATCCGTTTCGACATCGGGAAACTTCTGGCGGATGGGGAGCGCCCTCCTCAGACCCATAACGAGAACGTCCTCGTCAACCGCCAAAAGGACGACACGAATGAGTTGAAGGACGTCCTGTACGTGGAAGGCAACTCCACGAACTTGAAGCCGAACGATTTTCTTCTCTTCGTACGGGGTGGCGTCGCCGGCATACGGCGGATTCGCTCCGTCACCGTGGACCAGAATAAGGGCCGCATCGCGTTCCTGCTATTTCCGCGCCTACTCGATCTCATCGACCTCGAAGGGATACCTCTCCCGACGACGCCGGCAAAGCTGGCGGCTCCGCGCCCCGAGCGTGAGGGCAACGGGATCAAGACGCTCGAGCTCTTTTCTGGGTTACTCAAATCGACCATCACGCCGGGAGATCAGCCCGAAAATCCGATTGGAACCGAAGCCGCGTTCAACGAGAACCGTGATGTCGTTCCACGCATTCTCGCCAGCTTTCACCCGGAGGCCGCCGCAGAGGCCTATCGCGCGCTTTCGACGGCGAAGGTGACGGAGGACCTCGGATTCGAGGTATTCCCGCTCACACGCGTATCGCTCTTCGGCGCGTCCTCACCAAAGGTGCGCTCCAAACAAGACGACCTCACCAAAGAGAAAGAGTGGCCCTTTGAGCCTTTGGCACCGCCCTCCTCGGGCGGCGGGGGAGGTGTCGACAATGCGAGGGCGATCGGCGAAACGGCACTCGCCCTGCCGGAGGCAGAACACGCCGATGCCGTACCGCTCGCCGATGACAGCAAGGGCGGCGAAGCCAACGTGCTTTACCTCGACAACGCCTACGAGGGGGTCCAAATCGGTGACCTGCTTCTCCTGGAGACGGTCCTCACCCCGTTGACCGCCCCGGCACGATCGGTGGTCCGCGCGGGGAAGGTCCGCACCCAGTCGAAGGCGGGATTCGGCCTCTCCGGGAAGACGACGCGCATCGAGCTCATTGAGGATGGCGGGTTGCCCCGCAATTGGCTCGGCTACTGGTCCGGGTCACCGCCCCAGGGTAACCTCGAGGATAACACCTTACCCCACAATTTTGACGCGATCCGCCGCACCGTCGTCTACCTGCCTGGCGCGCCATTGACGCTCGCCGGCATTCCGATCCCCGACCCCGTCGAAGGCCATTCGCTCGAGCTCGAGCAAGTTTATTCCGACTTGAGCGCCGGCCAATGGGTCGTCGTCTCCGGTGAGCGTGCGGACATTCGCGCGAAGCTGCCGCCGGTCACTCTCGCCGATGGCACATCGGATCCGTCGGAAGACGCCGAGGTCCAGGCGGCCGGCGTGCCATGGAGCGAGCTGGCCAGGGTCGCGGCGGTCACGCACTCCTTCGATGCCAAGCGCAAAGGCGATCGCGAGCACAGCACGTTGGAACTCGAGCGGGCGCTGGGGCACACGTACGTGCGCGAGACCGTGACGATCAACGCCAACGTCGTTCTTGCCACCCACGGCGAGAAGCGGGCGCAAATCTTGGGCAGCGGCGACGGGACCATCCCGCACCAGGCGTTCACCTTGGGCCAATCGCCGCTCACCTTCGTGTCGGCACCGACGCCATCGGGCGTCGCGAGCACGCTCGACGTACAGGTCAACGGTGTGCGCTGGCACGAACGCCCCAGCTTTTTCGACACCGGCCCGCGCGATCGCATGTTCATCACGCGTCAGGACGACGCCGGAAAAACGACGGTGACCTTCGGCGACGGCATCGAGGGTGCGCGGCTTCCGACGGGGCAGAACAATGTCAATTCGCGGTACCGAAATGGCATTGGCAAAGACGGAAACGTCGAAGCAGGGCAGATCAAGACGGTCACCGACAATCCGGGGGGCGTCTCCCAGGTGATCAATCCGAAGCGCGCCTCCGGTGGAGCGGATCGCGACTCGCGTTCGCTCATCCGCCAGAATGCACCGGCGTCGGTGACCGCGCTCGATCGATTGGTGTCGGTGTCGGACTACGCGGATTTTTCACGCACCTTCGCCGGCGTCGCCAAAGCGAGCGCGGTGGTCTTGTCCGACGGCTTCCGGAACGTGGTGCACGTCACGGTCGCCGGTGTCGACGACATTCCCATCGACGATACGTCGAATCTGCTGCGCAACCTTCGCACGGCGCTCCTTCGCTTTGGAGACCCGCAGCAGCCGGTCAAAGTGGATGCGCGCACGGCGAAATTCATCGTCATCGACGCCTCGGTGTCCGTCGATGAGGACCATCCGTGGGATACGGTTCGACCTCGAATCGAGGCGGCGCTGCGCGATACCTTCTCCTTCGACCGAAGGGAGCTCGGACAGCCGCTGCATCGAAGCGAAGTCCTCGCGTGCATCCACGCCATCGAGGGCGTCACCTGCGTGAACCTCAACGCCTTCGGCGTGGTGAGCGATGCCGGCAAGACGGAGTTCCCCGATGAGAAGGATCCGCCGGTGTACCTGGCGAGAATCGACCAGAAGCGTGAATTGCCGCATGAATTCTTGCCGGCCGAAATCGCCTACTTGTCGCCGAGCGTGACCGAGACTCTGAAACTCGCGGAGATGAAAGCGTGAGCCAATCGATCGACCGACTTTATGAACTGCTGCCCGCGATCTATCGCTCGCGCGACGCCGAGCTGGTGACGGAAGGGGACGTGGACGAAAGCACCGCGTCGCCTCCTCTTCGCGAGCTCCTCCGGGTGATCGCCGAACAGGTGAACCTGGTCGAGGACGATATCACCCAGCTCTACGAGAATCTCTTCATCGAGACCTGCGAGCCGTGGGTGGTTCCGTACATTGGTGACCTGATTGGATATCGTCCCGTGTATCAGTATCGGGCCTCCGAGGATGTGCGTTCGCCGCGTGCCCAAGCGCGCGAGCGCATCGTGATCCCGCGGCGCGACGTGGCCGACACCATCGCGTACCGCCGGCGCAAAGGGACCGCGTCGCTGCTCCCCGATCTCGCGCGAAGCGTGAGCGGCTGGCCGGCGATTTCCGTGGAAACGTACCGCCTGCTCGCCGCGACGCAGTCCATGCAGCACGTGCGTCTCGATCGCGGCCGCACGCGCGACCTCCGCGACGGCCGCAGCATGAACCGGGTCGACGGGCCGTTCGACGATTCTGCCTACACGGTGGACGTGCGCCGCTCGGTTTCGACCCGCACGCGCGGCCGGCACAATATTCCCGACGTTGCCGTCTTCGTGTGGCGCCTGCGCACGGACTCGGTCACCTACAAAGCGGCGTGCTGCGTCGAAGGCGTCGGGCCGCAGAGCTTCACCTTCGACGTCTTGGGCCACGACACGCCGCTTTTCACCTTGGCGCAGCCTGCGGGCCCGGGTGTCGCGCCCGAGCTCACCGTTCCGGACCGCATCACGCGCCGCGCGTTCGAAGAGCGGGTCATGAAAAATGGGCGCCTCGAGCGCACGCAAGCGTCCGCGGACTATTACGGTGAGGGCAAGAGCATCACCATTTGGGCTCACGATTGGCCCAAAAAGGGTGATCGCGGTCCGATCCCGCGTGAGGCCATCATTCCCGCGGACCTCTCCGAGTGGGGGCCGCCACCTCCCAGGAACCGCGTAGCGGTGGATCCCGTGCTCGGCCGCATCGTCTTTCCGGCAAATCAATGGCCCAAATCGGGAGTGCGCGTCACGTACCACGATGCATTCAGCGCGGACATCGGAGGCGGCGAGTACCAGCGGCCTCTTTCCGAGCCTCGAGGCAGCCATATTTACCAGGTGGGGGCCGATCGGCCGCTGAAAACGATTCGCGCGGCACTCGAAGCGTGGGCGAAGGACAAGGAAGCGCGGAAAGCCCAAAGCGAGCCATTCGTTCTCTCCGCGGTCATCGAGATCGTCGACAATGGCGTTTACACCGAGCCCTTGAACATCACGGTGGAGGCCGGCGAAACGCTGCAATTGCGCGCGGCGAATCGGAAGTTCCCAGTCATTCGGCTGCTCGATTACATGGCCGATCGCCCCGACGCGTTCAGCATCACGGCCACCGGAAAGGGCGCGCGCGTGGTGCTCGACGGTCTCCTGATCGCCGGGCGAGGCCTGCAGATCTATGGCCCGGATCGCGACGGCGAATGCGAGACGAATGCGGACCTGTGCGAGGTCATGGTGCGGCACTCCACGCTCGTTCCCGGCTGGATGCTCGAGTGCGACTGCGAGCCGAAGCGCCCGAACGAGCCCAGCGTCGAATTGATCAATACGCGCACGACCCTGCGCATCGAGCACTCCATCGTCGGAACTCTGTTGGTCGTGGCCGACGAAGTCCGCGAAGAGCCGGGGCGCATCGTGGTCACCGATAGCATCGTGGACGCGACGAGTTGCGATCGCGTGGCCGTCGGTTCCGCCAATGGTCCGGCGGCCCACATCGTGTTTCACGTCGAGCGGAGCACAGTTTTGGGCCGCACGTGCGTCCACGTCATCGAGCTCGCCGAGAACACGATTTTCCAGGGTGAGACTTTCGTGGCACACCGGCAGATCGGGTGCATGCGCTTTTGCTACGTGCCGCCGGGATCGCGCACGCCAAAACGGTTCCACTGCGAGCCCGACACGGCGATTGCCGCGGCGCTCGACGAGCAAAAGCGGCGCGCCGAAGAGGCGAACCCACCGGTGGCGGTGACGCTCGAGGAGAAAGCCGCGCTCACCGAGAGAACGGCGCATCGGGTAGAACCGGAATTCAACGGCAGCCGTTATGGTTCACCGCGTTATTGCCAATTGGCCATCACGTGTGATCCGGCCGTCACCGCCGGCGCCGACGACGAATCGGAAATGGGAGTGTTTCACGATCTCTATCAACCCCAGCGCGCGGCCAATCTACGCGCGCGCCTCGACGAGTACACGCCGGCGCACATGGAGGCCGGCGTATTTTTCGCAACCTAAAGGAGCAGGCCCGTGAAAGGCGATTTTACCCGCAATACGTTCGACTCCAAGAAACACTACAGCCGGGTCCTGCTGCAACAGGGGCGCGTGGCGATCGACGCGGATTGGAACGAGCAGGCGTCCATTTTGCTTCATCACCTGCGAACCCTGACCGAGGATCTGCTCGGGCGGCATGCCGGCCCGGCGATGGACGGCGGTTTCGACATTCGCAAGCCGGACGCGACGTCGTCTGGCAATGACTTCCCCATTACGCGCGGCCACTACTACGTCGAGGGGATTCTGATCGAAAACGAGCACGGCGCCCCTCCGCAGCCGCCGGCCACGCCACCGCCCAATGGGACGGAACCCTTCACGACGTACCAGCGCCAACCCGACTGGTGGCCGAAAGCCTTGGACCAAGATGGCAATTACTTCGTTTATGCCGACGTGTGGGAGCGACTGATAACGTCCGTCGAGGATCCCACCATCCGCGAGAAAGCGCTGGGCGGCCCCGACACCGCTGCGCGCGCCAAGGTCGTTTGGCAAGTCAAAGCCCGCAAGCTGCGTCCAGCCACCGGCACGTCCGGAGAGACCCCGGACGACGCCTTGAAAGCGCTACGAACGCGTTCGCGCGGCAGGATGCGGGCGTTCGTGCAGGAGACGGCGGTCGCCACGGACCCGTGCGTGATCCCGCCGACTTCGCAATACCGCGGTGAAAACCAATTGTGGCGGATCGAAGTGCACCGGGGTGGCCCGATCGAGCAGGCCACCTTCAAGGTATCGCTCGACAACGGCTCGGTGATCTTTCCGGTCGTCGGGCTTCCGCATGCGCCCGTGAAGCGCAAGGCGGATGAAGCGGCGAAGCAATTCAGCGTCCGAGTGGCCCACCTCGGCCGGGACGAACGAACGACGCTCGTGGAAGACGATTGGGTGGAACTGGTCGACGATCGCTACGCCCTGCAGTCGCCGCAGGACGGCGAGTGGCACCCCGACGCTCTGCTTCGCGTGGTGAAGGTCGACGCGGAAGAGATGACCGTCACGTTGGAAGGGGAGTCCACCGTGTGCACGCGGGCGCAGAAGGAGCAAACGAACGTCCTCCTTCGTCGCTGGGATCATCGCGGAACGGAAATCGAGGTGGTGAAGGACGACTTCGCCACGGGCACGTTCAAAATGAGCGAGGCCGAGTTCCACCTCGCCGACGGTATTCACATCGCCTTCGAGAAAGCCACCGGTACCACGCAGCACGATTATCGTCCGGGCGATTACTGGCTCATTCCCGCGCGCGAGGCCGCGGGCGAGACCGCGGCGAACATCGAATGGCCGGAAGAGGGCTTCGTACCGCCGCGCGGTATCGCGCATCACTATGCACCGCTCGCAGAGCTGACGTTGAGTGCTGGCAAGATCTCGGACGTCAAGTCGTTGCGTACGACGTTCGCACTGCCCACGACGACGCCGCCGACCACTCCCGGGACGGAGACGGACCCTGCCGTCGACGAGGAGTTGTAAAAGGATACGCTGGTCGTGAAAGCCGTTTTCTCGTTTTGGTCGAAGCCTTTTCCGGCCCACCGTCGCACGGTGTGGATGACTGAAGCGCACCATCTGTATTCGTGGGCGCTCGCCGTTCATGCGGCGGGCGTCCACTATCCAACATCGTTGGTGACCGATGACGAGGGAAAACGACTTTTGGTCGACGACCTCGGTCTCCAGTTCGGCGAATACTCGGTCGCGTTGAACGGGCTATCCGATATGGACCCGGATTGGTGGACCCTGAGCAAGCTGTACACGTACACCTTGCAAAAAGAGCCCTTCTTTCACATCGACAGCGACGCGTACCTCTGGAAACGGCTGCCCGAACACGTCGAGCAGTCTCCCGTTCTTGGTCAAAATCCGGACCCCTTCGGATTCGGCGCATGGGCATCGGTTCTCTCGGACATTCGAAGCGCCTTTGCACGCTCGAAGCGCGCCTGGCTCCCCGACGAATGGACATGGTACGAAGCCGCGCGCGGCGGACTTTCCGTCGCCGCCGGCCTCGTCGGAGGCCAGCGCTTCGACTTTCTGGCCCACTACGGCCAATCGGTGATGACCATGCTGAAGCACCGAGGCAACACGCGCCCACTGGCCGCCCTGCGCGAAAAGGCACGTTGCATGGTCGCCGTCGAAGAGTGGTTCCTCCAAGCTTGCGTGGAGTACCACCGAGGCCGCGCCGACTCCCCGTTTCGCGACATCCGCATCGAGTACCTCTTCCCGAGCCACGCCGCAGCCTGGAGCGAGCGCGAAGCGCTGCGTATGGGCTTCACGCATCTGATTGGGCAAGCGAAGCGAAACCCGCGCATCGCGGGGTACTTGGAAAACCGGGTGCAGCGCGATTTGCCCGCGTTGTACGAGAGATGCCGCGAAGTCGCGGCCGCGCGGGTTCGTGGCGGATCGGGGTGAACGCGAGGAGGAGCGGCATGTCCGGTAAGCATATGTTAAGCCAAAAAGGGCTCGCTTTGAGCGGGACGACGAGCGTTGTCTCGGCGCGCGAGCCAACGATGGGTATCGAGGTTCGCTTCTTTTGGCCGGAGCACTCGCCAGGATGCGCCGGACGGAGGAAGCCCGAGAACGATTTCAGCTCGCTGTCGAAGCAGCCAAAAAGCTCGGCGGCGACCACGCTGAAGCCATTCGTAGCATGGCTGCGAATGCATATGGGATCCAAGTCGACGCGTGATCGTTCGACCAAATCATGAAGGATTGGTGAATCGTGCGCGTTCTCGATCGCAAACCGATACCGAATGAAACGAGCGCGGTCGTCCCGTCGCGAAAGCCCGGGCTCGTGCGTTCGGGGCCGAGCGCTGCGTGGAACTCGCCGAGCGTTCCTCTACTCGACACGACCGACGGCGGCCGCACCGGCCACGCGCTTGCGGGAGATCTTTCCGCCGTTCCCGCCCACGGAGTTCCGCTCGTCCAACGGCAGGCAAATGCCAATCAACCCGCGCAAGCCGGTGGGAACGACAAGCGCCGTTTCGTCCAAGATGCCATTGAATTCCTGCGCAGTGCCGCCGATTACTTTCGCGCCGTTCATGGGGTGGCGGGTGCGCCGGGTGGCGGTGCGGGGGCGGCTCGGTTCAGCGATGCCACGGTACGTCGAACGCTGACCGGGTGGCACACCACCGTTGATACGCACGAGAAGATCATCCTCGACGAGCTCGCGGGCGACCGGACGCTCTTTCAAGCATTGCGGACGGCGTACACCGAGGCGGTGGGATCTCTTTTGGGGGGAGCGGCTGACGTTGCCTATCGGCCGGTGAACGAGGTGTTCCAGACGTACCGCGCACTCGTTTTCGAGTGGGCCATGCCTGTTCAGAATTTTCCCGGGATTACGACCCCGCTTCCACCCTCGGCGCAGCAGGACCCTGCAACCAAGATCGCGAGCCTGCGGGAGGGTCAGATTCGGATCGAGGTGCTCCCCGACGCGGTGATGACGCAACAAGAGGTGGCGAAGACGAAGGGGGCGGCGGTTACAGAGTACAAAGTAGTCCGCGGCGGGATTCACTTCCGGCATCAAAACGGGCATGTCGCCACCTTCTCCGGCCCTGGAGATCTGGTCGCACGCATTCAAACACGCTATCCACCTACCATGAATCGACAGGGGCCTTCAGGATACGGGCGGGGCACCACAGCCGAGGACATCGCAGCAGGGGATACGTCCGTTCAATTTCACGAAGGGCGCCACGGTGCGGATTACCTGCGCTTTTTTCGCGAGCATCCGGCGCCACAATTCACGGGCCGTATCGGGATGACCGTGCAGGACTTCAACGCAGCCATTGAAACTTATATTCAAGCTGTCCGTACATATTCCGACGACATCAAGAAGGACACGTCTCACAGGACGCACTGCGTCGGGGTCACGATCGATCAGTACCACGCAGCGCAAGGCAATCCCACCATCGAGTGTCCACCCTAACGGGTCGCGATGCGCGGTATCGTTCGAAACCATCCGATACGAGTGCTCGGTGCGGCGATCCTGTCGGGCTTGGTCGTCGCATCCGGGCTCGGGTGTGAAAATCCCAGTCGCAGGTCGACGTCCGCCTCGGCGAAAGGTCCCTCGGCCATGACATGGCGTCCGAGTCCAACGGTCGTTTCCACGGATGCCTCCGGGTGCGAGCACCTGCGGGATGGCTACGAACGGAGGTCTCCGAATAGGACGTTCGTCCAGCACTATGGGGAGGCCAGACTTGCACTGGACGGTGCCCCGCTTGCCGGCGAAGGGCGCGCCACTCTGGCCTCCGAGTACGTTGTCGTCGAGAACGGCGATTCACCACGCATCGTGGCCGAGCAAAACGGGTTGCGCTTCATGCTGCACGTCGCGGCCCGCGATTTGATGCCGACGGCAACGAAGCGCGTCACCCTTTTGGGCGCACCGAAGGCGGCGGCGTCGCTCGATGCCGATGCAGGCCGAATCGTCGTGGCACCCGGCGCGTCCGTTCGGGTCCTCGAGCGCGCAGCCGAGTGGGTTCGCGTCAAGCTTGCCGACGAAACCGTCGACGCGGAAGGTTGGTTGCCGGCGAGCGCGATGGGGGTCGTCTATGCACCTTTACCGTGGCATCCGCCCGTGTCGCCGACGACCTTCGTGCAGCCCGACACCACGATGCGGGAACGGTCGGGTGGCCGCGTGTTGGCGACGTTCACGCGTCTGGCGCCTGCGCAAATCGAGTCGCGGCGCGGGGACGTCGTGCGGATCCAGGTGAAGCTGCGCGTCCAGTTGGAGAAACACAGCAACGACCAAGCGCGTTTGCACTACGAGATTCACGGATGGGTTCGCGCGAAGGATCTGACGAACAACGGATTCATCGAGGACTCCGCGCCCGGTGAATCCATCGAAGGATCCGCCGCCGACGTATCGCTGACGCCAAATACATGCCTTCACCTTGCGCCCCGGGGCCCCGTGGTCGGCATGACACTCGCGCATGCAAGCGCGAGTGTCACCGAGAGACGCGAAGACTGGGTGCAACTGATGGTGCAAACCGCATGGGGATACCTCGCCGTCTGGGCCCCCGCGACGCTCATCGCGAAAGCCGCGCCCGGAGCGAAGTAAATGGGTGAGCCCATGCACCCTCGCTGCGCCTATTTGCAACTTGTGGCGTCGATGAACTTGCAGACTCCGTTCGCGCAGATCGCAGGGACCGCGCAGTATGCGCCGCCGTTGGCGTCGCATTTCGCGCCTTCGGGCAGATCCGCAAGGCACGTGTGTGGGGCGTCATCGCTGCACGCGCCGGTCCTGCAGTCCGTATCCACCTTCGTTTGCTCGTTGAGCCCGCAGGCTTGCCCCGCGCCGACATACTCGAGGCGCGTGCAAACGAGGGTGTTCTGGTTGCAATAGAGCCCCGCGGCACCGTTGCACTTCTTCTCCTTGGAGCACGCCTGCCCCTCGCCGAGCTTCGGAACGCACTTGTGCGTGGCGACGTCGGGCACGAGCTGAAGCCCGCAGATCTGGCCGGACTCACAAGTTGCGTCCTTGGGACAAATTTTCGTGCACCTGTCGTTGCTGCAACCGAAGCCATTGTCGCACTCAGAGTCCGAATCGCAGGCGGCCCCGCTCTGACCCAGGGTGGCGCAGACGCCGCAGGTCGAGCCTTCGGCCCTCTTGCAGTACCTTCCTTTGCACTGGGCCGCATCGCCGCATGGTGCGCCGTCTTCGAGTGTTCCCGCGGGCTTGCACGCCTCGAGCGGCTGGTTGTACTTGATGTTGTCACAATGGTCTAGCTTGAGCGCTTTTGCACACTCGTCGACCCGGGCGGGCGTTTTCCCGGTCCCAGGAGCCGTGAGCGAACGGTTGCATATGGCCTGAAAGCGCGTGACGCAGTCGTTCATGTCGACATAGCTCGTGTTGAACGCGTACGCCTGGCACTCGTTTAGCTCGGCGCAGCGGCTTTGTGCGTAATTCGCACAGGCACGTTCTGCGGTGATCTCGGAGTTCGGGTCACCTCCACCGTCTCCGCCATTCGGCCCTTTGTCCGTGTTGTCATCGCCGCCCGAGCAAGCCAGAAAACCAAGTGCCGCGAAGGCGGTCCCCAAAACGAATCGAACCCACATGTGCCTATACCTCCAAACGGGGTAAGAGATTTGTCGATAACGGACGCCAACTGGTCGGTGGAGCGCCAAGACAGAGTAAAGCATGTATCGAAGGTGGGTAATACCTAATAATGCCGAGAAGGGATGGTCGCATGGATCCATTCCGCCAATCTGCTCGAGTAGGCGTGTACCATGGAAGCGTGCATGTCGATTCGCGCGCAGTTGCTTCTACTGCACCGAACATTCGAAATGAATGTTGCCCATCGGTACAATTGAATCAGCCGTGTAGATATCCAAGGCAACATTCGCTCACCAGGCGACGTTATGAACGTTTCGCAATACGCACAGCGGCGCCGATGGCCCCGCGGGTCGTGCACGCGGTACTGCAATCGCCCCGCGAGTCATTCGGATGGATGCGTGGACTTCCGATGAGGTCCAGCGGGGTGAGCATTTGGATGTAAAAGAGGGCAAGAAGTGATTGGCTCCTTACTCGGTCTTTCGTGACGGAAACCCGAGACCATTGACGGCGTACTCTCCTCGCTCCATTTCATCTGCAATATTCGACAACCACGCCCGGAAGTTGTCGCTTACGACCGTCCGAATGCCATGGTCGTGCACGAATTCGGGCCTCCGCCCGAACCTCGGGCCCCGAGCATCGTCACCGGGGTTGGGGGACTACGAAGCGTTCCTGCACGCGCGGCTCCCGAAGGGGATGCAATCCCTTCCGCATTTCGCCGCGAAGAGCATCCTCGCCCCACACGCTAAGCAGTTGCTCGCGGCCATCGCAAGCCGCGAGGAGTAAGATCTCGTCGCGGGCTTGTTCCCATCGCCCATCGCGCGGTCCGGCGCCATGCTCGATCGCCTTCCCACGTGGGGCGTCGAGGCGCTCGCCGCGGTTCGCGACGACGAGCTTACGGCGTTGGGCGAAGTGCCTGCCGAACGAGAAACATCTTCGGGGGTGCGAGCCCGCGGGACGAACTCGCTCGCGCAGGCGGCAGGCTATTGAACTTGGATCACGATGGCAGCGGCATACGGTTTTGCGTTCGCCGAGTTCACGAGAGCGTTGGCCGCCTCCTCCACGGTGCCTGTCGTGGCATGCCTGACGATATCCTGGGCGGACAATTCACGAATGAGAAATTGATTGAGCACGAGCAGCCTCTGTCCCTGGCACAAAGGCCACGGCGCGTCGAGGCTTTCGGGTTCGGTGCCCAGGTATTCTCCGCCGACCCCGCGAGCGAGCCACTCCTGCGTCTTCAGTCCAGGGCGTTCGCGACGGTCCAGATGCCCGTACGTACGTTGAATGAGGCCTCCATCGGAGACCAGCCAGACCTCGTCCGCCCCGAGCCAGGTCACCCGAACGAGACCATCGCGAATCTCGACCTGGGTCAACCAGCCGACGGGTTGTTTGGAATCCGACGAGAGGGCGCGAATTCGTTCCGCGAAGCCGGTGACGATGCGCGCGAAGGTTTCGGCAGGGTCTTCGACGTCGCCCTGATTGGCCCATACATTCTCGGCGATATCCAGCAATCCCGAGGAGAGGTCCGCGGACGACAGTTCGAAACCGCTCCAGGATGCATTGGCCATCAGCATGACGGAATGCTGGTCGTTGACGATCGCGCGGATGAAGGACTTCGCAGAACCAGAAAAACGCTCGGTGCAACGGACGGCTCGCGAAGTTTCCAGGGAGAGGCGCATGTTCATTTCCGCTTTTTCCATTTCGAATAATCGATCGTCGTCAGGGCCGTTCTATCGATCGTCGTGTTTTCGCGGATGTTGTCCGTCGACCATACTTGACCCTCGTTGTCGATGGCTAGGCCGAAGGGGCGCCCCTCGCCCGTGAAGAGAGCGACGCCGTTCGCGGGCTTCTGATACTCCGCCATCCAGGTCGAATCGACCTGGTGGATCTTGTCGACGATCTGCTTGAAAGCCTCGCCCTTCTGCGCGGGGGTGAGCTTGACCTGTCTCCAGCCGCGCAATCTGCACCGGTCCTTGCCCGATCGCGGGAGCGGATTCCCCGCGTTGGTATTGGCCGGCGCCAAAGACGATGTCGTGACCAACGGTGTATGCACGCGCGCGGATGGCGTTCGCAGCCTGGTGTGCCCTGGCATCGTCGTGAACTCGAACGTCACGGAAGTCGTGGCCAAAGTGTGATTCCATGAAGTCGCGCGCCGTTGCGCCCAGGGGTAGACCCGGTGACCGAGGCATGCGCTCCACCTCGGGTGGCGCCTCGACGCTGGCCTCGTCGACAGCTACAGCCCCCACCTGCAACTTGGCCTGCAGTCTGGGGTGTGTGGTTTGGTCGATCGCCTGCTTCCGCCCTCTCACGTGCACCAAGGCATGCCCACGTGGTCCTTCGGGACCGTACGCTGGCACGCGCGCCAGATTTATGCCGCGACCGGGAATAGGTTCGGGAACCTGCTCGGGCGCCTCGCGCACGGGGGAGCGCCGAGCGGGCTTGGATGTTGTACCGCCGAGGGTACTTGTTTTCGGTGCGGGTCGCTCGATGAAGATTCGGCCACCGCTCATTGCACCCTCCGTCGTACCGTCCGGACGCCCATGCGCCTCCGTGATCCCGCACGAGAATCTTCGGTCCAACGAGATGAGCGCCGAGACTGGGCAGTCGCTCGCTACGGCATGTTGCATCTGCGACGTGCAACGTTGCGCGTGCAACGGCGCCCACGGTGATCACGGATGGCGCGGAGTTTGGTGCGTACCTGCACCAAAACCAATGACGAGCCCGCTCTATCCCCCCGAGCCTCCGGGACAACCGCGAGCGCCCCCGACAAGAGTCGAACTTGTGACCTTCGGTTTAGGAAACCGCTGCTCTATCCTCTGAGCTACGGGGGCGGGCCGGGAATCTCTTCCCGGTGACATCAAATACCCGTGGGGATGAGCCCCGTCCAGTCCGTACGATGCGAAAAATGGACGCTTCTTGGGAGCAACTGATTCGTGACGTCTGCCTTGCCGAAGGGGACGAAGACGAGGTGGCGCGCGGATTGGGCGTGCCGCAGGCGGGTCGGCTGCTCCTTTACCGCAGGCTCGTACGGGGAAACCTGGAGTCGGTGGCGCGCAAGCTTCTGCCGCGTACCGCTGCTTGCCTCGACCGGGCCGAGGGCGGCTTCGAGCGCGAGTTCGGCGCGTTTCTCGCGGAGGCGGGGACGCGCACGCACTTCGTCCGCGACATCGGTGGCGAGCTCGTACGATGGGCGGCGGCGGGCCGTTGGGCGGGGGAGGGGTATCCGCCACACCTGGCGGACCTCGCACGCTACGAGGTGCTCGAGTTCGACGTCGGCATCGCAGAAGTGGGCGAGCTGCCCCCGGCGCGTGCCGAGTTGGCGTTGGATCGCGGGATCGTCTTTCATCCCACGGCGCGTCTCGGGCGATTTTCCCACGCCGTGCACGACGAGGAAACCGATCCGCCCGCCGCGCGGGACATCGCGCTCCTCGTGTTCCGCGATGCCGAGCACGCGGTCCACACGCGCGAGCTCGACGCGGGCGTCGCCCCGGTGATCGAGCGCCTTCTCGCCGGGGATGCCCTCGCCCAGGCCGTGCGCGCCGCATCGGGCCACGGCGAAGGGCCCATCGACGATGCCCTCCTCGCGCGGGTGGCCGAGCTGCTCGCGGTCCTCGCCGACGACGGCGTCCTCCTCGGCGCCGCCTAACTGCTCGGGTGCGCGTGCGCGAGCGCGTGTTCTGCGACGGCGCGCACCTTGCGCACTTCGTCCAGCAGCGCGTCGAGCGGCGGAATGGTGAAATCGCGCTCGACGACGATGGGCACGGGACCGGTGCGCGGCAGGGCATGCGCGAGAAGCGCGAACACCGGATCGGGGATGTCCGCACCGTGCGTGTCGACGAGTAGGCGTTCGTCGCCGGGGACGCTCATCCACTCGCCACCGGCCACGTGAATCTGCACCGTGCGCTCGAGCGGTGCGCGATCGAGCCAGTTGGCCGCGTCGAAGCCGAAGTTGGTCGCGTTGACGAACGCGTTGTTCACGTCGAGAAGGAGCCCGCAGTCGGCGCGCTCGCATAGCTCGGAGAGGAACTCCGGTTCCTCCATCGCCGCATCGCCTTCCAGCGTCAGGTAGTAGCTGATGTTCTCCACGGCGACCGGCATCCCCAGCGCATCGGCCGCGTGCCGCACACGGTCGGCCACGCGAACCGCGGATGCGCGCGAAAAGGGAATGGGCAACAGCTCATGGAGCACACGCCCGCCGCTGGAACCAAAGCACAGGTGATCCGAATGAAACGGCGCGCGCACCTCCTCGAGGAACGCGCGCAGCTCGCGCAGGAAGGCCGCATCGAGCGGCTCCGTCCCGCCGAGCGACAAGCTCAGTCCGTGGGCCAGCAGAGGATAACGCCCCGCGAGCCGTGCGAGCGCCTCGCGATGGTCGCCGCCCCGGCGGATGTAATTCTCGGGGGCGATCTCGAGGAAATCGAGCTCCTCGGGCATGCGCTCGAGAAGCTCGCCCATGAATTCCCATCGCAGTCCGAGGCCGACCCTCACGCGGTCTCCGTTACTTCTTCTTGGGATCCGCACCGCACGTGCCGGCGCCGCAGCTCGCCTGTCCGGCGGCGGGCTTCTTTCCGGTCTTCTTCGCCGGCGTCGTCTCCTTCGCGGCCGGTGCGGGCGCGGAGGTGACCGCCGGTGCGGGCGCGGCGGCGGCAGGGGCCGGCGAGGCCGCGGCCGGTTGCGGCGCCGTCGTCTCCGTCGTGGCGGCGGCGGGGGCCGGCGCGGGGGCGGCGGCTGCGGGAGCCGGCGCAGGCTCGGCGGGCGCCGTCGTCGTGGTCGTCGGGCTGCTCGACTCGGGCGGCGGCGAACCACCACACGCCACGATGAGCGCACCGGTTCCCAAGGTGGCGAGGACGCCGGCGATGCTCGACAGGTTCAACTTGTTCATGACGAAACTCTCTCTTTCTTCTTTCGGTTCCTGCGGTTTTCCTGCGAATCGCGCACCATACTATTGCTGTTGTGGTGTGGCGCGCAGCTCAAACGTGACGTCGAGCACGTCGGCGACCTTGGTGCCGAGCAGTCCAAACGCCCGTTTGGCGAGCTTACCCAGATTGTCGCGCGGTTTGACGTCGTGCTCGGCAATGGTGATCTTCAGCGGCGACTTCGTCACGATTTCGACCGACGAGGGCCGTGCGTCGGCCGCCGCGCCCGAAGCAAAGTGAAAGCGCGCTTCGAGGGGTACCACCTTGTCGGCCTTGTGGCCGTGCAGGAGCAGCTCACCGTGTGACGTGAGCGTCACCACGCGAACGTCGTCCGCACCTTGCTTGACCGACGGCACCTTGGTCACGTCCGTCGCGCTCAATCCATCGATGGACCGAATCGAATACACCGCCCAGCGGTTCGCTTCGCGCACGTCGGCGGAGACGGCATCGCCCACCTCGAGCCAACCGGCGGCGTCCTTCGTCTGCTTCGAATCTTGCGGATCGGCGTCGAACGTGTGCGTCTTCAGCGAGGCCAGATCGATTTTCACCTCACCGCGCGTGTTGGCGAGGTTCATCAGATCCACATCGAGCGAGCCGGCGGAGGCGGACGTATCGCCCTTCAAATGCTCGGCCGGCGCCGGCCCGTCGATGTGCGTCTTGCCATCGGTCGCAATCGCGAACTTCGTCACCATCGCCGTGGGCGGTGGCTTCTCCACGGCCAGCGAGCTTGCACTCGCGGCCAGTTTGGGGGCGTCCTCGCTCTTGCTACAGCCCAGGGCTGCGAGCGGGATACCAACGAGACAGCCAACGAACGCGAGGTGAAAAAGGCTTCCTTGCATGGTCACGCCGTAGATTACGGCCATGACCCCGTGCGGTTTCGCACTTCTCTGTCATTTGCGCAATTTTCACGGCGGAGGCGGGCCGCCACCGTCCCTGGGGCCGCCACCGCCACCGTTGCCTCCGATCGAGCACAACGCTGTGCCGGTCGACGAGCGAATCACGATGGCCTTCCACGCGAGCATCGCCCCGTCGGACATGCGCGAGGTCTCGAACGTGTAGTTGGCCAGGTCGGCGCCGCCGACGACGTTGTCGTTCGTATTCGACGTATCGCGCGAACCTCGCGTGCCGTAGAGCGGCTGTGTGCTCACGATCTCGTCGTCGAGTGCATCGTCGAAGACCAACTGCGACGTCACGTACTCCGTGCCGTTCACGCGAATCGTAAAGTGGATATGAATGGTGCGTCCGCTGTACCAGCCGGGAAAGCACGTGTCGAAGTCCACGCGCCCGTTCGCATCGGCGGTCTGCACGCCGCGGAACCATCGTGCGGCGCGGGCGGTGGCGTCGCCGCTCGTACAAAAATCGCTGGCATCGCTGCCCGAGTAGAGACCTTCGGGGGCGCAATGCCAGATGTCCACGCTGGCGTTGGGCACGGGCGTGCACGATTCATCGACCACGAGGAACGCGAGCCGAACGGGTAGGCCATCGTGGCCTTCGCTGATGTCTTTGCGCTCGACGGTCTCCGCGTAGCACGGCCCCAAGGTCGCGGCGCACGTCAGCGTGCACGCTGCGCCCAGGCCGGACGTGAACGGATCGGGGTAATTGCCCGCCATGACCGCCGTGCCGCCGGTGGCCCATGCGCCTGCCTCGCCGGTGCCGGTCGCATCGGCGTCCGTTCCGCTGTCGGTTCCCGTCCCGCTGCTGGTGCTCGAATCGCCATCGGACGAGCACCCGAAGAGGACCTTGGCAAACGGTGCTGTCACGAGCGCGGCACCCATACCGCGCAAAGCTCTGCGTCGCGAGATGACCCGCAACTCTTCGTCCAACCTGCCTGAAGGATATTTCATGCGCATGATCTCTTGCGCACTCAGTCTGCTATCCGAGATCTTACGAATCTCTTACAGTACGAAATTTCCCTTTCGCCCCGACCTCTAACCCCTTATCCCTAATCCCTATGTCGAGGCGTGTGCTCCTCGTCGAGGACGATAGCGAGCTCGGTGCACAGATCGTTCACCGGCTTCAAGACCATGGTTTCGAAGCGGTGTGGTGGCGCGAAGGCCGCCGCGTCGCGCAGGAAGACCTTCGCGGCTTCGATCTGGTCATCGTCGATCTGATGCTGCCGGGCGTCTACGGCATGGACATGCTGAAGGACGTGCGCACATGTTCGGAGGTGCCGGTCCTCGTTCTCAGCGCGCGCGATGCCACGGCCGACAAAGTGCGCGCGCTGAAGCTCGGCGCCGACGACTACATGACCAAGCCGTTCTGGCCCGAGGAGCTCATGGAGCGCGTGCGCGCGCGCTTGCGCCGGCCGGCGCTCGGCCGCGGCGACGTGCTCGAGGCTGGGGCACTGCGCATCGACCGCGCACGGCGCGAGGCGCAGTGGAAGGGGGAACGCCTCGAGCTCACGCGCGTCGAGTTCGAGTTCCTCTCCGCGCTGGCCGAGCGCCCAGGGGAGGCGATGACCCGGCGCGCGCTGGCCGAGCGGGCGCTGGATCCGGAGCGCGATGGCGGCGAGCGCACGTTGGACGTGCACGTCTCGCGGTTGCGCAAGAAGCTCGCGCAGATGGGCGAGACCTCGCTCATCGAGACCGTGTGGGGCATCGGCTACCGGCTCGCACCATGACGAGCCTGCGCGTTCGGCTGGCCGCGGCCACCATTCTCGTGACCATCCCCGTGGGGCTGCTCCTCCTCTGGTACGACGGCGTCCGCCAGCACGAGGTCGCCGAGCGGCTGCTCGCGTGGCACATCGAATCGCGCATGTCGAACGAGCGCGATCGCTGCGAGGCGGCGCCCGAGTCGTTCGGCGGAGAATTCCCAGGAGGCCCGCCACGCCATTCCGGACCTCCACCTGGACCTCCGCCCGGACCGCCATTGGGGCCGCCGCCGGGCCCACCACCACCGCCCGGGCCGCCGCCGCCCCGTTCATCGCGCCCGCATGCGCGCCCGGCCGCCATCTTCGCCTACGACACCGAGCTGCACTCGAGCAATCCCACGGCGCCGCCCATTCCCGCGTCGCTCGTGCGTGCCATCCGCGAGGCCTCGGTGGCGTCGGCGCCGGTGCGCTTTCGCAGCACGGACGTCGAAGTCCTCGTGGCCATGCCCTGGCGCACAGGTCCTTGTGCCTACATCTTCGGGCGCGGAACCACCGATCCCGAATGGGGCGTGCTTCCCGACTCGAACCTGTGGCTACTCCCCACCGTGGCCGTATTCGCCGCGATGCTCCTCGCGCTCGGCCCCGTCGTCCGGCGCATTCAAAAGCTCACCGACGCCGTCCAGCTCTCCGCCAAGAGCGCCTACGCCAGCGCCATCACCGAGGACGGCCGCGACGAAATCGGCGAGCTCGCGCGCGCCTTCAATGCCGCCGGCCGCGAAATTCGCTCCCAGTTGGCCGAGAAGGATCGACGCGAACGCGCCTTACGCGACTTCCTTGCGAACACCACCCACGACGTGATGATCCCGCTCACCGTTCTGCAGGGCCATCTGGCGGCCCTGCGCGAGAATGGCGCACGCGACGAGTCGCTCGATGCGCGCGTGCTCGTTTCGGCGATGGCCGAGGCGCACTACATGGCGTCGCTGGTGCACAACCTGAGCGCCGTCGCACGCCTGGACGCCGCGGAGGCGCCGGCCGTGAAAGATCCCGTCGATCTCAACGCCCTCGTGCAGCGCGTAGTGGCGCGGCATCGCCCCATCGCGCGCGAACTCGGCGTATCCCTGGAGAGCTCGGTCCCCGGCGACGCCGTGCACGTCCTGGGCGACGTCACCCTGCTCGAGCAGGCCGCGAGCAACGTCACGTACAACGCCATCCGCTACAACCGCAAAGATGGCCACGTGGCCGTCATCTTGGAGCGCACGCCCGGCGAGCGCTTCTCCCTTCGCGTGATCGACGACGGCCCGGGCATTCCAGAGCAGCAGCGATCACGCTTCGCCGAGCGCGGTGTGCGCGGCGACGAAGCTCGCACCCGCGCCCCCGATGGCCAAGGCCTCGGCCTTCCCATCGCGTACCGCGCCGTGCGCCTTCACGGCTTCGAACTGACCCTCGAGGACTCCGAATACGGTGGCCTGGAGGTCAAGATGCAGGGCCCGACCGCCTGATCCGCCTTCGGGCGAGCAGCATGCCCAGCCCGAGCACGCCGCCGAACAGTGACCACGGCGCGTCGGACGAACCGCCCATCGCGCAGCCGCTCTTGCTGCCCGCGAAGATGTCCTCGTCGCTGTTCGGGTTGCCTTGGCTTCCTCCGTCCTTGCCGACGGTAGGCAGTCCGCCGTCGCCCGCGGCGGTGGCCTCCGCCGTAATGGTCTTGCATGTCGCGGGGGCGCTGATGACGCCCACGGCGATCCACGCACACTCGATGATGTTCTTCTGGTTCTGCGAATACTTCAAATCGGTCGCCGCCGACAAAGTCCCATTGGCCAAGTCGATGAACTTGGCACTCGACGTCAGGTACTTCGTTTGGGTGCGGTACCAAAGGTCTGCAGCCTTGTCCCAGCCGATGCCATAGGCGACGTTGACCGTGGATACGTCGTTGGTTCCACCCTTGGTCATCAAGTAAAACGCGTTGTTCGGAATGCCCGAATTGGTGTGGACCCCACCATTGTCCTGGGTCGTATTGAGGAACTTGGAAATGTGCGCCGGCTGCGGCTGGTCGAGGGTGGGATCGCCCGGGTGCACCAGATCCCGAAAGGGCTTGCCGCTGAGGAAGACGTCTTCGCCCAACAAATAATTGTTCTTCTCGTCCGGCTTGACGTAGTGCTCGATGATCGAGCCGAAAATGTCGGAGATGGACTCGTTGATGGCCCCTGGTTGCTTTTGATAAACGAGCTTCGAGGTGTTTTCGGTCACGCCGTGGGTAAGCTCGTGGCCGACCACGTCGAGGCTCCCAGAGAGGGCGCGCGACGTGCTGTCGCCGTCGCCGTAAACCATTTCGGCGCCATCCCAGAATGCGTTGAGGATATTCTGGGAGTAGTGCACCACCGAAATGAGTGAGCCGTCGTTGCCGTCGATGCCTTTGCGATCGTGCTTCGTCTTGTAATAGTCGTACACCTTGCCCGCGTAGTAGTGCGCATCCACCGCCGCGCCAGGGCCGCTCTCCGGCGCCTGGTCCCACGTCGATGCGCTGGGGGAGGTCAGGATCGTCCCCGGGAGACTCTCCGTGTTGTTCGCCGTGAAGGTGCGGATGCCATTGGGCGTGCGCGTCCTGTCGTCGAGCGTGTACGAGCCACCTGATGCCGCGACCTGTATTTTCTTCGCGTCGCCGAGGACGCCTTTGCCGCTGCCCTCCACCGTCTCGATGTCGTCGAACGCGCGAAGCACGTCGCCTGTGTGCGCGTCGAACAGGTAATCCATGCGATGCAACGCCGGCAAATCCGTGCGCAGCACGACGTGGTACGCCAGCGTCGGGGTGGCCCCATCCATCGCATGAATGACCAGCTCCGGCGCGGTCCAGATGCGCGCCTCCTGGCCCGCGGCCACGCTGCGCAGCTCTTCGCGCGCGCGGAGGAGCGCACGCGCCGCGTCGAAGGCCGGCACGATGTCCACGGCATCCAGGCCGGCGACGAAGTTCGAGTCGATGCTCCGCAGCGCGCCCGAATCGTCGTAGTGCGCCATCATCTCCGCGTTTTGCACCGGGATTCCGCGCTCCACCTGCTGCAGGCGCACGTGGGTCATTCCCAGCTCGTCGCGGTGCTCGCGCGTGACGCTGAATTGGCCCGCGGGATCGCGCATGTTGTAGCGCTCACGGAACCGGCTCAAGAATGCGAACGTGGCCTCCTTCGCCGAGATGCTGCCCGTGAGGAGCGGCGCAGAATGCCCGGCGACGTGCGCCGGCGTCCCCAACTCCGAATCCGAAGCCCACTCCCAGGCATTCGCGTTTTCGAGCGACAGGGTCTCGACGAGACTCGCCGTCTGCGCGCGCGCCTCGGTCGTGTCGCCCGGGCCAGCATTGCTGCCGCACCCCACGATCGCGAGTCCGAGTAGCCCGATTCGTTTGCCCATCGTGACCTCCACGCGGGCTTATGGCAAGGCTCGGGCCATGCCGTTCTTCGATGTTGTTTACGCGGCCAACACGCGACAACTGCGGGAAACCACGCCGATTTCGATCCTGGGTCTCGGCGCGCAAGGACACTGGCCGCGGGGACCAGTGTCCGGAAAGGGCGGGGGTGGTGGTTCGATGATCCCGGGGCTTTTCCCGATCCATCTTCCCACTCTCCTCACCGCCCCAACCCCTAGCCCCTACTTCGGCAGGAACGCGGCGCCGAACACGCCGGCGCTGTCGCCGACGGCGTGCTTGACGACCTTCGTGCGGAGCTTGTCGGTGAAGGCCCAGCGGCGAAGCGCTTCGGTGCCAGCGTCGTAGAGCACGTCGATGTTGGAGACGCCGCCGCCGAGCACGATGACGTCGGGATCGAGCACGTTGACAACGGTGGCCATGGCGCGACCGAAGGTTTCGACCAGGTGATCCAAGGTCGACTGCGCGGCGGGATCGGTCTCGCGGCGGGCGACGACGTCGACGAGCTTGCGGCGTTCGCCGGAGCGCGCAGCGTAGGCCTTCTCGAGGAACGGCCCGCTGAGAAGGGTCTCGATGCAGCCGCGCCGGCCGCAGTAACACGCGAGTCCGCGCTCGGGCTCGAGCGACACGTGGCCCCATTCGCCGGCGATGCCCTGGGCGCCGTCCCAAACGCGCGGCGTTCCTTCGTCGGCAATGACGATGCCGCCGCCGACGCCCGTACCCATGATCACGCCGAACGTGACCCGCGACCCGCGGGCGGCACCGAGCACGGTCTCGGCGAGTGCGAAGCAATTGGCGTCGTTCGCGAACACGATGGGCCGGCCGACGCGCGCCACGAGATCGGCCCGGAAGGGGCGACCGTTGAGTGCCGTGGTGTTGGCGTTCTTGACGAGGCCCTCCTGCGTTTCACTACCGGGCATGCCGATGCCGACGCGCGCGATGTCCTTCAGCCCCGCCTGTTGCTCCGTTTCGGCGAGCACCTGGGCGGTGATTTCGAGGATGTGCTCATAACCGCGGTCCCGTTCCGTAGGGCGACGTACTTTGGCGAGTGTTTCGATGTCATCGCCGCGACGGCGAATGACGATTCCTTCGACTTTGGTGCCGCCGAGGTCAATTCCCAGGCGCAATTCTTCGGACATCAGGCGGCTCCTATCGGGGACGTGCGGTGGATGCCTCCACACACACCACTCGGGGGAGTGGGGCGGTGGGGCCCCCCACACTCGAACGACGCACTCGTGCGTTTGTGACGGGACGGGTTTTTTGAAGTAGGGAGATGAGGAGACATATCGGTGTAGTTATCGATGGCGGGGGGCGTCGAGATCCGCACCAACGCCTGGGGAGCATGCTACCCTGAGCTTTAGTGCAGGCCGAGGCAAACCTCGATCAGACTGTGCTCGATATCGTCGATGCGCGGGTCGGCACAGTCATACGGAACAAATGGCACGTCGACGCCCTGCTGGGCACCGGCGGGATGGCTGCCGTCTATGCTGCGACGCATCGGAATGGAAACCGGGTCGCGCTCAAGGTCCTGCACCTGCAGCTGTCGGTCGACCAAGCCCTGAGCAAGCGCTTCAAGAGGGAAGGGTACGCAGCCAATGCCGTGCAGCACCCGGGTGTGGTGCGCGTGCTCGACGACGACGTGACGGAAGACGGCGCGGCCTTCCTGGTGATGGAGCTGCTCGACGGTGAGACGGCGCACCATCGCGCGGAGCGTCTCGGCGGGCGGTTGCCGATGCAGGACGCGCTCACCATCGTCGATGGCGTGCTGGACATTCTCGATACCGCGCATGGCGGCGGCATTGTGCATCGTGACATCAAGCCGGAAAACATCTTCTTCACACGCGACCGGGCGGTGAAGCTGTTCGACTTCGGCATCGCCCGTCTCCGAAACGGCGGCGGGCCCGCTTCGCACACGGCGGCGGCCATGGGAACGCCGGCCTTCATGCCGCCCGAGCAGGCGCTGGGGCACATGGACAAGGTCGATGCGCTCTCCGACGTATGGGCGACCGGTGCCACGATGTACACCTTGTTGTCCGGTCGGCTGGTGCACGAATACGAGACGGCCAACGAGGTGCTCATTGCGGCGGCCACACGCTCCGCCCTGTCGCTGGCGGAGGTAGCGCCGGACGTCGCGCCCGAGATCGTCGAGGTCGTGGACCGAGCGCTTGCGTACGACAAGGGCCGACGGTGGTCGAGCGCCAAGGCGATGCAGCATGCGCTGCGCGCGGCCGAGGAGTCGTTGTCGTCGTCGTGGGGACGGATTTCGCTGGTCGCCGCGGAGGCGAGTGGGAGCCATCCGCGCATCTCGCGGGTGTCCGTTCCCGAGGTCGCCTGGCGCGACACCTTGTCGCGTGTGTCGCGCCCGTTGCTCGGGCAGATCGAGGCCCAGCTGGCCGACACCACCGGCGCCGAGCTTTCGGTCAGCGTGGCGAAGCCGGGACCGAAGCGTCGGGGATGGCTGGTCGCGGCAACCTCGGGGGTGCTGCTGGCCTTGGCGTTGGTGGGGACCTTCGTGGCGATGGGCAGGATGCGGCCTCCGCCCCAACCCAATGTCGCCGTGGAGAGTCCGTCGGCGCCGCCGCCGGCCCCCGTCATTCCGAGCGAGCCTCCGGTGGCCAGGGCGACGTCCGTGGACCTCGAGCTCGTCAATCCATCGCCGCCGGCCACGGGGAAGGGCGCAGCCAAGCCGCGCAAGCCGCCGCCACCGCGCGAGCCTCCCCGCGAGAAAACCTGGCTCGATCGCCGCAAGTGATCCCCTCCATTCTCCGTCCCCTCGCAGCCTGTGCGCTGGCCATCGTGCTCGCCGCGCCCGCGCCTCTGCATGCCGAGCCGCCACGCCCGGTCACCGAAGCCGATCGCCTTTTCGAGGCCGGGCGCGATGCGTCGGTCAAAGGCGACTTTGCCCGCGCCTGCCTGCACTTCCGCGAGAGCCTCCGCCTCGACCCCACCGCGGTCGGCACGTTGATCAACCTTGGCGACTGCGAAGAGAACCAAGGTCACCCCGACGTCGCCCTCGCGTACTACGAGCAGGCGTTCGCGCGTCTCTCCGTCAAGGACGACCGGCTTCCCTTGGTCCACGACCGCATCTCGTTCCTCGAAAAGCGCTCCGCGCGGCTCGAGTTGCGGCTTGGGGGCGGCGCGCCGGCCGAGACGACGGTGACCCTCGACGGGCGCGTTCTCGAGCGCAAAGAGCTCGGCGTCAGCTTGCTCCTTCCCGCCGGCAACCATCTCGTCGTGGTCACCGCCGTGGGCTACCGCGGCTCCCGCCAGGGCGTCAGCCTTGGCTCGGGCGAGGCGCGCAAGCTCTCCGTGTGGCCCGGCCCCCCGCTCGAGGAGGCGGTGCCCACCTTCGTCGAGCACTCGGCAGCGGCCCCGCACGATCGCGAGCGCCACGCCGGCGTGCTGCGTGCCCTCGGTATCGGTGCGCTCGGGCTCGGGGTCGCGAGCCTCTGGGTCGGCAGCATCACTGGCCTTTTCGCGCTCGATCGCGAGCACCTGCGCCGCGACAATTGCGACGCGAACAACGTGTGCAACGCGACCGGCTACGACGCCGCACGCTCCGGCGATACCTTTGCCACCGTGAGCACGATCACCTTCGCCGCCGGGGCGGTGGCCGTCGTGGGCGGCCTCTACCTCGTGCTGACCAACCGCCCCGCGCCGTCGCCGACCACGGCCATCGAGCCCCTCGTGTCGCCCCGCGGAGCGGGCCTTACGCTTCGGCACGCGTTCTAACGATGCTCTCGCCCCGCACCGCGGCCGCCGTCGTCGTCCTTCTCGCGGCCGGAGGCTGCGCGCAGATCCTCGGTGCCGAATTCGACGGCGCAACCCTCGACGGCGGTGCACCGCCCGTCGATGCGTCCCCCGTGGTCGACACGGGCACCGATGCACAGCCCGTCGATCCCCGCAGCCTCGACGGCCTCGCCCTCTGGCTCTCCGCCGACGTGGGCGTCTCGGATCTCGCCGACGCCGAGGGGGCCATCACCCTTTGGGAAGATCGCTCCGGAAAGGGCCACTCCGCGGCTGCCCTCGAGCCATCGCGCCGTCCACGCGTGCTGCGCGACGGGGTCGTCCCTGCGCCGGTGATCGTCTTCGATCGCGCCCAGAGGACGTGCCTTTCCGTCACGTGGTCCGCGGCCGGCGTGTCGCCCGGGCTCACGCTCTTCGTCGTGAGCCGCGGGGATGCCACGAACGTCGTCCGCTTCGGGCCCTCGGGGACCGTCGCCTTCCCGTGGAACGCGAACGCCAGCCACGCGCAGGGAGACGCCCCCGCGCTGAGCCTTCTCGTGGCCACGGCCTCTGGCGCCCGAGAAACACCGCGGCTCGGCTCCTCGGGCGCGGCGTGGGAAGTCCTCTCCGCGCGCCTGGTCGCGGGCGACGTCGGCGGCCTTCGCACCTACCGAAACGGGCAGCTCGCGGAGCAAGCTTCGCTCCTCGACGCCGGTCTACCCGCCATGGACGCACTCACCCTGGGCTGCGCACCCGGGATGGACGAATTCGCATCGGCCATGGTGGGCGAGATCCTCGTCTACACGGCGTCCCTTTCCGATGCGAACCGCCGCCTCGTCGAAGAGTACCTGCGTGGAAAGTGGCACATCCAGTAGCGCGCGTCAGCAGGGCGGCCCGCCGAATTGGCTCACGGAAACGCGCTTTTTGTCGGTGTAACAATCGTCGCCGTTGCAATTCTTCTCGTAGGCCCGCACGACCACGCGCCATTTCGTGCCCGCACCCGCGACCGGGAACGACGAGCCGGAGTCGAGCTGCATCGAGCATCCGCCGAAGGGACCCGTCGTCCACACGCCGTGCGTCCTGGCCGAGCCGCTCGACACCCACTTGGTGCCGTCGTACGCGTAAACCGTGTAGGATGCATGCAATCCCGTGCATTCGCCCTGCGAGTGAACGGCGTGGTCCAGGCCTGCGCGGAAGCCGCCGACGGGCTTGTTGGTGAAGTCCACGACGTAGCTGTCGCAAAAGAGTCCGTGGTTGTACTGGTCATTGGGGGACGAATACGAAAGAACGCCGCCGCAGTTCCCCGGTATATCCGTCACCGTTAAGTCCGGCGCGCCGACATCGGCACATGTCGGAAATTGGATATCCTGAAGCGCCTCGTTTCGATTCGGCGACTCATCCGTCGCTTGCGGCTCCTCCGCGGCACACGCGGCGACGAAAAGGCTGGAAAGAATCCCTGAAAAGAGCACGGCGAGCGCCGGCGTCCGTTTGCCCGAATGCATGATGACCTCCATGCAAACGAGGTATCCACTCCGGGCGCGTCCAACCATTCGTCCGAATGGAGGACAGACACGTCATTCGTCCATGAGGCGCAATCCGAGCGGGAGCCCTTCACCGTAGAACGCGGCGCGATCGGATTCTTCCACCGGCACGTGCTCGCGCACCGCCCGAATCCACTCGGGCTTGGCGGCGAGTTTGACCAGGCGCTTCTCCACCTCGCGGCGCACGCGCTCGGCTACATCCCGCGCACGGTCGCCGGTCATGCGCGCAAGCTCCACGGCGGCGCGCGTGGCGGTGGGGACCTGCTCCCACTTCTCGCGCAGCAGATGGTCGAGCCATCGCTCCGCCGTGATCGCGGAGACGACGTGGTGCACGCTGGCATACGCCGGCACGCGCGCGCCGAGGCGCCCGAGCGCGGCCCAGAGGCGCGGATCGCGATCGGTCCACGTGCGCTCGAGGATGTAGCTGCCGAGCTCCGAACGCCGCTGGGGCGCAAGCCGCTCGAGGGTCGAGAGCATTTCGAGCAGATCGTCCAGTGCCTCGGGCTTCAGCTTTTTGGGCTTCTTGACGCCGCGATCGGCGGGGGCGACGAAGGCCTCGAAGGTGTCCACGATCTGCGTCTGCGCCGCCTCGTCCATCCCTGCCGCGACCCTTCGCCAGGCGATGAAGAACTGTTGCCAGCCGCGGGGGCCTTCGACGAACGCGAGCTTCTCGGGAAAGAGTGCCGCGAGGCGGGAAACGCGCGCGGTGTCGTTCGGATCGCCGAAGCCGGGGCGCAAACAGTAGCCGGCGAGCAGCCAGAAGACGCGCTCGTGGTCGGCGGTGCGGCGGCGGCTGCGCGCGAGCGGGATGAGCGCGTCGTAGAGCGTGCGCGCGTCGAGCATCGTCCAACTCGAGCGCTCGCCGAGGAGGCGCTCGAGCTCGCGCACCAGGTCCTTCACGTCGCGCGGCGATGCGTCCGGGCGCGGCTTGCCGAAGGCGCGGTCGATGAGATCGTGGGCTGCGTCGAACTTCTTGCCGCGCAGCGAGGTCGCCGGCGGGATCGACGTGGTGCGCTCGCGTTCCACCGCCGGGGCGCGCAGCTGGAAGGCGAGACGAAAGCGCCGTGCGGCTTTGCCCTCGGGCGGATCGGACTCGACGCACGCGAGATCCAAGGTGCCAATGGCGCTGAGCTTTCCCTCGAGCACGACGGCGATCTCGCGTTTCTCGTCTTTGCGCTCGTCGGCGCGGAACGTCACCGCGGCCGGGGGCAGGGGACGAAAGTGCTCTTCATCGAGCGCCACGACGGTGCCCGCGGGATCGATGCGCGCATCGTCGGCCGCGAACAGGTCGAAGCGCACCGGGCGCCCGACGGTCAGGGCGAGGGGAACGCCCTCCGCGACGGCGGTGACGTCTTCCTTGGTGCCGCGCGGGACCACCGACACGGCCTTGGTGCCATCGCCGAGGGCCACGTAGTAGCCGTGCGCCGCGCCACCCTGGATGCGCACGCCGTGTCCGCGCAGCGCGAGGCCGTACGCCACGGCGCCGCGGGCCACGCCGAAGTCGGGATCGGGATGCGGAAGCACCTGCAGCGCGCTGCGCTCCTGGTGAGCGCGCCACGAGCTCACCACCTCCGCCACGCGCTCGGCGATGCGTGCGGCGCGGAAGACGCCGCCGTTGAGCAAGATCGCATCGATGCGCGTGCCGTCCGTGACGTGCCGCGCGACGAACCACGCGATGTGCCGCGTGATGGCCACGTCGCGCTCGTAGGGCAGCCCAAAGGCCACCAAGGCGCCGCGCGTGCGCTGCGGCCGGGCGTCGCGCTCCACCCGCGGAAAGAAGCCCTCCAGGACGATGCGCTCCACTTCGTCCCGCGCGAGGCGGGTGGTGAGCGAGCCGCCTACGAGCTTGGCGCCGTGCCCGAGCACCGTGACCGCGGCCTCCTCGGGCGCCTGCTCACCGTGCCCGCCGAGGAGCCGCTCTTTGGCCGCGCGGCAGACCGCGGTGAGCTGGGCGAAGCGCCCCGGATCGAACTTCGTCTCGAGCCGCTCCTCGCAGAGGTGCGCCAAGGTGAGATCCATGTTGTCGCCGCCAAGCAGCAGGTGATGCCCGGTGGCGATGCGCGAAACCACGGGACCGCTGTCGCCGCGTTCCACGCGAATGAGCGAGAGATCCGTGGTGCCGCCGCCGACGTCGCACACCAGCACGTGGGCCGCCGGCGTTTCCGCGATGAGCGCCTCGAGCCCCGCGGCGCCGATGCGCTGCATGCAGTCGTAGAACGCCGCCTGCGGCTCCTCGAGCAAGCGCACGTTCAACCCCGCGCGGGCGGCCGCCTCCAAGGTGAGCTCGCGCGCGCCCTCGTCGAACGAGGCCGGCACCGTGAGAACCACCTCGGCCGCACCGAGTGGCGTCTCGGGGTGGGCGGCGTCGTAGGTCGTCTTCAGGTGCGCCAAGTAGCGGGTGCTCGCCTCCAGCGGCGAGACTTTGGGCACGGATTCGTCGTCCGAGCCCCAAGGCAGAATGGCCGCCGTGCGATCGACCCCCGCGTGGCATAGCCAGCTTTTCGCCGAGGCAATCAGCCGCCCCGGGACCTGCGCACCGCGCTGCCGTGCGAACTCGCCGGTGACGTACGGTGCATCGTGGAAGGGATCGCCCTCGATTTCACCGGGCGAAGGCGCGAACAGGCACGAGGGCAAAAGGTCACGCGGCTCGATCTCGGTGCGCGTGACCAACTGCGGAACGGCGAAGATGCGCGGGGCGCGGTCCGGTGTCTCCGCGTCCGCCCACGCCAGCAGCGTGTTCGTCGTCCCGAGATCGATCCCAACGACCCGCGCGCTCATGCTCATTTCCTAGGTCGAACCCGCGTCTCCGCGCACGGTCAGCTCGATGCCCCAGCGCTCGTTCGGCTTGCGCGGCTGCGTGGCCACGGCCTCGAGCATCAAGGTGCCCACCTCCGTCACCGAGGCATGCAACCGCACCGGGACGACGTCGCCTTCGGCGCGTCCTTCAGCGGGCAAGGTGACCTCGATGGGGGCGAGCTCCTCGAGCTCTCCGTCCTTCCATCGCTCCAGCTCCGTGCCGGCGGCGTCGTCGCGGCGCACCGTCGAGCCGAAGAACCGGAAGCGCACCGGCTCGCCCACCACGACGCCCAGTTCGTTCGGCGGGAGGCTCGCTTCGGTGCCTTCCTCCATGCCGAACGGCGCCACGCACAGCGCGGTGATCGGCGGCTCCATCCCCGGCACCGCGGGCATGGCGCTCTCGATGCCAACGTAGTACGCGCGCGCCGTACCGCCGCGGATGCGTAGGCCGCGCCCGTGCCGCGAAAGCCCGTAGGCCGCCGCCCCGCGCGCGACCGCCAAATCGTAGTCTGCTTCGGCGAGCATCCGCACCGGCGCCGCACCATCCTCCGCGAGCCACCCATTGAGGGTCGCGAGCAACCGCTCCCGGAGCGCATCGCTCTTCATCACTCCGCCGTTGAACAGCACCGCCGTGGGATGGAGCAATGTTGTTTTGGCTCCCGGGGTGGCGGGGTCAGAAGAGGCGGGAGGGCTGGGGTGGGGGAGCCCCAACGTCGCCAGCGCCCCGGCCTGCTTGCCCAAGAACGCCGCCAGATGCTTCGTCACCGCCGCATCCGACGCATAGGGAAGCCCCAATTGCGTCAGACCGCCGCGCGCGCGCACCGCAGGCCGGGCCGCCCCCGGCACCACCGGGAAGAATCCCTCCACGAGCACCCGCGTCACCTCGTCGCGCGTGAGCTCACTGCGCACGCCACCGCCCACCAGTTTCGACCCGCGCGCCGCCAGCACGATGGGCACCGACTCCAGCGCCGCATCGCTCAAGAGCCGCTCCTTCGCACTGCGGGACGCATGCGTGAGCGCGCCCATCTGCCAGCGATCCAGCTCCGTCCCGTTCTGCGCGACCTTCTGCCGCACCACGTGCGCGAGCGCCAGGTCCATGTTGTCGCCGCCGAGCAGAATGTGATCACCCACGGCCACGCGCACCAGCTCGAGCGAACCCTCTTTTTCGACGGCGGCAATCGCCGAGAAGTCCGTCGTCCCGCCGCCGATGTCCACCACCAGGATGACGTCGCCGACCTTCAGCTCCTTGCGCCACGCCTCGCCCATCGCATCGATCCACGCGTACAGCGCGGCCTGCGGCTCCTCGAGCAAGGTGATGTTCTCCAGCCCCGCCGCCAGCGCAGCCTCGGCCGTGAGCTCGCGCGCACCCGCATCGAACGACGCCGGCACCGTGATCACGATCTCCTGCGCCCCCAGCGGCGCCGCGTCACCGCCGCGGTGCTTCTGCAGGGCGTCCCACGCCTCGGTGAGGTGCTCCAAGTAGCGCCACGACACCTCCACCGGGGAAATCTTCTCGATGTCCTCGGGGGCGCCCTGCGGCAAAATCTGCCCGCGCCGGTCCACGCCGGTATGACAGAGCCAGCTCTTCGCGCTCGAAATCGTGCGCAGCGGTGCATCGGCGCCCCGCGCCCGCGCCAGCTCGCCCACCGCAAACCGACGCTCCGCGTCCCACGGAAGCGCCTGCGGGCCCTCGGCCTCCGCGGCGAAATACAAGAACGATGGCAACAAGGTCCGCGAGTCCACCGTTCCCGCGGCCACGAGCTGCTCGATGGGCGTCACCTCGGGCCGAGCCTTTTCATCCCCGAGCGGTGCGCTCGCCAGGGCCGTGTGCGTGGTGCCCAGATCGATCCCGACGACGAAGCGTTTTTGGTCGCTCACAGTTCGACCTCCGCCGGGCAAAGGATGCTCGCGTCGTGCCCCGACACCGCCGCCGGCAGCGTGATCTCCTTGGCGCGCCAGCCGCGGTGGCGCAAAACCCCGCGGTAGGGGCCGCTGCCCTTCACATTGCCGGTCAGCTTCACCTCGGCCGGGTCGAAGCCCGTGTTCAACGTCACCGTCGTGTCCTCGTCCTCCGAGCGAAGGGGGACGATGGTCGCGTGCGACAGCAGCGCCTTGCGGCATCCCTCGTGGATCACCCGCGCGGTCGCGCCGATTTCGGCGTCGGCGAAGGGCGCGATCTCCTGTGTCAGAAAGTCCACCAGGCGGCCCTCACGCTGGAAAAGCCCGAGCAGTTGCAGCGCCCCGTCCACGGATTTTTCAGCCGGC
This sequence comes from Sorangiineae bacterium MSr11367, assembly GCA_037157805.1. NCBI lineage: Bacteria > Pseudomonadati > Myxococcota > Myxococcia > Myxococcales > Pendulisporaceae > Pendulispora > Pendulispora rubella. The sequence continues at coordinate 6,429,735 of CP089983.1, read as the reverse complement.
TCGGGCTCCTTCGCGGGCGGCGGAGCTATTTCCTTCGGCGGAGGAGGGGCAGGCGGCAGCGCGCGGGGCTCGCGGGCATCCCAGGCTCGGGCGGCGAACTCGCCGTCGAAGAGAACGCGGAAAAACGCAATCCACGCGAACCAAAGTCGCGTGAAGAAGGAGAGGGGGGCAAGATCCGTACTTTCGCTCACGCGCGGAGGCTACTTCCGCACGGAACCCGAAGCAAAAAGATTAGAGTACGCCGGACATGTCCGACGGAACGTACGTACCCCCGCCGAACCCTGGTCGTTTCGTGGTGCAGAGCATGCTCGCGCTGCGCGCAGCCGTTCTCAAGGTGCTCGACGCCATCACCCCGCCCGAGCTCACCGTGTTCGAGCACACCCTCGCGGTGATGCGCACGCAAATGGTCCACGTTGCCGCCAAGCTGAAAATCGCGGACATCCTGGAAAATGGCCCACTGGATGCGCCCGAGCTCGCTCTGCGGACGGGCGCCAACCCCGACGCGCTGGAGCGCATGATGCGGGCGCTGGTTCAGATCGGCGTCTTCCGGCGCGAGCGCGACGGGCGCTTCGGCAACAACCGCGTCTCGCGCGTGCTCCGCCGAGATGCGCTGGGGGGGCCGGCCTTCCCGGAATATTTCGGTGCGGCCTACCACGCCCACGCGTGGGCCGAGTTGGAGCACACGGTGATGACCGGCAAGAGCGCCTTCGAGCGGGTGCACGGTACGTCGTTTTGGGGCTACTTCGAGAAGCACCCCGAGCACGGGGCCACCTTCAACGAGGCCATGTCGCGCCTCACCGAACTGGACGCGCCCGGCGTCGCCGCGCTGCCCGTCTTTCGCGACGTGAAAAAGCTTTGCGACGTCGCCGGCGGCAGCGGGATGCTTCTCGCGGGCATTCTGGACAAGCATCCACACCTCTCGGGCATGCTGTTCGACCAGCCCGCCCGCCTCGAAGAAGCGCGCGCCCGTCTTCGCCAGCGCAACGTTCTCTCGCGCTGCGAGTTCGTCTCGGGCGACTTCTTCGAGGCCATTCCCGCGGGAGCCGATGCCTACCTGCTCAAGGACATTCTGCACGATTGGGACGATGCGCACAGCCTCTCGATCTTGAGGAATTGCCGCCGCGCGATGAATCCGAATCAGCGGATCCTCATCGTCGAACTGCTGGTGACGGACCAACCCGTCTACCCCATGGTTCATTTCCTCGACATGGAAATGATGACCGTCTTGTCGCAGGGCAGGCAACGCACGGAAGCCCAGCTCCGCGAGCTCCTCGACGGTGCGGGCTTCGACCTGCGCACCGTGCATCCGCTTCCGGGGCTTTCCACGCTTCTCGAGGGCATTGCACGGTGAGGGGGGCACGGTGAGGGGGGCACGGTGAGTTGCTGATGCAGTGACGTATCTATTGCAATTGTGTTGCATGTGAATTGGGGGTGTGCAACCTTCCGAGAGGAAGGCGAGGCACATGTCAGGAACCGATTCACCGGCGATCGCCGCGCGCGCTCTCTCGAAGCAATTCGGGGGTGTGCGCGCGTTGGACGACGTCTCCTTCGAGGTGCAGTCCGGCGCCATTTTGGCGCTTCTGGGGGCGAATGGCGCGGGCAAGAGCACCACCGTGCACCTGCTCCTGGGGCTTCTCACGCCCAGCTCGGGAAGCGCCGCCATCGCGGGGCACGATGTGCAGATCGAGCTGGCGGCGGCCCGTCGGGCGGCGGCGTACGTGCCCGACCGGCTTTCGCTGTACCCGCACCTCACGGGGCTCGAGAACCTCGGCTACTTCCACCGCGTGAGCGGCCAGGGCGAGCGCACGACCGCGGAGCTCGCGGCCATTCTCGCGCAGGTGGGGCTCGGTGCCGCCGAGGCACGGCGGCGCACGGAGACGTATTCCAAGGGCATGTGCCAGAAGGTCGGCCTGGCCATAGCGCTGGCCAAGAACGCCAAGGCGCTCCTTCTGGACGAACCGCTCTCGGGGCTCGACCCCAAGGCGGCCAACGAGTTCTGCGCGATTTTGCGCGAGCTCACCCGAGGCAAGGGCATCGCCGTGCTCATGGCCACGCACGACCTTTTCCGCGCGCACGAGCTGGCCGACGACATCGGCATCATGCGCGGTGGGCGCCTCGTCTCGAAGTTGCGCGCGCGTGACGTTGCCGCGGGGCGCCTCGAGGCGATCTACCTGGAGCAAATGCAATGAGCGCGGCCAGCGTGACCCGCGTGACCGGTGCCGTCGCGCGGCACGAGCTTCGCGCGTTTCTGCGCGATGGCCGCATTCTCGGAGCCGTCGCGCTCTTCGTCGTTCTCTTGGGCCTCGCCCTCTCGTCCGGTGCGCGCGTGGCGCGTGACTACGAGCGGGTGCGGGCCCACGCGCAGGCCGAATCGCACGAGCAGTGGCTCACGCAGGGCGAAAAGAACCCGCACTCCGCCGCGCACTTCGGCGTGTACGCCTTTCGGCCGCTGGGCGCGCTGGGCCTTTTCGAGCCGGGGGTTCACGCCTTCGAGGGCACCTCGGTGTACCTCGAGGCGCACAAGGCCAACGATTTGCGCGACGCACCTGCAGCCGATGCGTCGAGCCTCGCGCGTCTCGGAGGCTCCTCCGCGGCGGCGCTGCTGCGCACCTTGTTGCCGCTGGTTCTCTTCATGCTCGCGGCGCCCGCCATCGCCGGGGAGCGCGAGCGAGGGACCCTCAAGTTGCTGCTGGCGCAAGGCGTCTCCCTGCGCACGCTCTTCTGGGGCAAGGCGCTGGCGCTCGGGGTGCTGCTGGCCGGGTTTCTCGGGGTCATCGTCGTGCTCGTGCGCTTCTTTGCGTCGTTCGAGAGCTTCGCGCTCGATCCGGTGCGCACGGCGTGGGTCCTGCTCGGTTACGGCCTCTATGGGCTGGTGCTCTTGGGCATCGGCCTCTCGGTGTCGGCTTCGGCCAAGGGCACGCGCAGCGCCTTGGTCTCGCTCTTGGCCATCTGGAGTCTGCTTTTTCTGGCCGCCCCGCGGCTGGCGGCGTACCTGACCGACGCAGCGGCTCCGCTCCCCCTCGCATCGACGGCCCACGCCGCCCTCGAGCGCGATCTCGACGAAGAAGGGTACAGCGGTCGCATGGCCGAGCTGCGGGCGAAGACGCTCGCGCGTTACAGCGTGGCCCGCGAGGAGGATCTGCCCATCGACCTTCGAGGCTTGAGCCTTCAGACCGACGAGGAGCGCGATCAGGTCATCTACCAGCGCCACCGCGACGACCTTCGCGCGCAGTTCGCGGCGCAGGACGCGTGGCTCGATCGCGCGAGCGTGGCGGTGGTCTGGCTCGCCCTCGAGCGCTGGTCGGCGGCGCTCGCGGGGACGGATCGGCGGCACGTCGATGACTTCGCCGACGCCGCGGAACGGCATCGTCAGGAGCTCGTGCGGCGGATGAACACGTTCCTCATGGAGCACAAAGGCCAGAAGACCGCCGATCGCGCACTCTGGGGCGAGGTGCCACCGTTTGGCTATGCGCCGCCGCCGCCCGCGTTCGCGCTTTCCTATGCCTGGGGGGCTCTCGTGATTCTTCTCGTCTGGTGCGCCGGCACGGTGGCATGCGCGGAGCTCGTCGTGCGCCGTCGTTCCCGCATGGAGCTCGAAACATGAACACCATGAACCTATGCCGGGGCGAATGGCTTCTCCTACGACGCGATCGCACGGCCTGGATCGCGTACCTGTTTTTCACCGTGGTGTGCCTCGCGGCCCTCGCGCAAGGCGTCTCCACCGCCCGCCGCGAGGCCGCATTTCGCAGCGAGCTCGCGGGCGAGGAGGCTTCCCGCATCGCTGCGTTGCAAGGCGAGATGGGCGCCCTCGGTCGCGGCGGCAAATCTCCCGAGGCGTGGCAGGATCCGCGAAACGCCGGCGCCATGGGGCGCGGGCGCGGGGCCACGTACGCGATGCTTCCCGCGGAGCCGTTCGACGCATTGCGCGTGGCGCGCACGCAGGTCGTATCCGTCACCACCGCCGCGGGCCCGCTCGAAGGTGCCACGGGCAACCTGGAGAATCCGCGGCTTCAGGGCATTGGCCCCTTCGACTTGGCCTTCGTCCTCGTCGTCCTCTTGCCGCTCTTCGTCCTCGGGTTGACCTTCGACGTGGTGGCGCGCGATCGCGAGTCCTTCGTTCTGCGCCTTCTGCTTTCGCAGGGCATCCACGCGCGCCGCGCCTACGCGATGCGCGCCGCCGTGCGCACGCTCCCCTTGGTGCTCGTGGCGGTGGCTTCGGTGCTGCTCGGCCTCGCGTTCTCCCCCACGGGGCATGCGCCGTATTCCGACGTGGGCCTCGTCACCGTGGCCATCGCCGTCTATGCGCTCTTTTGGGCCTGCGTGGCCGTGGCCCTCCAGGGCATCTTCCACGCCGCGGCGGCCAGCGGCCTCGCCTCGCTTGCCGCGTGGTTCTTTCTCGTGGTGGCGGCACCGGTACTGCTCGAGGCGCACGTCGAAGCGCGTGTTCCCATTCCGTCGCGGACCGAGCGCACCATGCTCGTGCGCGAGGCGACGCGCCAGGCTTCCCTGGAGGGCAGCAAGCTTCTCGCCCGCTACTATGAGGATCATCCCGATCTCGCGCAGTCCGGCGCCCGCCCCGATCCGGACGACTATTACGCGCGGCAGATCGCCAGCAGGGCCCGCGTGCGCACTGCGGCTGCACCCGTCGAGGCGAGCTACCACGATGCCCTCACGGCGCAGCGCGCACTGGTGCGCCGGTACTCGGCCGCTTCACCGGTGGTCGTGCTGGATCGACTCCTCGACGATCTCGCCGGCACCAGCCGTGAGCGTCACGATGCCTTCTCGGAGCAAGTGACGACCTTCCAGCGGTACTTCTCCGCGTGGTTCGATCGCAAGGTGCTCGTTCACGAACCGCTCACCGCCGCATCGCTCACCGAGCGCCCCGCGTTCACCTTCGTGCCCGCTGCCCGCGCGGACGGCGGATGGACCTTGGGGGCACTCGGCCTTTGGGCGGCGCTCGCCCTTTTCGCGGCAAGCGGCGGGCTCACGTCGGCCACGCGCCTCGGAACCTCGTCAGGCGAGCGAATCGCGCGCGGTCCACATGGACTCGAAGAAGGCACATAGCTCGTCGTGGCGCCCTTTGGCGTCGAGCCACCCGAGGTCGATCAGCTCCGAGGCAAATTCCCCGTCGAAGAGCACGTACGACAGCAGATCCGACTCCGAATCGCCGCCTGCCTCCGCCAGGCGCCGCATCACCCGCGCCAGCGGCCCGCCCACGCGCCCCTGGAACTTCGGCGAGCGCACGAACTCGACGCTCATCTTGCCGATGTCCTCCGAGGCGCGCACCAGAATCGTCGACAGGGGACGGATCTTGGGCGGCGCGTGGCGTCCGAGCTCCTCGTTGATCGCATCGACGAAGCCCGGACCGAAGCGCCGCGTGCCCGCCGACAGGAGGCGATTGATGCCCTCCAGGCGCGCCAAGTCGGTATCGAGCCGGTCGAGCAACAGCGAATTGAGCGCCTTGCCGAACAGCATCAACGGCCCCGGGCGCGGTTCATCCTCGGCCGTGGCATCGCGCCCATTCTGCCGGATGTAGCGCGGATTCACGATGAGCAATCCGTCGGCACCGAGACGCCGTGCCGGTGAGAGCGGCACGTTCTGCCGCAGCCCGCCGTCGCAGTAGTACTGCCCATCGATGAGCACCGGCCGGAACAAGATGGGAATCGCCGCCGAGGCCAGCGCATGGTGCTCGGTGAGGATCGCTGCGCGCGGCTCGAGGGTGGGCTCGTGGCCCCAGGCCAGCAGCCCCGGCTCCGCGCGCTGCACGAACACGATGGTCTTGCCGCTCGCCACGTGCGTCGTCGAAATGGTCACCGCCGTGAGCATTCCCCGGGCGAGGTTGTCGGCGATGCGCGCAAACGGAATCTTGTCCGCGACCAGTTTTTCCAGCCCACTGGTGTCGAGCAGCGCACGCGAGCCCGCTAGGAGCCCGCGCAAATCCGACTTGACCAGATCGCCCACCCGAAGCTCGCGCCACACGTCCACGAGGCGCTGCGCGCGCTCGCGCGGCTCGTCGGCGAAGGCCGCCAACCCCGCCGCGTTGAGCGCGCCCACCGACGTGCCGCACAGAATGTCGAGCGGCACGTCGCGGCCCAGTGCACGGGACACCTCCTGAAGAAGGTACGCAACCACCCCCACCTCGTACGCACCCCGCGCAGCCCCTCCGGCCAGGATGAGGGCGACTCGCTTCATGGTTGCGGGGGCGGGTGACGTCATGCGGCGCGTACGTCGATCAACTGGAACGCATCGACATCCATGAGACCTCGATCGGTGAGCTTGAGCGACGGAATGACCGGGAGGCTGAGAAACGCTAGCTGAAGAAACGGCTCGGGAAGCTCGCAGCCGATCTCCTTGCTCGCATGATGCAATTTCCCCAAGGCCCGCTCGATGAAAATCGGCTCCTCCGGGGACATGAGTCCGCCAATGGGTAATCCGAGGTGCGCGTGCACGGAGCCGGCGCCCACGACGCAGAACCCGCCGCCGCTGTCGATCAACGTTGCGAGCGCCGTGCGCATGTCGGCGGTGTTGCTCCCGACGACGATGAGGTTGTGGCTATCGTGCCCCACGCTGGATGCAATGGCCCCGCGGAAGTTGCGCCCGAAGCCGCGCACGTAGCCGTTGGCCGGCCTCGAGCCGTGACCGTAGCGCTCGAGCACCGTGAGGCGTGCCACGCCCTCCGCATCGTGGGCCATGACCGCGCGATCGGTGAGGATGCGCCCCTCGCGCACGCCGATGACGTGCACGCGGCCCGAAGGTCCTTCGAGATCGCGCGCATCGGGAACGTGCGCCTTCATCGTCCCGCGCGCCGCAGCGCCTTCCCGCGCGTCGGCATCACCCGAAAGATCGAGCTCGCCCACCGGTGTGCCGGCGACGAGCACGTCGGAGATGGCACACGTCGCCACGTCGTCGAGCAGGATCAAATCGGCCACGTGCCCCGGCGCAATGGCGCCCCGCCGCATGAGCCCATAGTGCCGCGCCACGCTGAACGATGCCGCACGGTAGGCCACCTCGGCCGGCACGCCGTACCCGATGGCCCCGCGCACCAAGTGATCGATGTGCCCTTCGCGCGCGATGTCCAGCGGATTGCGATCGTCGGTGCAGAAGCCGATGCTCGTCGACGTCGCCATGGTGAGCAGCGGCGCCAGCGCGCGCAGATCTTTGGCCACGCTGCCCTCGCGGATCCACACCGCGATGCCCTTGGTGAGCTTTTCCTTTGCCTCGTCGTACTCCGAGCTCTCGTGGCAGCTCGAGATGCCCGCCGCCGCGTACGCCGAAAGATCGCGCCCGCGCACCAGCGGGCAGTGCCCGTCGATGCGCCGCCCCACGAAGGTCTCCAGCTTCGCCAGTACCGCCGGATCGGCGTGAAGCACGCCGGGCACGTTCATCATTTCGGCCAGGCCCAAGGTCTTCGGGTGGTCCAGCAACGTGGCCAGGGCCGCGGCGTCGATGGTTCCTCCGCCGTTGGTCTCGAAATCGGTCGCGGGCACGCAGGAGCTGAGCATCACGCGCAGGTTCAGGGCCATGCCGCGCGCCGCATCGAGGAAGTAGCGAATGCCGCCGAGGCCGATCACATTGGCCAGCTCGTGCGGATCGCAGATGGCCGAGGTCGTCCCGCGCGGGAGCACCGCGCGCTGGAAATGATGGGGCGTGAGGAGGGAGCTCTCCAGGTGCACGTGCGCATCGCAAAATCCCGGCACGACGGAGCGGCCGCGCCCCTCGATCGTGCGCTCGGCCGAGAGCCCCGGCTCCAGCCCCACCAGGAACCCATCTTTGACGGCCAAGTCCCCCTGGTGCCACGTGCACGTGAACACATCGAGGTACCGCACGTCCTTGACCACCACGTCGCACGGCACGCGCCCTTGCGCTGCATCGATCAGCCGAGCCAATTTCACCGCATCCATCTTCGTAGTGTACCAAGAAACCGGCTCCACTAAGATGCGCGCATGGCCCGTCTTCCGAAGTACCTCGTCCGCGTGGTTGGCTTGGTGGCGCCTGCGCCTGCCCTGGTTTTCTTGGCCGCGTTTTCCGCATGCGGCGGCAGTTCGAACGCGGCGCAATCCCCTTCGTCGTCTTCCACCTCGGTGGAAGTTTCGTCGAACGGGGCGAGCGTGCGCTCCTTGCAGATTTCGCCGGATTCCCTCCGGGTCGACAAAGTAGGCGGCCGCGATGCGTACCTCTACCCCGATGGCCTGCTCGATATCTCGTTCGTCGTGGACGTGACGGGGCCGCTCTCCGCGCTCTTTCTCATGTCGACGGACGAACGCGGCGAGCCAGACAACTTTTTTCGCGTGAACACCCTGATCGGAATCGAGGAGGCACCGCAGCAGTTCGGCGGCACCCTGGAGCTCGGCCGCATGTCCTCCGGCCTCGGCGTTCTCGAGGACGGCAAATGGATCAACAAAGGGGATGGCTCCGTGTCGATCCCCGCAGGCCCGCACCACCTGACGCTCTACACGTCGAACATGGGCGGGCTGCAGTCAGGTCGTCATCTTCGCGTTTTCGGCGTCCTGTCCGACAAGTCCGTCATCAAGGGACCGATCCTGACGCTCCCGTAACGTGCCCGCCCCCTGACCGAGGCGCAGCCGCGGGAAGAAAAAGGCGAGGGCGAGGGCCGATGCCGCCATCGCCGAGATGATGCGGAAGATGGTCACCAGCGACGCCTCCAACTGCGCGGAGATGCGGCCCATCAAGGCCGGATCGAGGTGGTGCCCGTGCTCGGGGCCCATGATCTCGGAGAGCACGCGTGGGTCGGCCAGGCCTGCGAGGCCGCCGGCCAGGATGGCTCCGAGTGCACCCACGGCGATGGAGCCACCGATGGTGCGGAAGAACGCGCTCGCCGCGGTGGCTGCGCCGCGCTGCTGCCACGTGACGCTTTCCTGAAGCACGAGGATGACGGGCGTGTTGGCGAAGCCGAGGCCCAAGCCCAGGAAGAACATGATGGCGTAGAGCACACCCGGCGACGCCACATTCTGGATTTCCATCGCGAGCACGACCAGCGATGCCGTCGCCAGGGTCCACCCGAAGATCATCATCGTGCGGTACGAGAAGCGCGACAGGAGCCGCCCGGTGAAGGTGGCCGCCAGCGGCCAGCCGATGAGCAGCGGCGAAAGCATCGAGCCCGCGGTGGTGGCGCTCGTGCCCACGATCCCTTGCAGGTACAAGGGAAGGTACGTCACCACGGACATCATGCTCGCGCCGACGACGCCGCCCAAGAGGCACGACAGGCCGATGACCCTCTTCCGCAGCAGATCCAGCGGAATCACCGGCTCCTCGGCGCGGCGCTCGACCAGGATCATGATCACGCCGAGCACGATGGCCAGCGGAATGGTGATGGCCGGCGCCACGCGGCTCGTGCCCAGGAGAAGCGACACCACGGCGCCGGTCACGAAGATGGCGCCGGGGATATCCAGCTTGGCCTCCCGTTTCTCCACCGATTCGTGGAAGGCGATCACGTAGAGAAATGCGGCCAAAATACCGACGGGCACGTTGACGTAGAAGACCCAGTGCCAGGAGAGGAACTTCACCAGAAGCCCGCCCAAGAATGGCCCGCTCATGCCGGCGATGGCCCAGACGGCGCCGAAGATGCCCTGGATGCGGGCGCGCTCCTTCACCTCGTAGATGTCGCCCGCCACGGTGAACGCGAGCGTCTGCAACCCGCCGGCCCCCAGCGCCTGCAACGCGCGGAAGGCGATCAACTGAACCATCGACTGCGAGAGGCCGCTGGCCATCGAGCCAATCAGGAAGAGCGTGATGCCCACCAACATGAGCGCCTTGCGCCCGTACAGGTCCGACAGCTTGCCGTAAATCGGCATCGCCACCGTATTGCCCAGCAGGTACACCGCGCCGACCCACCCGTACAACTCGAGCGCCCCGAGATCCGCCACCACCGTCGGCATCGCCGTCGCGACGACCGTGGTTTCCATCGCTGCCATGAACAACGAGAGCAGGATCGCGATCGTGGTTACCGCACGATTCGTACGTTTTGGAGAAGACATTGCCGATGCAGATAGGTTCCTGCGCGCCCCAGGCAACCCGGACCGCCCAAAGAATAGCTTTTGTCTACTCGCCTGGCATGGGCAGCGATTGCGCGGGGACCTGTCGCTCTGCCTCCGATGACGACGTTTCCGCCACCGCCACGTCGAACTCGCTCGGCCCTTTCAGCCGGAAAACCTTGCGCAACCACCTGGACGCATCATCGAAGAGCGAATACGCAACGGGCGTCGCAAGCAACGTCAGCAGCAGCGAGAGAATCTGTCCACCCACGACCACGCCGGCCGTGGCTCGGTTGTACCCCGCGCCGACCCCCTTGGAGAGGATGAGCGGGATCATGCCGGCCACGAAGGCCAACGTGGTCATCAAGATGGGCCGCAAACGATCGCGGTTACCTTGCAGAATCGCCTCGAGCCGCGGCATGCCCGCGCGCCGCAGTTGGTTCGTGTGGTCGATCTGCAAGATGGCATTCTTCTTCACCACGCCGAAGAGCACCAGGATGCCCAACATCGAATAGATGTCGATCGCCTGCTTGAACAGAATGACCGACATGAACGCGAAGGGGAGGGTGAGCGGCAGGCTCAGAAGAATGGTGAAGGGGTGCAGCCACGACTCGAACTGGGCCGCCAGCACCAGGTACATGAAGACGAAGGAGAGTCCGATGGCGAGGCCGAAGTTCACCATCACGCGCCCCATCTCGCGTGTCTGCCCGGTGGGCGCGGCGACGTAGTCGGCGGGGAGCTTTTCCTCGTCGATGATCTTCTTCAACTCGGAGGCCACGGAGCCTTCGCCCACGCCGGGAATGACGTTCGCGAGCATGGTCACCACGCGCTGCCGATTCAGGTGGCGGATCTCCGCCGGCCCCGTGCCCCGCCGCAACTCGACGACGTCGCTCAGCGGGACGAACCCGAGCCGCTGCGAAGGTACGGTCAGCAGCCGCAGCCCGTTCATGTCGGCGCGGTATTTCGGTTCGGCGCGGACGCGCACGTCGTATTGCTCGCCGTGCTCTTCGTAGTTCGACACCTCGTCGCCCTCGACGAGGAGCCGCAGCGCGTTCGCGATGTCCGAGACTTGCACGCCCAGATCGGCCGCGCGCCCGCGGTGGATGTACACGCCCATTTCGGGCTTGCCCAGGATGAGGGAGGAGTCGACGTCCACTGCGCCGGGCACCTTGCGGAGCTTGGGCAGCACGTGCGAGGTCACTTCTTCGAGCTTGCGCAGATCGGGCCCGCGCACGGTGTACTGGATCTTCGCGGTGGAGAAGCCGCCGCCCGAGAACGCGCCGATTTCGGAAATGGTGATGCGCAGGTCCTTGGGCTGCCTGGGAACCACCTCCTTACGGAACTGGTTCATGATCTGTTCTTGCGACTGCTCCGGCCGGAACGCAGGATCGACCAGGCGCACGTAGATGCGCGCGGCGTTCTGCGTCTTGCTCGAGTCACCGCCGACGGTGACCAAGGTGGCGTGCACCGTGGAGTAGGCGCGGATGTCGCGTGCCATGCGCTCGCCGATGAGTTCCGTCTGCGCCAGGCTGGTGCCCTCGGGCGCGCGCACCACGACCTCGAAGTGTGCGTCGTCGTTGCGCGGGAGAAATCCCTTGTTGGCCTTGCCGGCGAGCGGCCCGCACGAGCCGAGTGTGGCCAACGAGAGCACCACGACGACCCACCGCCGGCGCATCACGAAGCGCAGCATGGCCATGTAGATGCGCTCGATCGGCCGATAGAAGAAGTTGACGATGCGCTCGCCCAGGGGCTCCTTCCCCTTGTGCGCGGTCTTGTCATGCGGCTTGAGCCAGCGCGAGGCCATCATCGGCGTGAGCGTGAAGCTCACCAGCAGCGACACGGCAATGGCGAAGGCCATGGTCACGCCGAAGCTCTTGAGAAAGCGCCCCGGGATGCCGCCCATGAAGGCCACGGGAAGGAAGACCGCGATGAGCGAGAGCGTCGTGGCGAGCACCGCGAGGCCGATTTCCTGCGTGCCCGTGCGCGCGGCTTCCTCGGGCGATTCGCCTTTTTCTTCGACGTGGCGGTAGATGTTCTCCAACACGACGATGGCGTCGTCGATGACGATGCCCACGGCCAGCGCCAGGGCCAAGAGGGTGATCGTGTTGAGCGTGAAATTCTGAATCCACATCAGGGCGAAGGTGCCGATGATGCTCGTGGGGATCGCGACGGCCGCGATGATCGTGCTTCGCAGGTTGCCCAGGAACAGGAGCACCACCAGCGCGGCGAGGATGGCGCCGATGATCAAGTGCTCGTGCACGGCATCGACGCTGGTGCGGATGACGCCCGAGTCATCGCGCACGACGTCGAGCTGGTAGCCCGCGGGGAGCGTCTTTTTCAGATCTCCGATGCGCGTCTTGACGGCGTCGACCACCTTCACGGTGTTCGATCCCGATTGCTTGCGCACCTGCATGGTGACCGTGCGCCGTCCATTGAGCTGCGCGGCGGTCTCGCGTTCCTCCGCGCCATCTTCGACCTTGGCCACGTCTTTCACGCGGATCGAGTGCCCCGCCACCTGGCGCACCACCAGCTCGCCAATCTCCTGCGGACGCTCCACGCGCCCGTGGATGCGCAAGGTGAGTTGCTCCGGTCCGGTGTCCACGCGGCCGCCCGGCGTCGTCAGGTTCTGCGACGAGATGGCCCGCTGCACGTCCAGCGCGGTGATCCCCGCACCGCGCAGCGCAATGGGATCGAGCCACACGTTCACCTGGCGTTCCTGCCCGCCGATGATTTGCACCTGGCCCACGCCGTCGATGGTCTCGATCAGGCGCCGAATGCGCTTGTCGGCGAACTCGGTGACCTCTTGAATGGGCTTCTCTGGCGCGTTGAGCGCCAGATAGAGGACCGGCTGCGAGTCGGGATCGAGCTTTTGCACCGTGGGCTGCTCGATGTCCTTCGGCAGATCGGGCAAGATCAGATTGAGGCGGTCGCGGATCTCCTGCGCGCCGATGTCCGGATCTTTCTCGAGGATGAACGTGATGGTCACCAGCGAGACGCCCTCGGAGGTGACCGAGTTCAACTCGTCGATGCCGCTGACGGTGTTGACGGCTTCTTCGATCTTCTCGGTGATTTCGGTCTCGACGTCTTCCGGCGCCGCGCCGGGAAGGCGCGTGGTGACCGTGACGATGGGAAGATCGACCTTGGGGAAGCGGTCGACGCCCAATTGGACGTAGCCGAAGGCACCCACCACGCAGATGACCAGGATGAGGACGGTCGCAAAAATGGGGCGCTTGATGCAGATCGCCGCAAGCCACTGCATGAAAGGTTGCCTCTCCTACGGAATTTACTGGATGCGGACGCCGTCGCGGACGTCGGGACCGGGTTGGGCGACGACACCGTCCCCGCGGTTGATGCCGCTCACGACGGCGATGACGCCGCCCTTTTCCTCCCCGACCTGAACGAGTCGCTCGTTGGCGCGACCATCGACCACCGCGAAGAGCCGCGCCGTGATGCCCTCGCGCCGGAGCGCGGTCACGGGAACGGTGGGAACGGGGTGCTCGCTGAGCAGGAGCTTGGCCGTGGCGAACATGCCCGGGCGGAGCTTTCCCGCGCCCGCCGGCTTGCCATCTTTCGCGCCTTTCCCGTTGGGGCCGGGGTTCGGCACGATGGCCTCGACGACGAGATCGCGGCTGGACTCGCGAATGTGCGGGCTCACGTAACGCACGGTGCCCGAGAATTTTTCGTCGCCGAATGCGGTCACGCTGAAGGTGAGCGTCATGTTGGGCTGGATCATCCCGGCCTGCGCCTCGGGCACGGTGAGCTCGAGGCGGAGGGGATCCGGTGCGTAGATGGACGCGACCTTGGTCTCGGGCTTCACGTACTGCCCGACGTTGACGTAGCGCTCTCCGATGACGCCGTCGAACGGCGCGCGCAGGTTGCTATCGCCCAGCAATTTGCGGGCATTTTCGCTCTGCGCCTCGGCGGCGGCGAGCGACCACTGCGTCGACGAACATTGCGACGTCGTTCGATCGTACTCGGCCTGCGAGATGGCGCTGGTCTCGAGCAAATGCTTCACGCGCTCGCACTCACGCTGGGCTTGCTCCAAGTTGGACTTCACCTGGTTCGATTGAGCCTCGGTGGCGCTGACGCTGATGACCGCGGCGCGTGAATCCAGCCGGGCGAGCGACTCGCCCTTGCGCACCGCCTGACCACGCTCCACGAACGTGGCCAGCACTTTTCCGCTGGCGTCGGCCGCGATGTCCGACTCCTGGTTCGCGCGGAGCGTGCCGATGAGGGTAAGATACTCCGGCATCGCCTGCTCGGTGACTTGCACCACGCTGGCATGCACCGTCGGATCTTCCTTGCTGACAGGCTCGGTCTTCGCTTCCGAGCGCTTGCACCCGGTCATGCAGGGGGCCGCAGCAAGAGCCACGGCGCAGAGCATCACCGCAGAAAATGGGCTAAAGGAGGGCGGAATGCGCATGGGGTGTTGTGGGTTAACTAACCAGGTGGTTACATAGCGTCGCGCGTGAGCAAGGCCAAGCTGACAACGGTTAAGAAGTATGAAGGGTCCGCTGCGCGTGAGGCTCGGGAGCCGCGTGCGCGCGATCCGGAACGCTCACAGGCGCGCATCCTGTCGGCGGCGATGAAGGAATTCGCGGCGCGGGGATTTGCCGGGGCCCGTGTGGATGCGATCGCCAAACGGGCGCGCATCAACAAGCGCATGCTGTACCACTACTTCGGGAACAAGAAGGAGCTCTTCGAGGCCACCATGTTGGCCATCCAGGCCGACAAGGAGCAGATCATCGAGGCCGGTCCGCAAAGTGTGCAGGACATGCTGCCCTACATCTACGACAACTTCGGCAGCAAGCGCGACTGGATGCGGATGATGCAGTGGGAGGCGCTCACCTACGGCAGCCGGGAGGTCCCCTCGGAAAAGATGCGGGCGAAGCTCTTCAAGCCGGGCCTGGAGCGGGTGGCCAAGGCCCAACGCGACCATGGCCTGCTCCGGGACGAAAAGAGCGAGTTGGCCATGATCGTCCTCATGGGGCTGGCCAGCTACCCCTGGCTCATGCCCCAGGCCGCTCGGATGCTCACGGGCTACGGTCCCGAGGAGCCACAGTTTCGCCGGAGCTACGCCGCGTTGCTGCGCAGGATCATCGGTTACCTTACGCGCCCGTGATATAGCGCATTGCCCACCCCCGTTTGGCGATACTCTGGGTGGGCCGCCGCTGTCGAGCTAGGTTCCCGATGTCCGACCGTCCCCCCCCTGATCCCGAGTCACCGTTTTCGCGGTTCGTCGCCCTTGTGCGGCGTGAGCTCGGCGCCGAGGACGTGCGCGTCCTCACCAAAGACCCCGAGCCGGAAAGTCCCGCCGCCAACGTGCTTTATGCGCGCTTGTTGGACGGGACGCGGATCGCGGTAACCTTCAACACCGCCCCCGGAAACCCCGCCGCGCTGCGGCGCCGACTGGGGATGCTGATGAACACCTTCGCGGCGTTGATCGAGGCGCACTCCAAGCCGCCTGCGCGTCTGTCCATCTCGCGCTCGCTTCGGGAGGAGCTGCGGGCGCTGGCCACGCGCACCCAGGCGGTGGAGGCACTGGTCTTGGACGCCCACTCGCCGGTCGTCTGGGGCGCCACCCACCAACGCGGCCCGCTGGAAGAGCCCCCGGAGCTCAGCGCGGTCCTCCACGTCGTGGATCCGCTGGAGCCTTACGCGTCGGTGACGCCCCTCTACCGCGACAAATCCGAGCGGCCCCCGCCCCCCGAGGATCTGGACGCCGACGAAGATCTGGCCGAGCTGGTGACCTTCCCCCCGCCCGCGCCGTTGCCGGGACCGCGCCTGGCCGATCTGCCCGCCCCGGTTCCCCCGGAGCCGAGCCAAACGCAGATCTCCGAGCCCAAAGGGGTGGAATCCTTGCCCCCGCCGGATCTTCGCGACTTGGTGCCCAGCGCCCAGCGCGCGCTGCGCGAGGTGCGCAGCCTCCCGGGGATCGACAGCCTTCGCAAGGGGAGGCCCATCCGAGAAACCGTGCGCCTGGCCGATTTCGGCTACGTGGCCCAGTCGTTCGCGACGATCTACATCATCGTGCTCGTCTTCGAGGCCCCCTTCGACGAACTCCGCGCCGAGCGCGCCCTCAACGACGCCCTCCCGCGCATCGAGCGCCTCGTGCTGGCGTTGCCACCCTTGGATCCCACGCCGGAACCCAGGGCCAACGCCGTCGCCCTCCGCCGCCCTCGCCGCCGGTAGGCATGGAGCGCCGGCATCCTGCCGGCGGTCCGCCACCTTCCAGGTGGCTCGCCGATTGCGGCGCCGGATTCGGGATCCGGTTTCGGGATCGGATCCGGATTCGGGGCCGGATCCGATTCCGGATTCCGGATCCGGATCCGAATCCGGGACCGATTCAGACGCAGATTCAGATTCAGATTCAGATTCAGACGCAGACGCAGACGCAGATTCAGACGCAGATTCAGACGCAGACGCAGACGCAGACGCAGATTCGGCACCCGGAATTGGGTCGGAGGTGAGTCGGTGGGGGGAGCTGGACGGTGTTGCCCAGCTCCCGCGCTGTGCGCTAGCGCACTGCGCCGAGGTGGTGGAGGATGGCGGCGACTTCGTCGAGCAATCGCTCGCCGGCTTCGATTTCGCGGGGGTGGACGTAGCCCCAGGCGACCGCGACGCGTAGGGCGGCACGTGATTCGCTGTCGGATCCGGCGGCGGTGGAGAAGCGTGCGATGCGATGGCCGCCTTGGCTGCGATTGCCTTCGGCGATGTTCAATGCAACGGAGCTGAGAGCTCGTCGAAGCTGCTCGCCCAGGTCGCGATCGCAGCGTCGGATATGCCCAACTGTGGGGCGAAGGAGCTCGATGGCTTGGAGCGCGAGCTCGAGGACATGAAATTTGGAGGGGCGGTGGGGTGTTCTTGCTTGCATGCCCCACCCAGCGAAAGAAGCGTGACAGCGCCCTCGCGCTCGAATGCCGATCAGGACGGGGCGCTGGCGCGCTTCTTTCGCGCCCGGGCAGGCAAGCAAGAACACCCCGCCGCACCGAGATTCAGTTGGCGGATTCCGCATCAGCGTCGGCGTTCCGCATCGGAGTCGCATCGGCCATGGTGCATCGGAGCCGCGTCCGTGACCGGCATCGGAGCTGCGCCGGCGATCGGCATCGATCAAATCTCGCATCGAACTGAATCCCGATGCGGTGTGCCGGTTTTGCTTGCCTGCCCGAACGCGAAAGAAGCGCGCCAGCGCCCGCAGGCGGCAGCATGCGAGAGGCTGGGCGCTGTCACGCTTCTTTCGCTTGGGGGGGGCATGCAAGCAAACCCGACCCACCGCCCCTCTGGTTTTCATGTCCTCGAGCTCGCGATTCAAGCCATCGAGCTCCTTCGCCCCACGGTCGCACATATCCGCCGCTGCGATCGCGATCTTGGCGAGCAGCTCCGACGAGCCCTCAGCTCCGTCGCGCTAAACATCGCCGAAGGCGACCGCAGCCAAGGCGGTCATCGCATCGCACGCTTCTCCACCGCCGCCGGCTCCAACGGCGAATCGCGCGCCGCGTTGCGCGTTGCAGTCGCCTGGGGCTACGTCCACACCCACGAAATCGAAGCCGGCGAGGCATTGCTCAATCGCGTCGCCGCCATGCTTCACCGCCTCGGCGCGCTGCGGTAACCCGCCCCCGCGGGAGCTGGACGGCACCGTCCAGCTCCCACATCTGAAATCTGAATCTGAATCTGAATCTGAATCTGAGTCTGAGTCTGAGTCTGAGTCTGAGTCTGAGTCTGAGTCTGAGTCTGAGTCTGAGTCTGAGTCTGAGTCTGAGTCTGAGTCCGAAACCGAAACCGGAACCGGAACCGGAACCGGAACCGGAACCGGAACCGGAACCGGAACCGGAACCGGAACCGAAACCGAAACCGAAACCGAAACCGAAACCGGACTCGAGCCTCGCCCTCGATCCCTCTCTCTACGCCGCCCGCACGGCGCCGGTTCGCCAGCGCCGCACGTGCGGCAAATCATCATCCAACCAAAACGCGTCACCCTCCGTGACGACCAAGAGCTCCTCGAACTTGGCCCCCACGCCGCCGTGCCCCAGGTGCGGCTCCACCGCCCACAGCCCCGGGGCGGGCGCGTGATCCGAAAAGCGACTCGGCCCCCAAAACGGCGACCACCCCGCCCGCGCCCCCACCATCACGTCCCCCACCATCGTCCGCAAACTACGAATCCCGAACCCCGCCACCGTCCACCGCGGCGCAGTGTTGCGCACGACGTCGACCCGGTGGGCGAGCACCCCGAAGGGGTAACGTCGGTGTCGGTTGGCGTGACCCTGTTGCGCGAGGAGGCCGTCCACGTCGCGGTAAATCGCACGCAGCGATTTGCGCGCGCGCACGCCCTGGAGAATCAGAGAACGGTACGCTTCCAAGTCGGCGAGCAACCGCGAATGCACTGCGTTTTCGCCGAGGCATCCCGCGTAGCCGATATCCGCGGCGTAGCCGTCGACGACGGGGGCGACGTCGAGGATGTACGGCATGCCTCGTTCGAGCTTGCGGTCCGTCGGGAAAAACTGGTGCGGAAAGCGGAAGCCCTTGAACGCGGTCCGGTCTCCAAACCATGCGAAGGGCCGGTGCAGCCAGTCGTCGACGCCCCGACCCACGAGCCACGTGCGCATCGCGGCCGTCGCATCGCGCTCCGTGATGCCCGGTTGCAGGCTCGCGCCGATGGCTTCCGCGCAATCGTACGCGAGCCGCTGCACCGTTCGAAATCGCCCGAGATCGCTGTCCGAGACGTCGCTCACGTCCCGGATGTTACGCCTTTGCGGATTTGTCCACGAGCGAAAGCGCCGAATCGATGATGGCGAAGCCCTCGGCGAGCTCCTCCTCCGACACCGTCAACGGCGGGTTCGTCATGATGCCGTTCCACCGCACGAACGTGTAGAGCCCCTTCTCCTTCAGGTGCGCATGCACCGCCTTCATCTCGTCGCTCGTCCCGTTGTACGGGGCCATTGGCTCGAAGGTCTTGCGGTCGCGCACGAGCTCCACCATGCCGAATAGACCGATGGATCGCGTTGCGCCCACACACGGGTGCTTCTCGTACAAAGCCTGATGGTGCCGTTTCAGGCTTTCACCCATCTTCGCCGCGCGCTCGATGAGACCGTCCGCTTCGTACACACCGATGGTGGCCAGCGCCGTGGCACAGCCCATTGGATGGCTGTTGTACGTGAGGCCCGCGAAGAACACGTTCTTGTCGAAGTGATCCGCAATGCTGCGCCGCAGTCCCACCGCGCCGAGCGGCACGTAGCTGCTCGTGAGGCCCTTGGCCATCGTGATGATGTCGGGTGTCACCTTCCAGTGATCCACCGCGAACCACTTGCCCGTGCGCCCGAAGCCGGCCATGACCTCGTCGCAGATCAGCAAAATACCGTGCTTGTCGCAGATGGCGCGAAGCCCCTGCATGTATCCATCCGGCGGAATCAAGATGCCGTTGGTGCCGACCACCGTCTCCACCAAAATGGCGGCGATGTTCTTGGCCCCCTCGAACATGATGACTTCTTCCACGTCGCGGAGCGACTCGCTCACCGGCTCGGGGTCTCTGCGCCCCCACTTGTGAAAGTCGGGAAAGCGGACCACGCCCGGGATGCTCGGTTCCGCCGCCCAGCGGCGCGGATCGCCCGTCAGCGCCATCGCCGCGGCGGTACCCCCGTGGTACGAGCGGTAACGCGCGAGGATCTTCGAGCGGCCCGTGTACATGCGCGCGATCTTGATGGCGTTCTCGTTCGCCTCGGCCCCGCCGTTGGTGAAGAAAAACGCATCGATGTCGCCGGGACAGAGCTCCGCCAGCTTCTTCCCCAGTCGCGCGCGCGGTTCGTGCGCCATGAACGGGTTGGCGTACGCCAGCTTGGCCGCCTGATCCTGAATCGCTTTGATGATGCGCGGATCGCCGTGGCCGGTGTTCACGCTCATCAATTGGCTATTGAAGTCGAGGTACCGCTTTCCATCGGGCGTATAAAAATACGAGCCCTTGGCGTGGGAAACGGGGATGGGGTCCACCGCGGATTGCGCGGACCACTCGAACATCGTGTGCTTCTTGGACAACGCGACGATTTCATCTGCGCTGAGGGGTTGGTCGCTCATAGCGTCCGACGATGTACCCCTCCGCGCGCTTTAGCAAGCGGGTGTCACAACATGGCGCAACGCATTGGAAGTGCGCCGAATCGGGCTCACGGGGAGGTGGCGCCCGTGGCGTCACTCGTTCGACATGTGCACGCGGAACGTGATGCGCGGGGAGCCTTCGGTCGGCTTTTTGAACTGCGCAGCTTCGATGCGTTTCATCAAGCAGGGCACCGCGCCTTGCGCGAACGAGGTCCCGCCGACCTTGTCACTCTTGAGCACCGTGCCCTTGGGACCGATCTTCGCGGTGATCTCGATGCGCGCGTTCGGCGTGGCCTTGCCATCGACGCATGCCTTCAAGGTCGAGCGCATGCCGGCGATGGCCTCGTCGAAGCCCGGAATCTTCCCTCCGCTCAAGGTGGCATCCACGCGGGGCACCAGGCCGGCGGAGTCTTTGTTCTCATTCGAGCCGGCGGCGTCGAACCCAGGGGAGGGCGACGCACCGAGGTCGCTCGCATCGCCCGAGGTGAGCGCTGTCTTGCCGCTGCCGCCATCGGGGGGCAACACCACCGCCGGGGGCGGGGCGGATGCCTGGGCCAGGGGCGGACCTTTCGGGCCGCCCCAGTCTTCTTGGACGCACGCGACCCCTGAAAGCGCCGAAAACGCCAGAACCGCAACCGAGCACAGAATGCCAGCGTACGCCATAGCCCCTCCGTTCGATGACCTCGCCGCTGCAGCCGTCGCTTGCTTACCCTGTTCGCATGCCAACCGCGCGTGCGAAGATGGGGACGCCATGCCAACGCTACGTCTCTACACTTATTGGCGTTCCTCGTCCTCCTACCGTGTCCGCTTTGCGCTCGAATTGAAAAAACTCGCCTACGAATCGGTTGCGGTGAACCTGCGGGAGGGCGAGCAGCATGGCGAGGAACACCGCGAGCGCAGCCCCACGGGCTACGTTCCCTGTCTGTTCATCGACGGACGGCCCGTGGTCGAATCGGTGGCCATCATCGAGCTGCTGGACGAGCTGTTCCCCCATCCACCGCTGTATCCTCGTGAGCCATGGGCCCGCGCGCGGGTGCGCTCGCTCGTCGAGGTCATCAACGCGGGAACGCAGCCCCTGCAGAATCTGGCCGTTCTCGATCGGCTGGGCTCGGATGCGAAGGTGCGCACGGAGTGGGCGAAGCACTTCAATACGCGCGGCCTCGCCAGCGTCGAACGCCTTATGACGCTTCATGAGAAGGAGGGGGTCGAAGGGCGATTCGCCTATGGCGATACGCTCACCGCCGCAGACCTTTTCCTCGTGCCGCAGATGTACAGCGCCCAGCGCTTCGGTGTGGATCTCTCGGCCTTTCCCCGCGCCGTGGCCGCGGCCGAGGCAGCCCTTTCCAGCGAAGCCGCCCAGGCGGCCATGCCTGAGCGCCAGCCCGACGCACGTCCGTGATCTTCGTTCGTCGGCAACTGCGTAAGCTCGCGGTGGCGCTCGCGCTGGCGGCGGCGACGACCGCGCACGCGCAGCCCGTCCGCACATGGGGCGGCGAGCGCACGCCGCCCGAGCCGTCCGATGCGCCGCCCGCGCCCACGGCTCCGCCGGCGCCACCGCCGCCGCCGCCGCCGACCACCGTGGGGACGCCGGTCGAAGGCTCCTCCCGGTCCGATCCGCCGAAACCGCCCGCGCCGGCCAAAGACCCCGACGCACGCGATTCGGAACCCGTGCCCCCCAACCCGACGTCGGAGGAAGAGGAGGAAGCTCGTTCGCAGGCCATCGTCCATATGCCCGGACACGTGGGCCTGCGCTATCGGCTCGAGGGCGTCGAAGTGCAAGGAAACACGACCACGCTTTCCCGCGTGGTGCTCCGTTACGTCCGGTTCAAAGCCGGCGATACGCTCGACGTCGACGACAAGGACCTCTCCGTCACGCGCTTTCGCCTGCTCGGGACCGGCTTTTTCCGCGACGTGCAGCTCTCGCTCCGCCGGGGTTCGCGGCGCGGCTACGCCGTGCTCGTGGTGAGCGTCGTCGAGCGCAACACCATCGTGGTGAACGACCTGTGGCTCGGCTTGTCCGCCGACGCGGAACCGGATGGCCGCGCTCGCCCGCTCACCGCGTACGGCGGGCTCGATGTGTCGGAGCGCAACCTCGCCGGCACCGGCGTCACCTTGGGCGGGGCCATCGCGCTGGCCGATCGCCAGCTGGCGCTGCGCACGCGCTTCTCCGATCCGCAATTCCGCGGCACCCCGTGGATGGCCAACGTCGAGCTGCTCTACAACAACGCCAAGGACTTCTTCGGAAACCGCGACGCGTTGGTCGACGATCCCACCGCCGAGGTCCGGCAGGACTTCGCCGTGGCCTCCTACCGCCGCTTCGGCGGCTCGGTGGGCGTGGGCCATGATCTGGGCTCCTCCACGCAGCTCTTTCTCGACTACCGATTCGAGAAGATCGACGCCAACCTGCCCCGGGCGGCCAGCCACGTGCGCGGCCGGGACGTGGAGCCCATCGATTTTCACATCCACGGCGGTAGCTCGCTCATTTCGACCTTGCGCGCCACCATGGTGCACGACACGCGCGACGAGCCGTTCTTGCCCACGCGCGGCACGTTCATGTCGCTGCTCTCCGAGCTGTCGCTGTCGCCGCTGGGGACCGATTATCCCTATGCGAAGTTGCAAGTGCGCGCCTCGCATTGGTTTCCGCTGTCGTGGGGCCACGTGCTGCGGCTCGAGGGCTTCGCGGGCAGCATCTTCGGCGATGCGCCCTTGTTCGAGCGGTTTTACGTGGGCGACTTCACCGACCTGCTGCCCGACCGCGTTCTCGATTTGAATTTCGACCGCCGCGCCGCGCCCAATTTTCTGGACACCAGCATTCAGGAAATTCGATATGGCACTTACGCGGCCAAGGTGAGCGTCGAATACCGAATACCGCTTTACCGCGGTACGCGGTCCATTTACGGCATCGACCTTTTTGGCTCCGTCGGCCTCTACGGCCTGACCGACGATCTCAACCTGCGGCAGCCGCCGAGTGGCTATTCGGGATTCTCCAAAGTTCCCATCGATTTGACCTTCAACGCCGGCCTGCGCATCGAGACGAACGTCGGCGGCTTCGCGTTCGGCATCGCGAATTTGGTCGGGTTCATCCCCGTGCGATCGGAGGGCAATTGAACGCGCCCCTTCGATTCGCGCCCTTCCGATTCATGGGGGTGGCCATCTTGGCCCTCGTTATGGGCGTCATGCTTCCGGGGCGCGCCGCGGCCCAGGAGGCCCCGGCGACGTCGGCGTCGCTGCCGGCGCGTCAGGCCAACTTCGCCTGGGACAAGACGCGCCTCATCGCCAGCTTTTCCTACCGCGATGCCATCGATGCGCCGCTCACGCAAAAGCTCTCCAGCGGGCTACCCACCATCATCGCCATGCGCGCCTACGTGATGCGCCAGGGCGAGGACACGCCGGTGGCCCTGGCGGTGCAGAGCTGCCGCGTCGTGTTCGACCTCTGGGAGGAAGTGTACCGCGTGACCATCACGAGCCGCGGCGGCGTGCGCGATCAGCCCGTGCTCAACGTGGAAGGCGTGCTGCGCCAGTGCGCCGAGGCGCGCGATCTGCCCATCGCGGACAAATCGTACCTGCGCGCGGGAACGCCCCATTTTCTCGCGGTGAGGGTGGACATCAACCCTTTCAGCCAGGAGATGCTCGACCAGATGCGCACCTGGGTCCAGCGCCCCACCGGCTCCACGGGCATCGGCCCCAGCGACGCCCTCTTCGGGTCGTTCGTCAGCCTCTTCGTCAAGTCCATGCGCGGCACGAGCGACCGCACGCTCAACTTCCGCACGCAGACCGTGGTGCCGTGAGATTCAGGAGAAAGGCGTTATAAGAAACTCGTGCTTCCCGAGGTCGTACAGGAAAAGCTTCGCGCGCTTCCGGCCGAGTCCGGCGTATATCTTTTCAAGGATCAAAAGAGCGAGGTCGTCTACGTCGGCAAGGCCAAGAGCCTGCGCAGCCGCGTCCGCAGCTATTTTCAGAGCGGGGGCAGCGATTCGCGGCTGTTCATTCCGCACTTGCTCGAGACCATCGGCGACCTCGACACGATCGTCACCGCCAACGAGAAAGAGGCGACGATCCTCGAGAACACGCTCATCAAGGAGCTTCGCCCTCGCTACAACGTCAAACTCCGCGACGACAAGGAATACCTGTCCTTGCGGCTCAACGTGAACCACGCCTGGCCGCGCCTCGACGTGGTGCGACGCCCGTCGGCCGACGGTGCGCGTTACTTCGGTCCGTACCATTCGGCCACGGCCGCTCGGCGCACGCTGCATTTGATCAACAAGCATTTCCAATTGCGCACGTGCAGCGATCTGGAGCTCACCAGCCGGCGGCGGCCTTGTTTGCAATATCAAATCAAGCGCTGCCCCGCTCCCTGCGTCTACGAAGTCGATCCGGCCTGGTACAAGGATCAAACGCGTGCGGTGGCCATGTTCATCGAGGGCCGCCACGACGAGCTCACGCGCGAGCTGCACGATCGCATGCACCGCTCCGCGCAGGAAATGCGCTTCGAGCTGGCCGCCGTCTACCGCGACCAGCTTCGGGCCATCGAGCAGGTGCGCGCGTCGCAACGCGTGGTGGTGGCCGACGACGAAGTCGAGAAAGACGTCATTGGCCTTTATCGGGAAGGCGATTTGGTCGAGGTGGTGATCCTCCACGTGCGCGGTGGTCGTCTCGGCGACGTGGGAACGTATGCGATCAAGCACGCGGAGATCCCGGAAGAGGAGATCGTCGCCGCGTTCATTGCGCAGCACTATGGCCGCGAGCAGCGGGTGCGCGGGGAAGAGCGGGAAGAGGACGAAGAGGGGGCAGGGGAGGAGGTCCGCGAAGAGATCCTCGTGCCGCGCGAGATCGTGGTGCCATGTCTGCCCGAAGGCCACGCGGGCATCGCCGAGTGGCTCGCCGAGCGGGCGGGCCACAAGGTGGCCATCGTTCATCCCAAGCGAGGTGCACGCGTCGACCTGCTGACCATGGCCAACGACAACGCGCGCCATTCCTTTCTGGAGAAGCGCCGCGTCTCCGACAGCGTGGACGAGCGGCTCGCGCAGCTGCAGGAGCGACTGCGCCTGCCCACACTGCCGCGCCGGATCGAGTGCTGCGACATTTCGCACTTGGGCGGCGGCGATACTGTGGGTGCCGTGGTGGCCATGACGGACGGTGTGCTGGACAAGAAGCGTTACCGCACCTTCCATGTGCGCGGCACCGGCAGCGCCGAGCGAGGCGCGGGGGAGCTGCACGCGGGCGACGACTACGCCGCCATGTACGAAGTCCTGGCACGCCGCTTCCGGCGCGGCGTCGCCGCCGCCTCCCCCTACCCCAACCCTCTCCCGGAGGGGGAGGGAGCCGAAACTCCATTGTCGCGTGACGTCTCGGCTCCCTCCCCCGAAGGGGGAGGGTCGGGGTGGGGGAGCGCCACCGAGGAGTCCGATCCTTGGGAATTGCCAGATCTGTTCGTGGTCGACGGAGGCCGTGGACAGCTTGGTGTCGCATTGGCCGCCGCGCGCGATCTGGGCCTTCACCAACTACCCATCGTGGGCCTGGCCAAGGAGAAGGAGAACGTCATGGGCGAGACCTTGGTCGACCGCGTGTACCTTCCCGGACAGAAGAATCCCATCCCGCTGAAGACACACTCCGCCTCACTCTTCTTTTTGGCGCGCCTTCGCGACGAGGCCCACCGCTTCTCCAACCGGGGCCGCGAGAAGCGCGGCAAGGCCCGTCGCTTTCACTCCGCGCTCGACGATGTGCGAGGCATTGGGCCCACGACGAAGAAGGCATTGCTCAAAGCCTTGGGGTCGGCCATTGGGGTTCAGCGCGCAGACGACGCGACCTTGCTGGCCATCCCTGGAGTTAATAAGCGCCATGTGGCTGCGCTCCGAAAGGCATTTCCCGCGGCGGCGCCTGCGCCCATCGCGTTGGACGCGTCGGGCACATCGGACACTGCGCCCGCCGAGACCGCCCCCGACGAGGCAACGACGTGAGCATCTGCCAACCGCGTTGACAGCTCCGCGCATGCCCCACCGTGTGCGGCAAGCTCGTTTTCACAAGGAGATTTAGCCTCGAACGCGCACGCGAAGTCCTTCACACGTTGGTGCGCGGTATGCTTTACTCTGCAGCCGAGCCCTCACCTCGAGGGCAAGCAGCTACGCACGACCACGAGGGAGTAGCGGACAATGGAAAACACCGGAGGCGGGCAACGACGCACGCCGATGCATACTGCAGCTCGCGTCTTGACGGCCGCAGGTCTCCTGGCGAGCCTTGGCGCCCTGGGCAGCGGGTGTCTGACCCGCAAAGTCAGCGGTGAACCGCCGAGCACGAAGATCAACTACAACACCGTCATCCGGCAGTCGGCCATCGACAAGATCGACCTCTTGTTCGCCATCGACAATTCGTCCTCGATGGGTGACAAGCAAGCGCTCTTCGCCGACGCGGTTCCGGACCTCATCAACCGCCTGCTCACGCCGAACTGCGTGAGGGACGCCGATGGCTCGGTCGTCCCGCCGCAGAATGGCCAGTGCGCGCCCGGTAGCAAACCCGAGTTCACGCCGGTTCAGGACATCCACATCGGCATCGTTAGCTCGTCGATCGGCAGCTATGGCACCAACCAGTGCAATCCGACCGCGGCGGGTAACGCGGGCAAGCAGCTGGACGACAAGGGTCAACTTCTGACCCGCGCGGATAGTAGCGGCACCCCCAAGACGCAGCCGTTCAACTTCCTCTCCTGGTTGCCCGACAATGTCGAGGCGAACAAGGACAAGAAGCCCATCGCGGGGACGACGGCGTACGGTCGGGCCGGACTCACCTCCGACCAGCTGGAAACCGACTTCAAGGCGATGGTGAAAGGCGTTGCCGACCACGGATGCGGCTACGAGGGCCAACTCGAAAGCGTGTACCGCTTCCTGGTCCAGCCCGACCCGTGGGAGAGCTACACCCTTCCAGGCAACGAGGCCGACAGCAATGCAAGGGTCAAGCTCAACGGCGTCGACAAGAAGATCCTGCAGCAGCGTGCGAACTTCCTCCGCGAAGACTCGCTCGTCGCGATCATCATGCTGACGGACGAAAACGAGAACACGATCGACCCGTTGGCGTTGGGCGCCCATGCATGGCTCTACGAGAGCGGTTACCGTGTGGCGGGCGGCACCCCGGCATGCTCGGATCCTTCCAAGGGCCCGAACAGCGCCGAGTGCTTCTCTTGCTACCAGGACAACGCCAAGGATCTTCCGTGCTACCAGAAGGGACTGCCGCTCGAGCAAGACGGCGCCAACGTCCGCTTCTTCGAGCCGAAACGGCGTTTCGGCTACGACGCGCGTTTCCCGCTCGAGCGTTACACCACGGGCTTTAGCCAGACGAAGGTTCCGGACCGCCGCGGCGAACACACGGAAACCGACAATCCCGACGTGCGGTCGTTCAACTACGTGGGCAACCCCAACTGCACCAATCCGCTGTTTGCGAAGGGGTCGTCCCTGGCCGAGGCGGCCGAGAAGACCGACAACCCCGACGCGCTGTGCAACCTGGCTCGTGGGCCGCGGTCGAGTGATCTCATCTTCTACGCGATCATCGGCGGTGTTCCCTGGCAGATGCTGACGGACCAACCGACCAACCTGGAAGACAGCAACCCGGGCAAGTTCAAGGACAAATTGGTCGAAGACGATTGGCGGCGCATCCTCGGTGCAGATCCGGCCCGCTACGACTTCACGGGCATCAACGCGCGCATGCGCGAATCCGTTGCCAAGCGTGATGGCGTAGCCGACACCGGGAGTTTTCGTGACTGGGATACGAAGAACGACGACCTGCAGTACGCGTGCGTTTTCAATCTGGCAAAGGAGAGGGATTGCTCGCTGCCCGAGAACAAGGACGCCTGCGATTGCGCCCGAGCGACGGACTCACCGCTCTGCGATCGGACAGTTCCAACCAAGCAGCTCAAAGGCAAGGCGTATCCGACCGTCAGCCAGTTGTCCGTGGCGAGGACCCTGCGCGACCAGGGCATCGTGGCGTCGCTTTGTCCGAAGTTCTCCGCGGACTCGGACAAGGACAAAGAGGACTACGGTTATCGTCCGGCTGTTCGCACCATCGTCAACCGCCTCAAGGACGCGCTCTCCGAGCGTTGCATCCCGCAGCCGCTCGAAGAGCAAGATGATGGCACCGTGCCGTGCTTGATCACCGAGCTCTTGCCGTCGGGTGACCAAGCCACCGCGTGCGATCCGGCCAAAGGGCTGAAGCAGCCGGAGGCGGGTGTTCTCGAGCGTTACCGCAAGCAGCAGGTGGCGGGCAATGCCACGCCGGAGGAATTGGCACGTCCCTTGTGCGTCATCTCGCAGCTCAAAGGCCCCGAGCTCGTGAACAACTCCTGCGTCAAGTCGACGAAGGGCGGCTGGTGCTACGTGAGCCGCGAGAAGGTGGCGACCGAGAAGTGCGCACAGTCGATCAAGTTCCCGGAGGCGTTCCCTCCGCCGAACGGCGCCCTCGTCAACTTGCAGTGCATCGAGCAGCCGCCCACCGCGGGCGGGGACGCGGGCCCCTGAGCGTCGTCCGTACGCGGTAGAGAAGAAGGCGGCCAGGGATAGGCATTGTCTCCCAAGAAGACGATTCTCATCATCGAGGACGAGCCCCACATCGTCCTCGGACTACGCGACTCACTCGAGTTCGAAGGGTTTCGCGTAGTCTCGGCCGCCCGCGGTGGGGAGGGAGTCCAGCTTGCACGCAACGAGACTCCAGACGCCATCATCCTCGACCTGATGCTCCCGGACATGAACGGGTACGCCGTCTGCGAGGAACTCCGGCGCTGGAGTCCTTTCGTGCCGATTATCATGCTTACGGCGCGCTCGCAGGAGACGGACAAGATCCGAGGCCTCGACGCCGGCGCCGATGATTACGTGACGAAGCCCTTCAGTGTCGGCGAGTTGATCGCACGCATCCGGGCCATCTTTCGCCGCGCCGCCCGTGTCGTCGGCACCGCCCCCGAGACCTTCGAAATCGGCGAGGCCAGCGTGAACTTCGCCGCGCATACCCTCACGCGCAGCGGCGAGGTGTTGCAACTCTCCTTCTACGAGGTCGAGCTTCTGCGCC
This sequence comes from Sorangiineae bacterium MSr11367, assembly GCA_037157805.1. Taxonomy (NCBI): domain Bacteria; kingdom Pseudomonadati; phylum Myxococcota; class Myxococcia; order Myxococcales; family Pendulisporaceae; genus Pendulispora; species Pendulispora rubella. Next base: position 6,400,618 of record CP089983.1, on the reverse strand, counting down.
TCTTGAACGAGCGCGCCGGCCAACCCGTGAGCCGCGACGAGATTTTGCACAAGATTTGGGGCCTCGACGCCTCCCCGTCGAACCGCACCGTCGACAACTTCATCGTGAAGCTTCGCAAGAAGATCGAGATCTCCCCCGACAAGCCGAAGCACATTCTGACCGTGTACGGCTACGGGTACAAACTGGCTTTGTGACCACGTTCGTGACCGGCGCTCACGTCGCGACGGAATGAATCGACTGATCTTCTTCGCAACTTGAGCGCTGCCGCGGCCGAACGATCCCGTGACATGGCTAGCTCGGACTATCCTCGAAAGCGGCAAGCGTTTCTGCAGGCGTTCGAGGACTTGCGCATCAAGAACGGTCTCGATCAGCTGCCTCCCTGGTTTCACGTCCAGTTTCCGGACGACAAGATCATGGCAACGTGGTGCTCGTCCATGCAACAACGGGTGATGACCATCCAAGAGGCCGACGCGGATCGCCTTTTTGGTTTCGACGCCTTCGTGGCCAAGACAGGCCTGGATGACGAGCTGCTCTGTCTCACGCTCGACGTCGAGAATACACCGGCGAAGGTGACGCTCATTTTCGAGGTCTACCGACTATGGTTCGTAGACAAGATGCCGTGGGAACGACTCGAGCCACTCGTCGATGAATTCATTCGAGCCTACGCCAAAGAGGGTGCATGCCTCGGTTCGCTCGACGAAGATGAAGACAGCGAGCCGCTCGAATGAAATCTTCGGACGCGAATATTTCGAGGCGAGGGCTATGAGCCGACGCAAAATCATCCCGAGCTTGGGCGACATTTTCGAGGTCCCATTGACGGATGGGCACGTGCTTATGGCCACATACTGCGTGAAATTCTATGCCGCACGACGCGATCGCAGGCTGCCGCTCGAGGAGATCGTTCGCAGTAACGTTGCATTTTGAGTCGGATGTACGATCGATGCCATTCAAAGTGGGAAATGGCCGATTGTCGGAAACGCGCCCCCTCCGGCATCGATGAATGAGCCTATTCGCTTTTGGAGGTCGCCGGCACCGGATTCATCTTCATGTACGAATGGCGGGCAATCGATAGCGACGAAGAACGGCGCGTTATGGAGGTCGATATCATAGGACTCGAAAAGTTCCTCATTTGGGGTTCGGTCGCGGTGATCGAGCGCCTCGAACATTTCTTGCGCAGGGAACCTGACCCGCGCGTGATCATTGGGTGATGTGACATGGGTGCATGGGGATACGGGCCGTTCGAGAACGATTCGGCACTCGATTGGGTGAGCTGGGCCGAGGAGGACACGAGCGCGGCGGTCGATTCGGCGCTGCAGCAGGCCACGAGCGCCGGTTACCTCGATGTGGACGATGGCTCGGCCGCGGTGGCGGCGGCCTCGCTCATTGCGGCGGCGCGCGATGGGGATACGGCGGGACTACCCGAGGAGGTCGCGGCCCTGGTGCATGATTGGCAGCCGGACGATAGCCACGCCGCGCGCGCGCTCGAAGCGTTGGCGGCCGTCGTGGGCGCGGAGTCCGAACTCGCGGCTCTTTGGCGCGAAGGCGCGACCGCCGCCGCGTGGGAGCGCACGATCGAGGTCCTTCGCGAGCGGCTGCTGCGTGCCTCCGCCGGATGAGGAGCCGCGTCACCGTAACGCAATCGGATGTGGCTCACTGTGCCACAAATCGGCGCTCGGTCGAGCAAAGTGACACCAATTGCGCCATTTTTGGCCATGGAGAGAGCGGAGGTCTTGTCCGATGCGCTCCCATTCCACTTTGCTTGTCACTCTCGTCTTCATGGCCACCGGGCTCGTGGCCCTCGGGCCCGGTTGCGGAAGCTCCAATGGATCCGAGTTCCCCGGAAATCAGGACCCCGATGGCTCATCGCCCGACGGGGACCCTCGTTTTGGCGAAGCGGGCCCCGGCGATGCCAAACCTTGCACCGGGTTGTGCTTGCAACAGGTGAACTGCCCCAACGGTGGTGACACAACCGTGAGCGGCGTGGTGTACGACCCCGCCGGCAAGGTGCCGCTCTACAATGTGGCCGTATATGTGCCAAATGCGCCGGTTAGTGCCATCACCACCGGGGCGTCGTGCGATCGCTGCGATCCGTCCCTCTATTCCGGCGAGCCCCTGACCGGGACGCTCACCAACGCGAAGGGCGAGTTCAAGATACCGCGCGTGCCCGTCGGGGCGGACATCCCGCTGGTGATCCAAGTGGGGAAGTGGCGGCGCGCGATCAAAATTCCGACGGTAGGGAAGTGCGTGAACACGCCGCTCACCGACAAGAATCAGACGCGCCTTCCGAAGAACAGCAAGGAGGGCAACATCCCCCTCATCGCCATCACCACCGGCGGCGCCGACTCCATCGAGTGCCTGCCGCGGCGCATGGGCATCGACGATAGCGAGTTCTCGACCAAGGGCGGCCAAGGTCGCATTCACCTCTACAAAGGTGAAAACAATGGCGACAGCAAGGCGCGCGACCGATTCGACAGCGGCACGGAATTCAAGCCTTCGACGGATCTCTGGAGCACGACGAATCAACTGAAGGCGTACGACATGGTGATCCTCTCGTGCGAGGGGACCATCAATGCAGAGAGCAAGCCGCTATCGGCACGCAATGCGCTCTACGAATACGAGACCATCGGCGGGCGCGTGTTCGCGTCGCACTGGCATCGCTACTGGTTCAGCGATGGCCCCGATTCGGTTCGGTCCATTGCGGGCAACGACGGCTGGATGGACAACATTCAGGGTGAACAAGAGCAGACCGCCATCGTGAAGGTGGCCGACAATCTGCCGAAGGTGGTCGCCTTCGCCGATTGGCTCCAAAACGTCGGGGCGACGCAAAAGCGCGGGGAGCTCAAGATCACCGCGGCGCGCGACAACCTGAACTCGGTCAATCACAACGTGGCCACCGAATGGGCCACGATTCCGCAGTACCAGCAGAAGAAGAACGACGGCACCATCGTGAATGCCACGCCGGCCGCGGCCGTACAGTTCGTCTCCTACAACGCGCCCGTCGGCGCCGCCGACGACAAAATCTGCGGCCGTGCGGTCTTTACGGATCTACACGTGTCCTCGGGGGCGCGCAAAGACCATGCAGGGGAGGGCAAGTCCTTCCCCGATGGATGCGAGAACGCCGATCTCTCGCCCCAGGAGAAGGCGCTCGAGTTCATGCTGTTCGACCTCGCGTCCTGCGTCTCCAACGACCGGGTGCCCCCACCGCCCATCGTCAATTGAGCTCGCCACGCGGTCGTTCATTGATGACGGATACGTCACTTGTTGCTTACGAGATTCCGAAGTAGCAAGTGGCGCATGCCGGAGCAAACATCGGAGCAGCAAGAGGTCCTGACCCTCGACGAGCTACGGGATGTCTGGGTCGTGCTGTCCGGCACCGAGCGTCAGGAAGGATTCCACCTTCTGTCCAAGATGGAGGCCGAGGACTTCTTCCTCGCGCTGCCCGCGCTCGATATGTCGGAGCTCGTTCTCGCGTTGCCCGCCGAGGAGCGGCGCTCCTGGATCCGGCTGGCCCCGCCGGACGACGTGGCCGATCTCGTGCAGGCCTCTCCGCCCGAGCAGCGCGAACACCTGCTCGCGTTGCTCGACGAGCCGACACGCAAGGAAGTCGCCGCGCTTCTCGCCTACCGCGAGGACGTTGCGGGCGGGCTGATGAATCCGCGCTATGCGCGCGTGCGGCCGAACATGACGGTGGACGAGGCGCTGGTCTACCTTCGGAACCAGGCGCGGGCCCACCTCGGCACCATCTATTACGTGTACGTGATGGACGAGACGCAGCGGCTCGTCGGCGTGGTGTCGCTCAAGCAGCTCTTTGCCGCCGCGCCGGACAAAACGGTGCGGGATGTGATGCGCACGGATCTCGTCCTCGTCGAGGAGCAAACCGACCAAGAAGCCGTCAGCCAGCTCTTCGCCGAGCACGATTTGCTGGCCATCCCCGTCGTCGACGGGGAAGGGCGGATGAAGGGCCTCGTCACCGTCGACGACATCGTCGACGTGGTTCAGGAAGAGGCCACCGAAGATGCGCAGAAGTTCGGCGGCATGGAATCGCTCGATGCGCCGTACATGAAAATCGCATTCCTCCGCATGGTCAAAAAGCGCGGCGGCTGGCTCGCGGCGCTTTTTCTCGGGGAGATGCTCACCGCCACGGCCATGGCCCATTTCGAAGACCAAATTGCCCGCGCGGTGGTTCTTGCGCTCTTCGTCCCGCTCATCATCTCGAGCGGCGGAAACTCGGGCTCCCAGGCGTCCACCTTGGTGATTCGCGCCATGGCGGTCGGCGAGGTGAGGCTGCGCGATTGGTGGCGGGTCATGCGCCGCGAGCTGGCGACGGGGCTGGTGCTCGGCATCGCACTCGGGTGCATCGGCTTTCTGCGCATCTTCCTTTGGCAACAGGTCGCGCCCACCTACGGCGAGCATTACATGCTCGTGGCCTTTACCGTATTCTTCAGCCTCATTGGCGTGGTGACGTTTGGGACCTTGGCGGGGTCGCTTTTGCCGTTCGTCCTTCGCCGCGTGGGGTTCGATCCGGCGAGTGCGTCGGCACCGTTCGTGGCCACGCTCGTCGACGTCACGGGTTTGATCATCTACTTCAGTGTCGCCGCGGTCATGCTTCGCGGGGCGTTGTTGTAGCACTCTCGGGAAGGGTCACCACGATGCAGGCGCCCGGGCCATCGGATACGGGCTCGCAGGCGATGGATCCGCCGTGCGCGTGAATGATCTCGCGGGCGATGTAGAGGCCGATGCCCGAGCCATGGACATCCGAGCCGAGGCGATAGTGTTCCACGCGAAAGAACTTGTCGAAAATGCGCTCGCGAAATTCCTCGGGCACCCCCGGACCGCGATCGGCGATGGTGACGCGGAGCTTCTCGTCCGCGCGCGCGACGCCCACGTCGATGGCGCTTCCGGAGGGCGTGTATTTTAGTGCATTTTGAAGGATGTTCGAGAATACGACGGTCAGCCGCGCCAGATCGCCGTGAAGTGCGAGCGGCGCAGTATCGGTTGGCAGATGCAGGCGAATGCCTCGGTTCGATTCATCGGCGCGGGGTTGGATGGCGGCGAGGGTTTGGCGAAGGACCAGCCCGAGATCGAGCTGCTCGGATTGCAGGCGAAGTTCGCCGGCCTCGATGCGCGTCAGATCCAAAAACTCCGCGACCGTGCCGGCGAGTTGCTCCACGCCCATGAGCGCGGTGAGCACGAGCTCTCGATTCGTTTCATCCAGCCGCCCGGCGCGCTCCTCGAGCATGAGCAGCGTCATGCGCAACGTGGTGAGCGGCGTGCGAAGCTCGTGGGAGGCCACGGCGACGAGCTCCAGCCGCAATTCGTCCAGGCGCGCGAGCTCGGTGACGTCGGAAAGAAGGAGCACCGCTCCATGGCGCCCGTTGGGGAGTCCCTCGATGGGCACGATGCGCGGCAGTACCCGTCGATGCTCTTCGCCCACCCGTACGACCAATGCGCGCGACAAATCGAGCGGCAGCGAGACCACTTCGCCGCGCAAGGAAGCATCCAGCGCGGTGCGCACGGCCTCCGGAAGCGACAGGTTGCGCATCACTTCCGTGGCGCGTGCATTCGCCGACGAGACGTTCCCTCCGGATTCGACCACGAGCACGGCATCGGGAAGCGCCGCCAGGGTGGCCTCGAGCGTCTCTTTCGCGGCGATGACTTCACCGATGTTCGCGCGGCGGAATTCCTCGAGGTCGTCGGCCATGCGGTTGAAGCCATCGGCAAGCTGCCCGAGTTCGTCGCCGTGGCGGGCCCGAACGCGCCCGGAGAAGTCTCCACGGCGGATGGCTTCGACGCCGCGCGAAAGCTCTCCGATGGGCAGGAGCACGACGCGGGCCAGATACAGCGCCACCAGGATCGAGAGCAGCAACGCGGCGCTGAAGACGACGGCGAGGATCTGCGTGGCCTGGCTCGCCTGATCGCGCGCCCATGCGGCCACGCTCTGCGTCGAACGAAAGTCGTCCTCGCGGAGGCGCGCGCTGTCCGATACCGCGCGCCGCAGGAGCGGGTTCACCTCCTCGTGGTAGCGAATGCGGGTATCGGCATCGTGGGCGTGGGCCAGAAGAGCGTCGCCCGCCTCGTGGTACGCGCGCACGTCGACACGGAGCGCGGCCGTCTTCTCGCGCTGCTCGGGGTGCTCGAGCAGCGCATCGAGGTGGGAAAGCGAGCGCTCCACCAACGCGCGCCGCTCGTGAAGCTCACGCCGCCCGCGCACGGCATCCGCCAAGGTCAAGAGAAGCGCGTCGTCTTCGCGCTCCAAATCGCTCGCGAGCGCGCCCGTGGCCGCCACCGTTTGCTCGCTCGCCCGCACGGCGGAATCGACGACCAGGCTGACCCGGCGAAAGGCCAGCGCGCTCCACGCGCTGGAGGCGGCCGAGGTTGCAACGAGGAGAACGCCCGCGACGAGAAAGCGCCCCCCGAGACCGAGCGCCTTCATGTGAGGCCGTAGCGCTTTCGTTTTCTCTGCAGCGTGGTGCTGTCGATGCCCAGGGTCCTCGCCGCGGTCTCCAGCGTCGGTGCGCGTGCGATGACCCGGGCGATGTGCTCGCGCTCGAGGGACTCGAGGCTGACGTCGGCGCCCAATGCGACCTCCGCGTCGGGGCGGCGTCCTTCGGGGTCTTCGGCGACCTCGGGAATGCCGAGATCCTCCGGCTCGATCCGCGGCCCGGGGCTGAGGATCACCGCGCGCTCGACGGCGTTGCGAATTTCCCGAAGATTGCCCGGCCAAGGGTGCGCACGAAGGCCGCGCACCGCGGCGTCCGAGAAGGTGAGCTCGGGCCGATGGAGCCGGATTTTCGCGCGCTCCAGGTAGTATCGCGTCAGGCCGGGCAGGTCCTCCCGCCGCTCGCGCATGGGCGGCAACGTGAGCGTGACCACGTTGAGGCGAAAGAGGAGATCTTCCCGGAAGCGCCCCGACTGGACTTCGGTCTCGAGGTCTCGATTGGTGGCCGCGATGATGCGCACGTCCGCGCGCCGCTCCTTGCTCTCGCCGACCCGCTCGTAGCTTTGGTCGTTCAAGAATCGCAAGAGGCGCACCTGGGCTTCCGGCGAAAGGTCGCCCACCTCGTCCAGAAAGATGGTTCCACCCTCGGCCTCTTGAACTTTGCCCCGCGCATCGGAGACGGCGCCGGTGAAGGAGCCCTTTCGGTGCCCGAAGAGGGTGCTGTTCATGAGCTCCTTCGAGAGCGACGGGCAATTGACCGAAATGAATGGACCGCCCGCGCGCAGGCTCCTCGTCCAGATCCATCGGGCCATCACGTTTTTGCCGGTGCCGCTCTCGCCGCGCAACAGAATGGGCGCGTCGGTCTTGGCCGCCCGCGAGGCGAGCTTCAGGATCGCGGAGGCCGCGGGGCTTTCCGTTTCGAAAAAGTCGTCGTCCGCGCCGGCCAGCTCGAGCCGCACCTCGGCCTCGGCGAGCTTGCGTTTGAGGCGCACGGATTCCCATGCGCGGGCCACCGCATGGCGCACCTGCTCCGGGGTGAAAGGCTTGGGCAGGTAGTCCACCGCGCCCCGCTTCATGGCCTCCACCGCCGTTTCGAAGGTGGCAAATGCGGTGATCACGATGATGGCGGCATCGGGTTGCCGACGCACGATGTCGGGGAGCGCTTCGAGCCCCGAGTCGGATCCCAGCCAGAGGTCGAGCAGCACGACATCGAAGTGACCGTGCTCGAGTGCGTCGAGTGCGGCCTTCGCGCTGCCGACACCAAGTACGCGTGCGCCGTCGGCGGCCAAGCAGAGTCGAAGGGACTGACGAACACCCGGATCGTCGTCGACGACCAATACCGACCAGGACGCTATCGAATCCATCTCCGACAAAGATACGAGCGATGAGGGGCCCCGCGCTGAGGAAAACATCACGGCAAATTGCCGGGTGCTCGGTGCGCGCATCGGGCGATTTGCGGCCACGACGAAGGCTCGACGCTTAGATCGTCGCCGCGATGCATGGGGCCCGGCCTTTGCCTAGGGCCGGCCGCCCCGATGTCTCTTTCAAAACTGCGCGCCTCTCTTCTCATGGCTTGTGCATTCCTCGGCCCGCTGATCGAGCCGACCGCGGCTGCTGCGCGGGATGCGCCGTTGCAGCCTCCGGCGGTGCCTCTCGCCCTCGCGGACGTCATACGCCTTTCCATACTTCGCGATCCGCAAATCCAAATCGCCCTCGCCCATGTCGAAATGGCGAAGGGCGCCTACACCACGGCATCGCTCCTTCCCAATCCAGGTTTCACCGTGGATCGCGTCTTCGGCGCCCTGCCGGGCCGGCCCTTTAGCGAACAAAGGCCCGGCGGGCCCACGCAATACGACGTCATCGTCAATTATCAACTAGACACACTCCTGTTCGGCGAACGGTCCACGGCCATGGAAAGGGCCATGCGGGCCGTGGACGTTGCGACGGCGAATCATGCCGACGTGATCCGCCAGCGCGTGCTCGATGCGATTGGCGCTTACTACGATGTGCTGCAAACGAAGCTGGAGCTCGATCTTGCCCGAGATGCCGAAACGCAGACGCAGCGGCTTCGCGATATCACGCGTTCACGCGTCGCCCTCGGCAGCGTGGGATCCATCGAGGCGGATCGGACCGAGCTCGCGGTTCTCGCCGCGAACCGTGAGGTGCTTCGAGCCACCGCGGAAGTGGACAAGGCGCGGGCGCGGTTGCGCGCCCGCGTGGCCGTGCGTCCCGACGAGCCGGACGTCGACGCCGTCGGAAACCTCGACGTGGTCGCACCGCGGCCACCGCCCACCCTTGCGTTCGTGCTCGAACGCGCCGAGCACGCACGCCCGGACTTTCTCGCTTCCCGACGCGGTGTGGATCTGGCTTCGGCCAACGTCGCCGCCGAGCGCGCGCAAGCCTTTCCGCAATTGGCCATTGGCACCGGCCTCAGTTACCAACGACAAATAGGCGTTCCGGACGCGCCAGGCTGGCAGATTGCACTCTCGGGAACCATACCGCTCTTCGATCGGAATCAGGGCAACATCGCGGGGGCTCGCGCCGGTTTGCAGCAGGCACGCGACCAACTTCGCGCCGACGGTCTGGCCCTTCGCGCCGACGCCGAGCAGGCGCTTCGCGAGTATCAAGTCAGCTACGACATCGTCTCGAGGGACGACGCCCCCACGCTGGCTGCCGCCGCCGCTGCGCGCGACAAAGTCCAAGAGTCGTATCGATTGGGGGGACGCACCTTGCTCGAGGTACTCGATGCCCAGCAAGCCTACCGGGACGCTTACCGCCTCAGTATCGAGGCGCGCGCCGGTTTCTTCAAGGCTCTCCATGCCCTCAATGCGGCGATTGGAAACCAGGTATTGCCATGACCGAACGAATCACCCATCTCGTAAGTTGGGTCATCACGGGCCTCGTGCTCGCCGCGCTCATCGCGTTCCTCGCACGAAGCAAGCCTCCCGTGCTCGATGGGACGGCGCCACCACCGAATGCGCTCGGTGCGGTTCGCGTCCTCGGGCCTGGGCGGCTCCACATCGAGGCCTCGAGCCCGCTGCGTGCCAAGCTCGCCGTGCGCGAGGTGACGGCCGAGCGCTCGACGGCGCCGTTGCTCGAGGTGACCGGCTCCGTGCTGGCGCGTCTGGAGCAGGGACACGGGCCGCCGGAAACGCGATGGCAATTCGCCAGCTCGGAGTTGCTTGGCGCTTACGCCGAGTGGAGCAAGTCGGGGCACGAGGTCGCGTTCGCCGGCAAGCAGCTCGACACCACGCGCCGCCTCGACGGTGCGAAGGTCGACGCCCAGACCAAGGTCGTCGATCGTCTGAGCAAGTTGGTCCAGGCCGGGTCCGACTCGCCGAAAGACTTGGCCGTCGAAGAGACCAACTTGATCCAGACGCGGCTTGAAGGACAGAAGGGCGTCCACGAGGCCGAAACGGCGCTGCGAACCGCCGAGCGTGGCCGGGCTGCCCTCGCGCGGCAGCTCGAACAGGCGGGGCTCGACCCCGAGCTTCTCGGCACCGTCGCGAACGGGAGCGCCGTCCTGGTGGCCGAGGTGCCGGAATCGAAGGCCGAGCGTGCGCGGGAGGGCCAGACGGCCACGGCAAGCTTCTACGGCGTCCCCGGCGTGTCGTTCACCGGCAAAGTGCGGCGCATCTCGCCCACGGTCTCGAAGGAGCAACGGACCCTGCGCGTTCTCGTGGAGCTCGACGATGCCCAAACGCGGCTTCGCCCCGGGATGTTCGCCGACGTGGGGCTCGGCACCGACGCGCGGACCGCCATCCGCGTGCCCGCCGACGCCGTCCTCCACGTGGGCCGCTCCGACTATGTGTTGATCGCCGCCGGCCCGGAGCAATGGACCGTGACCCGCGTCGTGGCCGGCGAGTCGCGGGGGGCCGACATCGAGATTCTCGACGGCGTTCCCGCGGGCGCGGGTGTGATGGGCGCCGGGGCCATTTTGCTCAAACCGTTCGTGGTCGAGGCGGCGAAGAACCTATGATTCCGTTCATCATCCGGCAGGCACTTCGCTTCCGGGCCCACGTCGTGACTCTGGCGATGGCCATCGCCGGTTGGGGCGTGTGGGCGACGACGCAGCAGAAAGTCGACGCGTATCCGGATATCTCCGCGCAAATGGTCCAGGTCATTACGACCTATCCTGGTCGGGCATCGGAGGACGTCGAGCGCCAGGTCACGATTCCCGTCGAAATCGCGATGCGCAACGTGCCGCGCGTAGCCACGGTTCGTTCGCGCACGATTTTCGGTTTGTCGGTGGTGCAGATGATCTTCGAGGAGGGAGTCGAGAATTATTGGGCGCGCCAGCGCGTCCAAGAAAAGCTCGGGACCCTGCAGCTCCCTGGCGACGCGTCACCGGATCTGGGGCCGATGGCCACCGCGTACGGCGAGATCTTTCGATATGAAATCGTCTCCGACGGGGGCCAGAATGCGATGGACCTGCGGACGCTGAACGACTGGGTGGTCATCCCGCGGCTGCTTCGCGTTCCCGGTGTGGCCGACGTCTCGAACTTCGGCGGCTACGCCAAAGAGTACTCCATCGTCTTCAAGCCGGCGCAGCTGCAGCGCTATGGTCTGTCGGTCCACGACGTGGTGGCCGCCGTGCAGTCGAACAATGCGAGCGCCGGAGGGAGCGTCATTCCCCGCGGCAGCATGTCCTTCGTCATCCGCGGCAAGGGCGCGCTGCAGAGCCTCGAGGAGATGCAGACCATCTTCGTGAAGTCCGTCGCCGGCACCCCGGTCTACGTGCGGGATGTCGCCGACGTGCAGCTCGGCTATCCGGTGCCCTCGGGCATGTTCAGCAAGGACCGCGTCGACGAATCCCTCGAAGGAATCGTGCTGATGCGCAAAGGCGAGAACCCCTCGGAGGTGCTCGCGAGCGTCAACGACGCGGTCGCCGAATTGAACGCGTCGCGCTTGCCCGAAGGAGCTCGCATCAAACCGTACTACGACCGCACCTTGCTCGTGCGCAGCACCATGTACACGGTCACGCACAGCGTGCTCACGGGCGTCACACTCGTCGTGCTGGTGCTCGTCTTTTTCCTCGGGCGCCCCGCGGTGGCTCTGCTGGTCGCGCTCACCATTCCATTTTCCTTGTTGGTGGCCATGGCGCTGATGCGCATGGCCGACATTCCCGTGGGCCTTCTGTCCATCGGGGCCATCGACTTTGGCATCATCGTCGACGGCTCGGTCATCATGGCGGAAAATATCGCGCGCAGGGTGGGGGAGCTGCCCAAGCCGGTGTCGCGGCGGAGCGTCCTTCGATGCATCCGCGAGGCCGCGCTCGAGGTCGAAAAGGCGCTCTTTTTGTCCATCTTTCTCATCATCGCCGCGTACTTGCCCTTGCTCACCCTGCGGAGCATCGAGGGCCTCTTGTTTCGCCCATTGGCGCTCACCATCATCTTCGCGTTGGCGGGCGCGCTGTTCTTTGCCCTGGTGGTCACCCCCGTGCTGGCGACATTCTTACTTCGGTTTGGATACGACGAATGGGAAAACCCTATTCTGAAATGGTTCAAGCCCATGTACGCGCACTGGGTCGAGGTGTTGCTCCGATGGCGCTACCAGGTGGCGGTGGGGACTGCGGGCGTATTCCTGGTGCTCATGGCCTTCGTGGCGCCGCGTCTCGGCACACAGTTCTTGCCGTACATGGACGAGGGGGTCATCTGGGTTCGGGTGAATTGCCCGGAGGGAACGTCCTTGACGCAAACCGCGTCGTACGGTGGCCGCTTACGCGAGATCGCGCTCGAGTTTCCGGAGGTGGACTTCATCGTCGTGCAGACGGGACGCAACGACAGCGGCACCGATCCGTTTCTCCCCAGCCGTATGGAAATGATGATCGGCCCCAAGCCCGTCTCGACACGCTTTCACACGAAGCGAGAGCTCCTCGCGGCCTTGAGAAATCGCTTTGGCGAGGAATTTCCCACCCTTCGATTCAATTTCACACAGCCGATCATCGACAGTGTCACCGAAGACACGAATGGCACGTCAGCCAACCTGGCCGTCGAACTCTTGGGCGACGATCCGGCCGTGCTCCTGGTTCTTGCCGGAAAAGTACGCGACCTCCTGAGAACTGTGCCCGGGGCCGCCGATGTGGCCATCGAGCAAGAGGGCCCGCAACCGCAGCTGGTCATCGAACCCGATCGCGCGCTCTGCGCCCGGTACGGCGTGAACGTCGACGACGTGAACCAGATGATCACCACCGCACTCGGCGGCAGCCCGATTGGCGCCCTCTACGAAGGCGAGCGGCGGTTCGACATCACGGCAAAGTTCGACCGGGAGGCGCTTCACTCGCCCCAGGCCATCGGGCGCCTGCCGGTCTACGCGGTGGGCGGCACCCCGATCCCGCTCGGGCAGATCGCCCGCATCGACATCCTCGACGGTCAGACAATCATCGCGCGCGAAAACGGCCGGCGCCGGATCACCGTGCGCACCGACATCGTGGGGCGCGATCAGGGGGGCTTCGTGAAGGAGGCTCAAGCGCGCTTCGCCAAGGAGATCGCCGTGCCCTCGCACTACTCCGTCGAATGGCTCGGCATGTTCGAAAATCTGGCGCGGGCGCGTGAGCACTTCACCTTGCTCATTCCCGTGACGGTGGGTGCCATTTTCGTCGTTCTGCTGATGTCCTTTCGCTCGATCCGGACGGCGTTGATTCTGCTGTTGCCCATTCCATTCGCGCTGATGGGCGCCACCGTGGCCCTCTACGTGCGCGGCATGAACATCGACGTATCGACCGGGGTCGGATTCGCCACCGTGTTTGCCGTCTCGATCATGGACGGCGTGCTCATGGTGCGGGGCATCCTCGCCTATCGGCAGCAAGGCCACTCCATCGACGAGGCGATTGTGCTGGGACGGCTGACACGCCTGCGCCCGATTTTGATGACGTCCACCGTGGCCATTCTGGGCCTGCTCCCCGCCTCGTTGGCGACCGGATTGGGATCCGATGTGCAGCGGCCGCTGGCCACGGTGATCATCTGGGGACTCTCCAGCTCCACGCTTCTCACGTTGTTCGTGGTCCCCGTCTTTTACCGAATCTTCGTGCCGGTCACGTTGCTGCGCATCGAACGACCGCCGCGGTGAGCTTTGCGAGGGCGGCTTCCAGATCGGGAATGCTCATGAGGCCGAACCCCACGCGAAACACGCGGGCCTCGTCCCCGAACCAGGTGCCGTTGGCCACGCGCACGCCCTCGGCCGAGAGCGTCTCGTAGAAGCGCCGCACGCGCGCCTCGTCGAAGGCCGCGGGGGAAAGGCGCGCGCAGCTGAGGGCACCGGCGCTCGGGCGAACCCAATCGACGAGGCCCGCATTGGCGCGAGCCCATGCGGCGGTGCGCTCGAGTCCCTCCGCCAGCACGCGCCGGCGTGCGCCGATGATGCGCTCGCGTTGCTCGAGGACCTTCACGGCCAGCGCTTCGTCCAGCGCCGAACACGAGATCACCGTGTTGAACTTGCCGGTGACCAAGCGTTGGCGCAGGTCGCGGTCGCGCGTGATGGCCCACCCGATGCGCAAGCCGGGCGCGCCGTGGCACTTGGAGAGCGCGGCGACGGTGACGACCTTGGGGCCGAGCGCGATGGCCGGCGGAGCCAGCGGATCGTCGCCATAGACGGCCTCGCGGTACGTCTCGTCGACGAGCAGGTGCGCGTCGGGGCATCGCTCGCGCATCGCGGCGAGAACGGCCTCCAGCGTGCTCCGTGCGATGGCCACGCCGGATGGATTGTGCGGGGAGGCGAGGCTGACCAGCTTCGTCTTTTCCGAGAGCTTTTTGCGAAGCTCCTCGACGTCGAGCACGTAGCCGCACTCGAACGACAGCCGCACCGTGTGAACGTTCGCGCCCACCGCCTCGAGGACATTGCGCGCCAGCGGAAAACAAGGCGTGTTGATCACAGCTTCGTCGCCGCGGTTCACGAGCAGAAATGCCAATAGAAAAAGCGCGTGGATGCTCCCCACCGTGATCACCACGTCGTCGGGGCTCACCCCGTGCAATTCGGCAATGCGTGCGCGAAGCCGCGCATCGCCTTCGGGCGTCGTGTATGCGAGCAAAAGCTCGCGCACGCCTTCGCCACCCTCGAGCAGCTCGCCCAGTCGCAAATCCGGCCCCACGCTTTCGGCGAGTTCGTACCGCGGTGCTTCACTGAGCAGGGAGATGAGATCGTTATCGGGAAATCGTGCCATCGGGATTTCTCCTCCTGCTCTCCGGTGTACGGCTTCGAGTGCCTCGATAACAGTTACAGTTTATTGAAATTGTACCCATAACAGTTATCCTGGGAACCGTGCGCGCCGATCCCGTTCATCGCTACGAAGAGTTGGCCAATTTCATCACCCGCCTCGTGGACACGGGCACCTTGCGGCCTGGTTCACGTGCGCCGTCGCTGCGGCAGATCAGCGAGCAACGCAAAACGAGTCTCTCCACCGCCCTGCAGGCGTATCGCCTGCTCGAAGATCGCGGCGTCCTCGAGGCGAGGCCGCAGTCGGGCTTTTACGTGGCGCGCCGAGGAACCGTCGTTTCCCTGAAAACGCCCGCGCCCTCCAAGCCACCGGGCAAGGCCGTCCGCGTGGCCGTCTCCGGCGTGCTGCTCAAGCTTCTCGAATACGCGTCCGATCCGCGCCTCGTCCCGTTGGGGTGCGCCATCCCCAGCAAGGAGCTGCTCGGGGCAGGCCGGCTCGATCGCTTCCTCGCGCGCGCGGCCCGCCGGAAGGGCGTCGAGTACAATGTGTATACTGCACCCAAAGGCGATGCCGACCTGCGGCGCGAAATTGCGCGCCGGGCGATGCGCTGGGGGCAGGCGCTCTCGCCGGACGATATCCTCATCACGAATGGCTGTACCGAGGCGCTCACCATCGCGCTGTCCACGGTGGCGCGCGCGGGAGACGCCGTGGCCATCGAGTCGCCGACGTATTTCGGCTTGCTCCACCTTCTCGAGGCGATGAACCTCAAAGCCCTTGAGCTCCCGACGGACGCGGTCAACGGGATCGATCTCGGCGCGTTGGAGAAGGCGCTGGCCAGCCAATCGATCAAAGCGTGCCTCTTTGCGTCGAGCTTCAACAACCCGCTCGGGTGCACCATGTCGGACGGCAAAAAGCGCGAGGTGCTCGAGCTGCTCGGCCGCTACGGCGTCCCGCTCATCGAGGACGACATTTACGGCGACGTGTACTTCGGCAAGGAGCGCCCGCGCCCGTTCATGGCGCTCGATAGCAAGGCCAATGTCATTTACTGCAGCTCCTTCTCCAAGACGGTTGCGCCGGGCTACCGCATCGGCTGGCTGGTGAGCAACCGGCACATGGAGAGGGCGCTCGAGCAGAAGTTCGCCATCTCGCTTTGCGGTCCGGCGTTGCCGCAGCTCGCCCTGGCGGATTTTCTCGCCTCGGGAGGGTACGACAGCCATCTGCGGCGGGTGCGGCGCACCTTCGAGGACAACGTCGACCAGATGATTCGGGGCGTCGAGCGCAGCTTTCCCAAAGGGACGAAGATCACGCGGCCCGCCGGCGGGTTCGTGCTCTGGTTGGAGCTGCCCAAGGGCCTCGTCGCGCGCGAGCTATTCGACGCGGCCCTCGCCAAGGGCATTTGCTTCGTGCCCGGGGACGTCTTCTCCGCGAGCACGCGCTTCTCCAATTGCCTTCGACTGAGCTGCGGCTACACGTGGTCCCCGCGCATGGAGAACGCCGTGAAGACGCTGGGTCAGCTCGCGCTCAGTCTTTTGGCGTAACGAAGACGACGTCGATGCGCGCATTGCGTGCGCGCAGCTTGGCGTCCGTGGGATCGACCACCGGGGTGCGGGTGCCGGCAACCTCGCCGCGAACCCGCGTGGAGCTGGCCGCCGAGGCGATGGTCTTGGCGGCGGTGTCGGCGCGCTGTTTGTCCTGGCCCGCCTCTTGTGCGCTCGGCGCCGTGGCATCGTGCACGACGACCTGCACCGCGAGGTTCGGATGCGCGCCGAGGACGCGGCCCAGCTCTTTGAGCTTGCCCTCGCCGTCGGCGTTGAGCGCGCTCTTCGAGAAAGCGTCGCGCAAGGTGACGACCACGCCGCGTTCGTCCCGTACGGGCGACCAAGTGCCGGATGCGGAGAGCTCGGAGAGCAGCGCATCCGCTTGCCCGGCGCCCGCGCGCTCGGCGGAGCGTCGCACCTTGGTGAGCACGGCCAGGCACGCGACCCGCGCATGCGTGGCGGCGTCGATGGGGACGGGGCGCGGAGTGCCCTCGAGCTTTTTCTCGATGTCCGACGCCTCTTTTTCGGCCTCCGCGAGGCCCTCCAAGGTCGGCGACAGGAGCCGCGCCGCCCCGCACAAGAGACGGGCTTGCGTGGCCAGCGAGCGCGCGGCCAAAAGACGCGCGGCCTCGCGCTGCGGATCGGCCGGGCGGCTCGAAGGGACCAGCGACTCCTGCGCGAGGGTCAGCCGTCGATCGAGCTCGGCGCCTTCGCGATCCACGTCGATGCGGGCCTGCGCCAGGCGGCGGGCATCGGCCTGCGCCGTCGTGCGTGCGGTTTGCGCTTTCGTCTCATCCGACTGCGCCCGTGCAAGTCGCGCCAGCACGGTCGCGTGCTCGTACGAGGCGAGGGCATGCTCGGCGTAAAGGCGCGCCGCCGTGTCGTCGCCGTCATCGTGCGCTTTCTTGGCCAGCGCCCGATCGCGCTCGGCAACACCGTATTCCTGAGGTGCAAGGGTCGCTGCTTCACGGGCGCCCGGGGTGCTGCGTGCACGCTCGACGGCATCGAGCACGCCCAGGGCACCGCGTTGGGAGCCGCTGCCACCGCACGCCGCCGAGAAAGCCAGCGGCCACGCCAGGAGAATCCATATCGATCGCTTCACGGCTGACGTCCTTTCGCCGGGGCCTGCGCCTTCGACGCTTTGGGAGCGCCCGCATCGCGCGTGGCGCTGGGGGACGTCTTTTCCGGCTCTTGCTTCTTCTCGCGTTCGGCGGCCTCGACCTGGGCACGCAGACGGCCGTTCTGCGCGATGCCCTCGTCGAGAAGGGCGCGTTCCCGTTCAACCTCGGCGCCCGCATCGTCGGCGGCACGGCGCGCCTCGATGGCACGCTTTTCGAGCTCGACCGTCCGGACCAGATCGCGTCCGACCTCCGCCCATTCGCGGGCCACGCTGTCGGCGAGCTTCGCGTGGGGCTCGTCGCCCTCGGCCCGCATTTTCTGGCCTTGTTCCAGGTATTGCCGGGCACGGCGGACGACGTCCGCGGTCAGCGCTTTGTTGGCGGCATTGCCCTCGAGCTCCGCGATGAGACTCTCGGCCCGCGCGCGGTCACTTTGTCCCGATGCAGCATGGGCCACCGCGGCCAGCAATACCAATAGGACCATAAGGCCTGCCCACGCCCACCAAGGGGGGGGCTTCCTTCCTCGTTTTCCTCGACCGCGTTGCTCGCGCATGGCTCCGGATGTGCCCTTCGTTCCGACATCCGTCAATGGGGTCATTGGGCGGAACTTGGACAATGCATCCGATGACCGGGAGACATCGCGCGTTTTTTACGAGAAATCTTGCGCCGATTAGGCCGATGCAAGCAATCCGTGGTATCCCATGAGGCAATGTCGGTTGGGGCCGAACAAGGCCAAGAGGGCGGAATGGAGGCGCTCGGGGTGGGCAGCCCCACCTCGACCTTCGGGAAATATCATCTGTTCGCGACCCTTGGCCGCGGCGGCATGGCCGATGTGTTTCTCTCGATCGCCCGCGGTCCGATGGGTTTCAACAAACTCGCGGTCATCAAGCGGCTGCGGTCGAACCTGGCCGACGATCCCGGCTTCCGCACCATGTTCCTCGACGAGGCCCGCCTCGCCGCGCGGCTGAATCACCCGAACATCGTCCACACGTACGAGGTCGGTGAGAAGGACGGCAATTACTTCATCGCGATGGAATACTTGGAGGGCCAGTCGCTCAACAAGATCATCCGCGAGGCCGTCAAGCGCAACGACGTGTTCGACCAGTCCTTCTGCGCCCGCATCATTTCGGACGCGCTGGCCGGCCTGCAATGCGCGCACGACTTGGCCGACTACGACGGCCGGCCGCTCAACATCATTCACCGCGACGTCAGCCCCCACAATGTGTTCGTCACGTACGGCGGGCAGGCCAAGCTGGTCGACTTTGGCATTGCCAAGGCGGCGCTGAGCTCCACCGAAACGGAGATTGGCGTTCTCAAGGGCAAGGTCGCGTACATGTCGCCCGAGCAGGCCGTGGGCGGCCACATCGATCGGCGGGCCGACATCTTCGCCATGGGCATCGTGCTCTGGGAGCTGCTCACGCGGCAGCGCCTCATGACCGGCGACTCGGCCGCGAGCACCTTGCACCGGCTACTCCATTTGCCCATTCCCGCCGTGTCGTCGGTGCGGCCGGACGTCGATCCGGAGCTCGACGCCATCGTGGCGCGCGCGCTGGAGAAAGAGCCCGAGTTTCGCTTTCAGAACGCCCAGGAAATGCGCGATGCGCTGGACAGCTTCCTGGTCTCGACGGGCAAGCAGGTCCGCCAGGACGAGATTGGCCGCAAGGTCAGCGCGATGTTTTCGCGGGTGCGCGAGGAAGTGCAGAAGCAGATCCAAGCGCACATGGCCAAGGTCACCGCAGCGACGACCACCGAGGAGCTCGCGGCGCTCAATGCCGAGGCGATTCGCCGCTCGGGCAACGGCGGAATGGGGGCCTCGCCGTCCACCGCGCACCTGATGAAGCTGAGCACGGGCGGCGGCAGCGGCAGCGGCATCGTGCCGAACTTCACCGGCAGCGGCTTCGGACACGAGCGCGCGAGCAATCCCTCGCAGCTTTCGCATCCGTCGCAGCTCTCGCATCCGTCGCATGCGCACTATTCGCGATCGTCGCACTCGCACCCCGCCTACGCGCAAGAGCAACTGCCGCAGAAGAAGAGCCGTGTGGTGGTGCTGCTGCTCACCGTGCTCGTGGCCGTTCTCAGCCTGGCCGTGGTCTTTCTCTACGTGCAGAAGGACAGCGGCTCGAAGGGGGCCAAAGAGGGCGACGCACCGGCGAAGACGGCAGAGACCACCGCAGCCGGTCCGGTGACCGCACCGAGCGCCGTCACCGCGGCCACGCCCGTCATCCCCGCGCCGGCGGCCACGCCCATCGTGCCGGGCATCGTGGCGCCGGACGCCAATTCTTCAGGTGCCAAGGGCGGCGAGGTCGCCCGCAAACCGGTTTACGGTGGCGGCGGGCGCAAGAGCAACCCGCAGCCGCAGAACAATCCGCAACCGCAGAGCAACCCGCGCGCGCCGCCAGCCCCGACGGCGCCAAGCGCGCCGGAAAAAGCGGACGACGGCTTTCTCTCGCTGGATACCATTCCGTGGACCAAGGTCAGCGACGGCGGGCGAACGTTGGGGACCACCCCCATCCTGCGCGTACCGCTCTCCGCAGGTTCGCACACGCTCACGTTGGAGAACCCTGACGAGGGCATCAAGCAGACGTTCACCGTCACCATCAAGGGCGGGGAGACGGTCAACAAGCGGCTCGGCTTGAAGTAACGTGGGCTTCATGTCCACGGAAAACACGAACAAGAAGCTGCGCGTTGCTGTCATCGAAGGAGGGCCCTCGTCGGAGGCCGGCGTGAGCCGTGCGTCCGCGGCGTCCGTGCGGGAGGCGCTCACGGAGGCCGGTCACGACGTGACCCGGCTCGAGCTCGACACCGGCATTTTCGAGGCGCTGCTTCGCGGCAAGTTCGATGTGGTGCACCCGGCGGTGCACGGCGCCGTGGGCGAAGACGGGTGTCTGCAGGGCGTGCTCGAGGTCCTGAACCTCGCGTACGTGGGCTCCGACGTGCGGGCGAGCTCCGTGGCCATGGACAAGGTCTTCGCGCGCAAGGTGTTCCAATTGGCCGAGCTGCCCGTGGCTCAGGGCATCGCGCTTCATCGCGATCAAGAGGAGTCACCGCTCGCCGCGGCCGAGTTTGCGCGCAAGCTCGTGGGGCAAGCCGTGGTGGTGAAGCCCGCGGCCAGCGGCTCGGCGGTGGGCGTCAACCGTCACGAGGCCGATGCTCCGCACGAGGAGGTGGCCGCGTCGATCGACGGCGTGTGGCAGCTCGGCGACGTGGCGCTGGTGGAGCACTTCGCGCGCGGGCGCGAGGTCACCTGCGGGGTGGTCGATCTGCATGGCGAAGAGGCGTATGCGCTCCCGCCGACCGAGATCATGGCCCCGAACGACGCGTTCTACACGTTCCAGGCGCGCTATGCGCCGGGGCGAAGCGTGCATGCCTGCCCGGCGCCGCTCGGCGACGAGCTCACGAAGCGCGTGCAGGATCTCGCGGTGCGCGCCCACAAGGCGCTGGGCTGCAGGGATCTGTCCCGGGTCGATTTCGTCGTGGGCGATGGCACCGATGCTTCGGCCGTCATCGTGCTCGAGGTGAACACCTTGCCAGGCTTCACCAAGACGAGCCTCTACCCGGAGGCGGCGGCGGTCGTCGGCATCCCGTTCCCGCGCTTGTGTGACGCCCTCGTCACCAGCGCCCACCGGCGTGGACCAAGCCGCCGCAACGCGCCCTTGGCCTTCCCCGGAGCATAAGGCGCTCGCTCCGTCGACGAAGCACCCAAGCGTTGGCGCGCTCCGTGCGTCTCAAGAGCGGAGCCGTTTTTCCCTGCTATATCGTAGGGTAGGCGGCGACTGCCTCGAGCTTCGCAGGCCTTGCCATGCAGCGCGACTCCCTTTTCAACGAAGCGATCCTCTGGCACGGGCGTCCACGCATCGTGCGGGCGCCCTTCGCCGCCCGGCTGCTCGCCGTGGTCAGCGCGGTCGTTTCGTTGGTGACGCTCTCCTTTGCCATCACGGCGGCGCTTTCCCTGCGGGCGCACGTCGGAGGGATGATCCTCTTCGCCGTGTGGTGCGCCTCGATTGCGCTGCTTGGCTGGAGGCTCCCGCTCGTGTGGCGCGGCGGCGTGGAGTACTTCATCACGGAAAAGCACATCATCTGGAAGCGCGGTCGCATGCGGCGCACCATGGATCGCTCGGCGATCAGCTACGCCGTCATCCGCTGGGATCCGCGCGAGCCCGACGTGGGCGATCTCATTTTGGTCCGCGCGGTGCCCACCGGTGCCTTGCGGCGCACCTTGAAATTGACCTTGTCGGGCGTGACGGCGCCGGATCGGCTCTGGGCCATCGTGCGCGGCATGACGCCGTGCGCGCCCCTGGGGCAGGGAACGCGCCCGCTGGGCCAGCGCCTCGATCCGGACGAGCGGGTCGTGTGGAGCGGCATTCCGCTGGCCTCACCCTGGACGGCCCGGCGGGTCGGAACGGCGATCATCTCGCTCGTCGTGTCCATCTCCGCGGTGCACGTGCTCGTGCGCGCCGTGCCCTCGATCGGGCGCGTGTTGCGCCTGCACACGTTGCCGCCGGCCATGGCCGCGCTGCTCATTTTCGGGGTGGGGCTCACCGTGCTCCTGCTCGCGGCGGTGGCCCTCGGCGTGGCCTACGCGTCGCTCGTGCGCCCCGTGCTCCTCGCGCGAAAGACGCTGTACGCCGTCACGGATCGCCGTGTGCTCATCCGCCGCGATCGCGAAGAGTTGCACCTGGAGCGCGGCCGCATTGCCTACGTCATCGCGGCGCCCGCGCGCGGGCTGCACGACGTATTTCTCGTGCTCGATGGCCCGCAGGCGCGCGCGCTCGCATCGAGTGGCGCATTTGCGAGCTTCGGCCGCGAGGAAGGCGAGGGCTCGCTGGTGCCCGTGTTCGCGCGCATCGAGGATGCGGAAACCGTGGGGGAAATCCTCACGCCGCCGCTGCCTGGCCTGCGCGACGCGGCGTGAGCCCGAGAAAAATGACCATCGCGGACGCGGCGGCGAGCAAGGCCATCTGCCACCCGAGCGCCTGCGGGCTCTCGCCGCCGACCTTGGCCACCACGTAGCCCGAGAGCGATCCGGCGGTCATCTGCAGAAAGCCAATGATCGCCGACGCCGTTCCCGCGATGTCGGGCACCGGATCCATCGCCATGGCCGCGGCGCTGGGGCCGACGAGCCCGAGGCCGAAAAAGCAGCCGAGGACCGGCGCCATCAGCCCGAGCACGCCTGACCATGGCGCGTGAACCAGCGCAAGCAGCAACAGCGCCGCCCCCAAGAGCACCGCGCCTCCGATCCGCACCACGCGGCGCGGCGTTCCGCCCTTCAGAAGGCGCGCCCCCGTGGCGGATCCGGCCATGAGCGCGAGTGCGGTTGCGCCGAAATAGAAGCCGTAGTGTGCGGGTTTCACCTGGTAGCCGCCAATGAGCACGAAGGGCGATCCCGAGATGAACGCGAACTGCGCGGCGAAGCCCAGGGCGATGACCAGCGCCGGCCGCGGCGCCTCCTTGGTGCGAACGAACCGCGCGAATCCCGGCGCAATCGCGGCGAAGGAGAAGGGCTTTCGCTCGGGCAGCGTCTCCTCCAGCGAGAGCACCGTCATGGAGGTCAGTCCGACCCCGAACACCGCGAGGGTCGTGAAAATGGCCCGCCACCCGAGGTGCGTGAGCAAAATTCCGCCGATGAGCGGCGCGACCATCGGCGCGATGGCCAGGACGGCCATCATCGTGGCGAAAAGGCGGGCCGCAGCCGACCCCTCGTGCGTATCACGGACCATGGCGCGTGCGATGACGGTGCCGGCGGCGGCGCCGGTACCCTGGACGAAGCGAAAGGCCACCAGAACGGTGAGGCTCGTCGTGGCGGCGCATGCGACACCGGCCAAGGAAAAAACGACCAACCCCGTCAAAAGCACCCGCCGGCGCGCCGGTCAGGTAGGCGCGTCGGAAATGTATCCCATGATGAGCTGGCCGACGGCATACCCGAGCAGGAAAAGGCTCAGCGTGAGCTGCGTCCGGTCCGAGGGCACCGAGAACTCCCGCATCAACGTCGGCTGCGCGGGAAGGCTCATGTCGATGGACATGGCCGTCGTGGCGGTCAACGCCGACAGCGAGCCGATCCAGCGCGGCGATCCGACGCGCGCTGGGAAACGCAAGGATGTCGTCATTCAGGAGCCTTTTGCCCGCTCCCGCTCCCCCTTCCGCTCCCGAGGTCGAGAAGATCGGGCGCGGGATCGGGATCGGGAGGGGGAGGGAACGGGGTCTGAGGTATAACGCGATGGTGGCCGGAGTTGGATACCTCGTCAGCTCGAAGTACCGCCTCGTTCGTCTCCTGGGCGACGGCGGAATGGGATCGGTTTACGAGGCGCTGCACGAAGTCCTGGGCACGCGCGTCGCGATCAAGTTGCTCCACCCGGAGCTTGCCCATCGGACCGGCCTCATCGACCGGTTCATGCAGGAGGCGCGGGTCGCCGCGCAGATCCAGAGCCCGCACATCGTCCAGGTGACCGACGTCGACCGCACGCCGGAGGGCGTGGCGTACATCGTCATGGAGCTGCTCCAGGGCGAGGCGCTGTCGAGCGTGCTCGAGCGCGAGCGCAAAGTCCCCATCGCGGTAGCTTGCGAGTACACGAAGCAGATCCTCGAGGCCCTGGAGGTCGCGCACGCGTTGGGGGTCACCCATCGCGATCTCAAGCCGGAGAACGTGTTCGTCACCTTCGTGGCCGGCAAGCCGGTGCTGAAGTTGATCGACTTCGGCATCGCGAAGTTCCGCACCAGTGAGCCAGGCGTGACGCCGAAAAACCTCACCGTGGCCGGCGTGGTGATGGGAACGGCGGAGTACATGGCGCCCGAGCAGGCGTATTCGGCAGACCGCGCGGATGCGCGTTCGGACATCTACGCCGTGGGCGTCATGCTGTACGAGATGATCGCGGGGGTTCGTCCGGTCGAGGGCGATGCGGACGCGCGCATCATCGCCGCCCGCGTGGAGCAGGGTGACGTGAAGCCCTTGGTGCACGCCGCGCCGGACGTGCCGCGCGAGCTGGCCGGCCTCGTGCACCGCGCGATGGCGGCACGCCCGGAGCTTCGTTTCGCGAGCGCGACGGAAATGCGCATCGCGTTGGAAAAGGTGTCCCTCGCGCCGGACGCGGGGCGCGTGCCCACGAAGAAGGTGGCGGCCGTGCCGGCGCCTGTTGCGATTCCCGCCGGCCCCGGGACCGTGCTGGGCGCCCCGGCCGAAGCCGTGTTCGCGGCCAGCGCAGGCACGAGCGCGCCGGGGTCGACGGTCCTCGGGCCGCCGCTGCCCGCTCCCTATCCGGCGCAGGCGGTGATGCAGGCTCCTCCGCCGTATTCGCCCCCGCAGGGTTACGAGCGGCAGGTGCCGGCGCCGCGGCATTCGGGAACCCGGGGCAGCCGTGCGTGGCTTTGGGTGCTCTTGCCGGTGGTTCTCGGGGTGGGCGGCGTCATCGCGTATGCGGCCACCTCGTGGCAGGAGGAGAGCGCCTCGCCCAGCGTGCCGACCACCCCGCCGACCTTGCCGGTCACCGCCCAGGCGTCGCTTTCGGCCACGGCGCCGGCGGCAACGACGACCCCGCCGTCGAACACCGTGGCCCCGTTGGTCAACGCCACCACCGCCGCACCTCGACCGACGCCGCATCCCTCGAGCAAACCCTCGTCCACGCCGCCGCCCTCGGCGTCGGGCAGCGGAGGCGCGGTCCCGTTTCCGTCGGTGTCGCTGCCGCCGATCACCTTGCCGAGTGGCTTCCCCACCACGCTGCCGAGTGGGTTCCCCACGACGTTGCCGAGCGGCTTTCCCACGGCCATTCCGAGCACGCTTCCGCCCATCCCGCCGGTGCCGCCGCCGTATCCGCCGCCGGCCTCTTCGTGACGGACATGAAGGCGCCCGAGTCACCGCCGTCGAACCTCTTTTCTCCCTTGCGCCCCCTCTCCGAGGCATGGCTTCGCGCCGTGCGCACGCCGCGCGAGCGCGCGGTGGTGGGCTTCGTGGTTCTCGCCGTCGTTGCGGGGATGCTCGTCGCGCGAAAAGGGACACTGGGATGGCGCGGGGCGGCGGCCGCGTTGATCGTCGGCGTGGTGGGCCTCGTCCTTGCGGCGCGCCAGCGCGAGAAGCGCATCTGGTCCGATCCCGCGCGCATCATCCGCCGCATTGCCGTACCCGTCGATCCAGACCGCGCCCAGCGCGCCCTGCGTGCCCTCTCGCTGGTCACCCGGGACGGTGACACGGCGAGCGGCACCTCCGCCCCCCTCGCGCGGCTGCACGTGGAGCGCACCATCGCGGCCTTGCCGAGCGATCGCATCGTCGTCGGGGCCGCTCGGCAGGCGCTTCATTTCGGCATCGCATCGGGCGTCTTCGGCGCGGTCGTGCTTGCGCTGGCCATCTTTCGCCCGTGGGCCATCCTCGAGGGGGCCGACGTCCTCGTGGCCAGGCGCGGCGTGGCCCCGGTGTCGATGCAGTGGCTCGACGATCTGCAAATGGTGGCGCGGCCGCCGGAGTACCTGCACCTCGAGGAGTACCACGAGCGCGCGTACGAGCAGGTCTCCCTGCACCGGGGCACGCTCGTCACGTTCATCGGCATGCCGGCACACGACGGGCGCCGCCTCTTTTTGACCGATGGCGCGAACGAGATCCCCTTCGCCGACGACGGTCACCATCGCCTGGTGGCACGCTGGCCGCTCGGCGAGAGCGTCACCCTGCGCGTGGTGGCGCGCTTCGGCGACGTCATCATCCAGGAACCCGACGCGACCGAAATCGTATCCATTGCGGATCGCGCGCCCGATGTGGTCCTCGAGGGCGCCCCGCGCAAGATCCTCCTCGCCTCCGAAGAGGTCAGCGAAATCCCCATTCGCTACACGGTCTCCGACGACCACGGCCTGCGCGAGGTGCACCTCGTGCTCCGCTCGGGCGCCCGCGAAGAGCGACGCGTGCTCGCGCGCCTCGATGGGGAGACCCGCAGCGATCGCGGTGGCCACGTGCTCAAGACGACCGATCCGTTCGTGAAAAAGAGCCACGCCCCCGTCGAGGTGCGGGTCGAGGCGAAGGACAACGATCCGGTCACCGGCCCCAAATGGGGCTCGAGCGCGGCCATCACCTTGATCCCGCCCGAGGTGGGCGAGCCCGAGGCACGCCGCATCGATTCGCTGCGCAAACTGCGCGACATCCTGGTCGACACGCTCGGGTGGCGCATCGGGCACGAAATCCCCAAGGCCCCGGCCGATCGCAAAGTGTACACGCGCGATCTGCTCAAGGGGGCCGACGACAGCGCGGATTTCCTGGAGGCCACGTTGAGCGGCTCGTACGCCGGGGCGCGCGTCCCGTCGCGCTTGCAGGCGATTCTGCGCGGGCAGATGCGCAAGGTGCGCTTGGCGGTGGACGCCGAGGTGCGCGCGCCCAACAAGGCGAAGCACGATGCAACGGTGAAGGCGACGGAGCGCATCGTCTTGGTGGTGGACGCCGTGCTGCGCGGCCTCGGGCAACGCGACGCGCGTGAAACCGCGCGCCAGTTGGCCGATGTCGCCGAGGAGCTTGCGCTGGGCATCGCCGAGATGGCGCGGCACACCGATCCGGCGCCGGGCAAGGTCCCCTCGGATCGGGTGGACGCGGCGGCGGAGGTGCTCGCGGGCGGAGGCCGGTCGCTCGTGCAACTGGGCACGCTGGGGCACGATCTCGGCGAGATCGTCGGCGCGTACCTGCTGCGCGTGGCGCGCGCCCGCAAAGAGGGCGATCTGCACCATGCCGAGCTGGCCGCGCGCGATTTGGCGGCGCGCTTGCGGCAGCCGGATCCGTCGTTCGGTGCGAAGGGGCGCTCGGGCCGTGCCGGCGGTGAGTCGGGCGGTGGGCGCGGCACGGAGGCCGGGGATCCGGGGGATTCACCCGATGATGCGGAACAAGCCTTCAACGAGGCGGCGCAGGAGCTCGAGCGGCTGGCGCAGGATCACGCGGGCGGGATCAACAACGTGGAGCAGGCGCTCGCCGGCGCAGGGAGCGACGAAGAGATGAAGCAGATGGCCGAGGAGGCGAAGAAGCACGCCCAGGCCGTGCGCGAGGCGACGAAATCGCTTCCGACCATCGGCGCGGGCAGCGACTCCTGGACGAGCAAAGGCGCGGCGGCGCGCGAGCACGGCGAGCAGATGGCGCGTTCGCTGGAGCACGGAAACCCCGCGGATGCGGTGGCGAGCGGCCGCAATGCGCTGCAAGCGCTGGAGGAGGCCAAACGCACCGCCGCGCGCGAGCGGTGGTCGATTTTCTCGCCGGCGGACAACGAGGCCGAGAAGAAGATCGACGAGGCGCAGAAGAAGCTGGAGCCCGAGGTGAAGTGGGCCGAGCAAAAGCTCGAGGCGATGCGTCAGCGCGCGGCCGAACGCGCGCGCGAGCAGCTCTCCAAGGAGGGCGACGAGGAAGACAAGCGCGCCGAGCGTGCGCAGAAACTGGGCGAAAAAGGCCGCGACCAAGGCGTGCCGCCGCCGGCGCTCGACTCGCTGGATGCCGCGGAAAAGGCCGCGCGCGAAGCCGCGCGTGCGCTCAAGCGCGGCGAGGCCGACAAGGCCCTCGAGCGACAGCGCGAAGCGCAGCGGATGCTCGAGATGGCCAAGGAGGCGCTCGGCAGCAACAGCGGGGAAGGGGAGCGCGAAGGCCAGGAGGGAGAGCCCGCGAACGATCACGCCGACATCCCCAAGGCGGACGCCCACAAGGGGCCGGAAGAGTTCCGCCGCCGGGTCATCAAAGGATTGGGCCAAACCGGCAGCGGCAAGAACCGCGACGCCGTTCGCCGCTACGCGGAGGGGCTCTTGCGATGAAACGAAGCGCAGCAGCTTTCTTCGTCTCGGTGGCCGTGCTCGCGGCCGGCAACGGTGTGCGGGCGGATGGGCCGGACGAGCACGCGGGGCGGGCGCAGGAGTACATCCTGGCCAACGACTTCGACGAAGCCCGCAAGGAGCTCGCACGCGGCAAGCCCGACGACGTGGGCATCGCCACCGAGCGCGCGCGCCTTGCGCTGTACGAGGCCGATTGCGACGGCGCCTTGGTCACCCTCAGCTCGCCCGACGTCGCCAAGACCGAGCAGGGGGCCATGCTCGCCGACATCGCGCGCGGCTGCGCCCGCGTCACGGCCGCCAACGTGCTCGAGGAGGACCACGACCAGGGCGTGTGGATCCGCTACCAAGACGAAAATGATCGCGCCCTCACGCCGCTGATCATCGAGACCGTGGTCAAAGCGCGCGAGGCCCTCACGCGCGATCTCGGTGCGACGTGGCCGAAGCCGACGCGCATCGTCGTCGTGCGCGATCTCTTGTCCCTCTCGGCGATGACCGGCCTCCCGTACGAGTCCGCGCAAACCACCGGCACCGTGGCCGTGGCCAAGTGGGGCCGCGTGACCTTGCTCTCGCCGCGCGCGAGCATCCATGGCTACTCGTGGCGCGACACCGTGGCGCACGAGCTCACGCACCTTGCGGTCACGCGCGCCACCGTCGATCGCGCACCGCTTTGGCTGCAGGAAGGCGTGGCCAAGCGCGAAGAGGTGCGCTGGCGCGAGCCGGGTCCTTTCGACGACCGCCCGTCACCCGATGCCATCGCCGCGCGCGGCATCGAGCTGAAACTCGATCTACCGCTGGACAAGCTCGGCCCATCCATCGCCATGCTCCCCAGCGCCGATGCCGCGCTCGTTGCGTTTTCCGAGGTCGCCAGCTTCGTCCGCTTCTTCGCCTCGAGCACGCCCCCCGGCTCGCTCGAGCGCCTCTTCGCGGCGCTGCGCGATGGAAAAGAGCCCGATAGTGCGCTTGAAATCGCGAGCTCCGGCAATTTGAAGCAGTGGGATACCAAGTGGCGCGCCTATCTCCAATCGAAGCCCAAGGAGCCGTTGCCGCCGCTTCTCTCGCTGGGCAAAGAGCCGGCGCCGAACCCGAAGGCGCCGTCCCTGCGCGAGGTGCGCGAGCGCATGCGCCTGGCCGAGCTGCTCCTCGCGCGCAAGCACCCGACCGAGGCCCTGAGCGAGCTCGAACGGCTGCAGCTCGTAGGGGCTGCTGGCGCTCCGCAGGACGATCCCAGCTACCGCTACCTCCGCGGGCGCGTGCTCATGGCGCTGGCCGACCCGGGTCGCACGAAGGAGGCAGAGGTGCTCTTTCAGGATCCAAAGGAGGTCCTCTCCTCCTACGGCCCGTGGTGGGCGCTGCGCGGAGTGCTGGCGCGATCGCGCAACGACGAGGCGATTGCGGAGCCTTCTTTTGCCGAGGCCGTGGCCACGGACCCTTTCGATGTCGAGGCAGCCTGTGAGACCCTCGATGCCGATTCTCCTACCCCCCCATCCAAGGACCCAAGCCCCTTATGTCAGAGCGCGCGCGCATGGAAAGTTCCAAGTGGAACAGAGGATTGAGGCATTTGACCGACTCGGTGACGGGAAGGTACCATCGTAAGCAAGTGGATTCTTCGCCGGCTCACTTCACGGGCGCGGTGCAAGGCTTCGCGGAAATACTGCGCGCCTGATGATGAGTGCACTCACCTTCGCCACCGCACAGCTTCTGCGAGTCCTACCGCGCGCTGGAATCAGCCGCGTGATGGGAAAGCTCGCAGAGCATAGCTGGTCCTCCCCCGTCGGCCGCGCCGTGGTTGGCCTGTATTCGCAGGCGTACGGCATCACGCTCGACGAATGCACGAAGACCGACGGCTGGTCCTCGTTCGACGAGTTTTTCACCCGCACCCTGCGCGACGGTGCTCGTCCGATCGACCCCGATCCGCGCACGGTGGTCAGCCCGGCCGACGGCCGGCTCGACTCCATCGCGCGCGTCGATCCCGGGCGGCGCTACCTCGTCAAAGGGCGTCCCTACAGCGTGGATGAGCTGGTGGGCGATGCCGACGAGGCCAAGCGTTTCGCGGGTGGCGGCGGATGTGTCGTCTATCTCTCTCCGCGCGACTACCACCGCGTGCACGCGCCCGTGGGCGGTGTCATCCGCGAGATCCGTTCACTGCCGGGCGATTATTACCCCGTAAACGCGATCGGCATGAAGCATGTGCCGAACCTGTTCGTCCGCAACCGCCGCGTGGCCATCGCCATCGACACCCCGCCCGAGACGGGGCTGGGCCGTGTGACGGTCGTGATGGTGGTCGCCATCGTCGTGGGCCGCATCACGGTCACGGGCATCGATGCGAAAGACGTTCCGCTGGGCGTTCACACGTTCGACCCACCGCTCGAGGTGAAGAAAGGTGACGAACTCGGTATTTTCCACCTGGGGTCGACGGTCGTGATGTTTTTGGAGCCTTCCGCATTTGGCTTCGTCGCCAAGGAAGGCCCGATACTCTATGGCCAGAGCTTGTCTCACGGGTCCTTGTCGCCCGAGAACGGCGCGACAGACGGCGTGCCGGCCATAAGGGAGTGACCTGAGAGTGAACGACGAACTTCCCCCCTCGATCAAGGCTGCTGCCGGCACCGGTGCGAGTGCATCGGAGGCGCTTGGCGACGGCATCGAAGTGGCGTTGGAGGACGATTCTTTGCCCACGCCGATCGCCCCGCCCGTGCGCGCTGCCGCTTCGGGTGCGAGGGCGAAGTTGCGCGATGTGGACGAGGATGCGCCGGCGAGTCGCCGGGTGCGTCCGCGCATGACGCTCCGCATCCCCGACGATGAGGTGGCGCGCCCGCTGAGCGCACCGCCGCCGGAGCCGAGCCCTCCTTCGAAGCCCGAGATCGCACCGCCTCGGCTCGAGCCGCCGCCTCCGCCGCCTCCGCGCCGCACGCTGGAGACGGATTCGCAGCGTCCACCTCCGCCGGTCGTCCCGCGAAGCGAGATCCCGCCGGCGCCGACCTCGGTGCCGCGGGTCGAAATCGCGCCCCAGCGCATCATCACCATCAATGCGCCGCAGCGCGCGGATCTGCTGGCCGGCGTCGTGCCGTCGGGGAGGATCATCGCGCGCGATGGTCGCCCTCCGTCGTCCACCCCGCCCGATACCGAACCGCTTCCGTCGAGCGAAATCGCCGCCGAGCTCACGTTGGACGACGAGGTGGAGCCCATCGCCGAGGACTTCGCGCCCACGCCGCGCGATGCGTCTGCGATCGCTTCGCTGCCGACCATCTCGTTGGGCGGCGCCCCGGAGAGTGCCCGGCGTGGGCCACCGTCGAGCGTTCCCTCGCCGCCGCCACCTCCTTCGCCGCCGCTCCCGGTCATCGTCATGGACGAGCCGCCCCGTGCCATGCGGGGCAACATGGTCACCATCCCGGACAGCGACGGCGCCGTGGACATCCCCGTCGTCGAGGACGAGGAGTTCGCGCGCCCGTCGGCACCGGAGCTCTTGCCCGATGATCTGGTGAGCGTCGAGTCGGAGCCCAGCATGGAGAGGGCGCGTCCACGCATCCCTCCGCCGGCGCCGCCGGTTCCGCCGCCGGGGTCGAACCCCGCGCCGACCATGACGCCCATCGTTTCGCTGGATCCTCCCATGGTGGACAGCGGCCGATCGGCTCCGACAGGTGCCTTGGCGCCGCCGGTTCCTCCGTCCTCGGGCCCCGTGGCACCGCCCGCCTCGCCGCCGGTTCCCGCGACGACGGTAAAGCCATCGCATCCGCCGCCGTCGGGGAACTCGCCGCCGCCCGTTCCGGTCATCCCGAACCGCGGCATGTCGTCGACCCCCGACCTCGACGAGCGCGGCATCGCCTCCGTCCCCTTCGTCATCGGCCCCGCGCAGAGCGAGCTCGCGCCGCCCCCGCTCAACGATGCCTCGGTGCTGCAGCGCAAGCGCTCGCGCCCGTGGTGGGAAGAGCTCTTCAACGACGACTTCATCCGCACCATGGCCAAGCTGACCGACGCGCAAATCGCGGCGGAGGCCGACTTCATCGAGGACAGCCTGGCCGTCGCCAAGGGCGCGATGGTGCTCGACCTGGCCTGTGGAACGGGCCGCCATGCCATCGAGCTCACCCGCCGCGGCTACCAGGTCGTGGGCTACGACTTGAGCCTGTCGATGCTCGCCCGCGCCGCCGACGAGGCGCAGGATCGAAACCAGAAGCTTAACTTCGTGCAAGGTGACATGCGCGAGATGACCTTCGAAGAGACCTTCGACGGCATCTATTCGTGGAACACCAGCTTCGGCTACTTCGACGAAGACCGGAACGCGCAAGTCATCTCGCGCGTGCACCGCGCCCTGCGAAAGGGCGGGCAATTCCTGCTCGACGTGGTCAACCGCGACTTCATCGGCCGCCAAGCACCGTCGCTCGCCTGGTTCGAGGGCGAAGGTTGCGTGTGCATGGATGAGATGACCATCGACTGGATCACCAGCCGCATGCGCATCAAGCGCACCATGATGATGGATGACGGTCGCTCGAAAGAAATCGAGTACTCGATCCGCATCTACTCGCTGCACGAGCTCGGAAAGATGCTGCACGACCACGGCTTCCGTGTCGCCGAGGTGAGCGGCCGCATCGCCACCCCGGGCGTCTTCTTCGGCACCGATTCCCCGCGCACGCTCATCCTGGCCGAAAAGCGGGGTTAGCGCCTAGAGTAGTCGGCGATGCATGCATTCTTCGTCGACGGGGAGGCCGTGTCGGAAACGTCGAGCATCGACGAGGTGCGGAAGCTTCGCGCCGACGGACGGATGCTCTGGATCGATCTCGGCGAGAGCGACCGAACGACGGATCGCGCGGCCGTGGACGAGATGCTCACGGCCGATTTCGGTCTGCATCCACTGGTCCTCGAGGACATCTGGGAGGATCGCGCGCTGCCGAAGATCGAGGACTTCGAGGCCTACCTCTACGTCCTCGTTCACGGCGTGCGCATTCGCTCCGCCAAAGACGTGCACTCGGAGCTCGAGTTGCTCGAGGTCGACATCGTCATCGGGCAATCGTGGGTCATCACGCATCATCACGGCGCGGAGTGCATCGGGCAGGTGCGCCAGAGCCTCCTGCGCTCGCCGAAGAGCCTGAAAAAAGGCCCCGCGTGGGTGCTGCACGGAGTGCTCGATCATTTGGTCGACGACTACATGCCCGTCCTCGATGCCCTCGATGCGCAGCTCGACAAACTCGACGAGGCGGTCGTCCACCACGCGGGCACGCCCACCGGGCATCGCATCCTGTCGCGGTTGCTCTCGCTCAAGCGCACCTTGCAGGGCCTGCGGCGCATCTGCGTGCAGCAGCGCGAAATCCTGCTGCGCCTATCGCGCGGTGAATTCGACGAGGTGCCGCAGCAGGCGATGCCGTTCTTCCGCGACGTGTACGACCACTTCGCGCACGTGACCGATTTGACCGACAGCCACCGTGAATTGGCCGGCAACGCCATCGAGTCCTATTTGAGCATGCAGTCGAACCGCATGAACGAGGTCATGAAGACCTTGACCATGATGTCGACGGTCATGCTGCCCCTCACGTTCGTGGCCGGCGTCTACGGCATGAACTTCGAGCACATGCCCGAGTTGAAATGGCAATACGGCTACGCATTTGCCGTTGCCAGCATGGCCGCCGTGGCCATCGGCATCGTGCTCTGGTTCCGCCACAAGAAGTGGTTGTAGTTCTCCAGCGTGCTAGATCGGCCGTCATGGCCATCCGCAAGATTGCGACCCTCGGGCACCCCGTGCTGCGCCAGGTGGCGCGCACCCTCACGCGCGACGAGCTTGCTTCTCCCAAGATGCAGGCGCTGGTCGACGACCTCATCGAGACCATGCGCGACGCGAACGGTGCGGGCATCGCGGCCAATCAGGTGTACGAGCCGGTGCAGCTCTGCGTCATCCACATCCAGAACAACCCGCGCTACCCGTACAAGCCCAACTACCCGCTCACGGTCCTCGTCAACCCCGAGGTCACGACGCTCACCGAGGAGACGTTCGACAACAACGAGGGATGCCTCTCCGTGCCCAACCTGCGCGGCCAGGTGCCCCGGTTCACGCACGTGCGCGTGCGTGCGTGGAACCGGCAGGGGGAAGATCTCGATTTCGAGGTGAAGGGTCTCACCGCGGGCACGTTCCAGCACGAGATCGATCACCTGCAGGGCAAGCTGTTCGTCGATCGCGTGACCGACACGCGCACCTTGTCCACGTGGGCCGACTTCGAGCGGTTCCACCTCGCGGGCTTCGCGGAGCGCGCCCGCGCCTTGGTCGCGCGCTACGGTAGCTAGGGCGCGACGTCGGTTTCGACGGGCGCGCAGGTCATTTCCACCGGGTGATGGTTGTCGAGCGGTCGCGGGATCTCGGATTTTTGGGTGACGAGGTCCCAGATCTTGCCGCGGAACGTGATGCGGTAATGGCCGGCCTTGGAGAAGTCGTACGCGCGCGACAGATCGACGTCGGCCTCCAGGGGCTTGTTGGCCTCCAAGGTGAGGTAACTCTCCGCGCCGGGATTGCCGCGCTTCATCATCGGGCCCTTGTACGGAATCTCCGTTCCGTCTCGGACGACGGAAAAGTCGTCCCCGCGCAATCCCTCGAGGGGCGTGCGCCAATTGAGCACGTAAATGGGGTGTGCGGAGCGCGACGCGAGGCGAAAGTGCACGGTCGCCGGCTGCCCCAGTTTGATCTTTGGCTCGACGCGGATGGAGCAATCGAGCGCGTCGATGCCCGAGGGGGCTGCGGGCGCCGCGGACTCGGCGGCCGTGGGCGCGGGTGCGGACGAAACAGGGGCTTCGGCGGAGGGGGCGGCTTCCGGTGGCGTCTTGGCGCAGGACACTGTGGCCACTATACCGAACCATGCGAGAACACCGAAGGACCGCTGCCCGCTTCCGTTGGCTTTCATGCCGGAATGTTTACCAAGGATAGGAACGGCATGACGCGCGAAGATGGTGCAACTTGGTATTTCGCGTACGGCGCGAACATGAACCGGCGCATCTTCGTCGAGCGCCGGGGCATGCGACCGCTCGAGAGCGAGACCGCACATCTCGACGGCTACCGGCTCGCATTTGCCATCAAGGGCTTTGCCGTGGTGGAGCCCGCGTTTGCGACGCTTCTTCCGGATGCTGCCGGCACCGTGCATGGCGTGCTGCATCGGCTCGGCGCGGGCGACCTCGAGCGGCTCGAGAAGCTCGAGGACGAGTACGCGCGCCATGAGCTTTCCGTGGTGGGGGCCCGCTCGGGTCGCACGGTCGCGCAGGTGTACCTGGCGTCGCGTACGACCTTGGGCCTGCGCCCGTCGCGGCGGTACCTGGCGCTCCTCTGCCAGGGCGCCCGGGAGGCGGGGCTGCCCGAGGCGTACGTGGCCTGGCTCGCAGCGCATCCGTCGGTGCACGTGCCGGTGCTCTCGAACCTAGCGGGCGCGAGCGCAAAGCTCTACGAGACGTATCTCGCCGTACGGAAGCGCCAGGGCTGAAGACGCGCTTGACGTTACGGTAGGGGCCCGTATGATGCGCGGCCTTTCCCCTGCCTGACGGCGTCGGGGCCCACCTCGGTGGTTCCCCACGGTCACCCGGCACTTCGCACCGGGTTTCGACCGCTCCGAACGGAACGCCAACGGGTTTTTCTCACGGTCCTTTCGCGCGAAGA
This sequence comes from Sorangiineae bacterium MSr11367, assembly GCA_037157805.1. Taxonomy (NCBI): domain Bacteria; kingdom Pseudomonadati; phylum Myxococcota; class Myxococcia; order Myxococcales; family Pendulisporaceae; genus Pendulispora; species Pendulispora rubella. Next base: position 6,364,986 of record CP089983.1, on the reverse strand, counting down.
AGGAAATCTGTCTCGCATGAATACGAACCCCGGCATTTTCGGGATTAAGCTCGGCAACACGCAGCTCTTCAAAGAGGACGGCACCGTCCAGCGCGTCACCGTCGTCGAGGCGGGCCCGGTCACCGTGGTCGCCAAGCGCACGATCGAGAAGGACGGCTACTCGGCCCTGGTTCTCGGCCTGGGTGAGCGCAAGGAGCGCCACACCAACAAGCCGCTCGCGGGCTACTACAAGAAGGCCAACACGACCGCGAAGCGCACCCTCAAGGAGCTGCGCGTGAGCGAGGAGTGGGCGGCCAAGTTCGAAGTCGGCACGGTCATCAACCTCGACGAGCTCTTCAAGGCCGGTCAATTCGTCGACGCGCGCGGCACCACGCGCGGCCGAGGCTTCACGGGCGTCATGCGCCGTTGGAGCTTCGCCGGCGGCGTCGCCTCCCACGGTACGCACGAGTACTTCCGTCACGGCGGTTCGATCGGTACGAACATGACCCCGGGTCGCACGCTCCCCAACGTCAAGATGGCCGGCCAGTACGGCAACGAGACGGTGAGCATCCTCAACCTGAAGGTCGCCCGCGTCGACAACGAGAAGGGCCTCCTCCTCATCGAGGGCGCCGTCCCGGGCCCGAAGAACGGTCTCGTCCTGATCCGCCACGCGGTGAAGAAGACCATCGACGGCGGCCGCGCGCGCAAGAAGGCGTGAGTTAGCTCTCTGCAGCAGCCGAAAAACGAAGCGGGGCTCGCGCCGAAGCGGGCCCCGTTTTCGTTTGTTCAGCGATTCAGTCGCCGCAAGTGCACCACCGAGCCCTCGTACCAGGCCAAAATGGGGGCGCCACGTCCGTCGACCGTGCCCGACACCCTCGTTGAGAACCGGGGCAATGCATCAACAGGGGGCGCAATCGCGGTCCATCCGTCTCGTGTGACGTCGAGCGTGAGAAACTTGTCCGGGACTTCCGCACTGTAGTTTCGGACCGTCATGGCCGCAAAGATGTGTCCGTCCAACGCGGGCCCGAAGTATGCGGGGACGGTACGGTCCTCCATTTCCAATCGCTCGCCGCAATTGATCCAGCGGTCTCCATCGAATCGGCGAATTTGCGACCGATGTTCGTGCTTCGGCGCGCCTTCCGAAATGTCCACCAGCACGAATGGGGTTCCTGCATCGTCGACCGTGATCTGCCGGATTGTCGTGTTATCGCCAGGGGAAGTCACCGTAGGAGCAAGCAACGCCCAGCGGCCTTGCGACCAGTAACGAAGTCTGCCGCTAAACGAATCCGCGGAGTACGCAACGTACGGTGTCCCCTGGCGATCCATCGCGAGGGATATGAGTCCCACACTGGTTACTACCTCATCATCTCCATTGACGGGGCCTCCCAGCCGACTCGAATCGCTCCCATGTACCACGACGATGTCTGTGCCGCTCTCCGGTTCGGGGCGGGGGGCGGTATACGCTACAAAGCGTTCCCCGTCCTTCGTCTGCTTGACGCTGGGCGCGGTCAGGAGGTCCACCGAATATCCGGGACCGTATTTTTGCCATTTCGTGTCGAGCCATTGATCGAGTACGACATGGTTCTCCTGATCGCTAATCAGCGCAGTGAGACCTAGTTCCTTATCCAAGAAGAGACTGGGTGCGTTTCGGCTATCGATTTTTAAACGATTGTCCAGCAGTGACCACTTGCCGTTCGACTGCTGGAGTGTGTGTACAAGCAGACGCTGGTCCGGGAAGTTGACGGTGACGGTCGAACCTACGGTCACTTGCTCGCCGGGGCCCGCTACGATCATGGACGACGAGATGTCTCCTGCATCCTCCAGAGGTTGTCCTACGCGCAGCCAGAGCGGTGCCTTCCACTCCCACGGCGCAGCAACCAACCCGTTTCCCGCTTCATCACGAATATCGCCAAACCTCACGGAATAGGCGGCTGGGGCGGCAAGAGGCGCAGTCGGCTCGATGGTCAGGACGGTGCCATCCGGCGATAGGCGGACGGTCGTGGGAACCGGCACGTCGGTCTCTCCGGTATTCGCGAAAAGCGTCGCGGGAGCGGAGTCGGAAAGCCGCACACGCTCGGAGAATTTGACCTCGATGGGCTGATGCACCGAGACCTCGGGATCGCGATGCAAGGGGGTCTGCGAAAGAATCTCCGGTGGGATCACGTCGAGATCTCGTTCCGGTCCGCCTGGAGCGGCCCCCGACGATTCACACGCGATTATGGTGGCCAATGTCGCTAGGGCCAAGGTCGTACGGCTATTCCAGATGACGCTCATCACGTTCTGTCTTCTTCTCACGGTCGCGATTACCGGTTCAATCGTGCGACATGCACCTTGCGACTATTGTCGCGCCAGGTGACCACGGGGTTTCCATTCGGGTCCACGGTGGCATTTCCGGGACCCTCTGCCGAGGGCTCGGGGAACGGGATCTCGACCCATCCCGTACTGGATACCTCGAACAGGTGGTGAGAACCCCTTCCGGGCATCCAGGAATAGAGATAGGCAAGCACACGATCGTCGCGTGTTGGAGCGAAGAATGCTCGTTCAACCTTATTCGTGCTCAGCGGCGGACCGCATTCGACCCAACGAGATCCATCGAATTTCACCACGACAGTACGCTGGCGAGGCAGATGCCGATTCGAAAGTTGCACGAGCGCATAAGGCATTCCCGCGTCGTCCACGGAAACCTGGGTGACTTCGGCGTTCTCATCGAATGGATTCACTTCCGAGCCCACGGGTAGCCACCGGTCCTTGGTCCATGCCCGCACGCGCCCGTCGCCCGCCGTGGTGCGGTAGCTCACGTAAGGATTGCCGGCACGTTCGAGCGCCAGCGACTGCAACCGCGCGTCCTTTTCGGTCGTGGGATCGTTGACGGCTTCACCGACGGTGCGTTGGTCGCCGTCCCTCTGCGCTTTGACAACGATATGTGAGCCTCCGTCAGCATTAGGCGTGTCAAATGCCGCGAAGTAAACGTTGTCGCTGGCTCGGGCGGCAAAGGCACTGCCCTGATCCACCGTAATGAAGTCGTCGCCACCCATGGTGGGATACCAACTAAACTTGTCCCGCCACTCGACGATGACGACTTCATTGATCTCGGTGACGAAGACCATCGTCGGTCGACCCTTTTCGCTGATGAAGAGAGTCAATGGATCGCGGGCGGGCGTCTCGTCGATGTCCCGATACTCGCGCCAGATTCCATGTCGTGGATCGACTGTGCGTGCCCTCGGTGCCGGTGAGGTCGGGACGGGCGCGAATGCGAGCGCGACTCCGTCTCCGGGGCCCGCGGCGATGACAGGGGAGCGCCCATCGGGTTCCTCGAGAAGTTCGCCAACGGGAAGCCAACGGTCCATGGTCCAGTTCCACGGCGGCCTGACCAGCGGATTGGACTCATAGTCTCGAATATCACCGAAGTCCACCGATGCGCGTGCCGGCCCCGCGAGGGGTTGGCTCGGCTTGATGGTCATGGTGTAGGTGGCTTCTTCGTAATCGACCGTGACGGGTACGGACTTGCCTTCCACGGTAAGCTGGACCGGTTTGTCCCCCAAGACGACGGGTTCGGAGAAGGTGACTCGGATGGGTGCCCGCACCCACGCATTTTTCTCCCCGTTGGCAGGGGAGGTCCATGCGACCGTAGGGGACACCTTGTCGTACTTCGGAATTTGTCCGGGGCGGACGCTATCCGGACGTGCAGGATTCTCGTCCGAGCTGCATGCCGAAATCGCCGCAAAAATGAGGCACGAGCTGCTCACGAGCTTAAGCCAGCTTTCGATTCCCCGCACCTTTCTCACCGATTCGCTCCTCCCGTTAAGCTACGGGAGGAAGTCTTTGCAGACCTTTGAGCGAACGGCAACTCGCGACGCGACAAGCTCAATCGGTGACGCTCGAAACCGAGTGCCTTACCTGACGCTCTTGACCGCGGCGTAGGCGTCGATGATGCCGTAGCCCCAGGTGTTGTTCGGGCGCGCGGAGCCGCTTGTTCCGCAGTTTTGGGTCGACGTCTTGGGCTTGGCGGTGCTGGTCACGATGTTGGTGATCTCGGCAATGTTTCCGCGCAGTGATGGGTTGGCCGAAAGGAGTAGGGCGACTTCGCCGACGACGTGCGGTCCAGCCATCGACGTACCACTCATCACGCCGTAACCTCCACCCGTGACTGCCGAAGTGATGCTTGCGCCGGGCGCAGCCACATCCGGCCCGGAATGTCCGCTCGCCGGCTGTCCGGGGTAGGTGGCCGGGCCGCGGCTGGAGAAGCTAGAAATAGCGCCGTTTCGATGATTGTACGATCCAACGGAGAGGGTGGCATCCCAGATGGTTGCCGGTTGGTCCGTGATGGTGTTGCACCCAGAGCCCGCATTTCCCGCCGAGGCTACGAACAGAATACCTGCCGAGCCGAGTGTGCGGATGACCTTTATCAGCTCTTCTCCGTGGCATCCCTCGCTCGAAGGGCAGCCCCACGAATTGTTGATCACATCGGGCGCCTTGGACGGGTCGCCCGTGCTTGGATCGGCGCCTTGCGGGTACGGGGCGAGGAACCATTCCGAGCACTCGATGTACCTGGAGGCCGTGCCAACACCCGCGTCCATGTTGCGGCACGCGATCCATTTCGCGCCGGGTGCCATGCCAATCTGATTGCCGCCGCCATCGTCTCCGACGACGGAGCCGATGGTGTGCGTCCCATGACCGTAGTCGTCGCAAGGTGCCGCGAGGTCGGGGTTGCCGCATGGATTTCCCGAGCCCTCATGGATGGCGTCGTGCCAGCTATAGCGATGGTCAGCCGTGGTCCCGTTCCACCCGCGGTAGTGCGATTTGAGGGCGGGGTGGTTCCACTCCACGCCGGTGTCTTGACCTCCAATCACGACGCCCTCGCCTTTGATGCCGAATTCGGTCCACACGCGGTTTGCGCCGGTGGCGGTGATGTTCGAACCAATCGCCTCGACGGCTTCGGTCTGCAGCGCCTCGTCATTGGGGACGAGCTTGAGAGGGACGGGCTTGTCGATCATGATGCGATCGACATCCGAGCGGGTGGCGAGCTTGCGGAGAAGGCGAGGGGAGGCATCGTTCACCAGCACCGCATTGACGATGTGGAAGGGCCGCACCTTGGCGCCCTCTTTTGCGAGCGCATCGAGGAGAGATGACTGGGAAGCTTTCGCGTGATCGACAAGGCGTGTCTTGACGAACGCGCCACGCTCGGCGCGTGTCGCAAAACCGGCTAGGGGCGCGGTGAGATCGGCGGAGCCTTTGAGAAAGACGAGGACCGACGTGGGCGCGTGGCCTTCGACCATGGCCTCGGCGACGCCTTCCCGCAGGATCGCTTGGCCCGTTGCCGAAGTGTCGCTAGTGTCCGACGAGTCGGAAGGGGAGGAGGAGCTGCATCCGGCAAAACCTACGACGAAGGAGACTACGGTTACACCGAGGCCGAGTCGTTTCATGGTCACCACCTCCAGAATTTGGAAGCGGCCATTGTCATGAGGTATTCTTGATTGTCAATTATAGCTTGTAATGGAATTGGGCGAATCCGCGATAGGCGGATTAATCATTGGCTGATCCGTTATCAACGCGCCATCGCGAAACATGAGTGACGCACCGTGATGCGAGGGAATGCGTGCACCGGGAAGGAGAATCCCCACGAGATTGAGCGGATCGGAGGCGCGAATGCGCACCATGTCGCCTGTCCGCTCCTGGCGACGCACGCGTCGCAATGCGTCGACGGCTTCCGGAAGTGCATATTGCTCTCCAATGAATCCGGCCACGAATCGGCCGCCGCGCACCAAACCGCGCGCCTCGCGCAATCGAAGTGCGCGCACCACATGGCGCCAGGGAACGGAGAAGCTTTCGCGGGCTACGAGTTCGCGAAAGACGACGCCATAGCGGAGAAGAAGCTGCCCTGCGACGCGGTCGGCGAGTTCGTCGATCGGGGTGGTGTCGGGGGACATGCGCTCGAGGAGGGACCAGCGTCCTTGAAAGGCCCGTTTTTTACGGCGCGCGGCCGCTTGGCCCGATAGGAGCAGTTCGCGCAAGGGAAGGAAGCCGTCGCCGGCCACGAGGCCGGAACCGACGAGATCCCAGAGGGCGCCGGTGAGATCGGTGCGATCGAGCTGGGTGACTTTGGCGAGATCCTCGAGAAAGAGCGCGCCGCGGCGGCGAAGGGCTTCGAGAACGGGGGAGCCGTCGGGATGGGGCGCGGGATCGCTGCCGCGGACGGCTTCGAGCAGCCAATCGAGGTCTGCGCGCAGGGCCATGGTGATGGGGGTGGCGCGGGAAGCCCGGCGTTGAAAGTCGGGCGCGGCAAGCCGCGCACCTCCGCCGGTCCCATTGCTCGATGTCGATTTGCGCAGGGAGAGGCGCGCCCACGCGACCTCACCTTCGAGGCACAATTGATCGAGCCACTCGGTCCGGTAGCCGGCCACGCGCGGGGTGAGGACATCCTTTTCCCACGATGCCGCGGCGAGCTCGAAGCCCTGCAGCATGGCAATGGCTTCGCGCAGGCCCGCGCGTCCGCCGGAACGCGTCCGCACGGACAAGTGATGACGCTCGAAGAGGTAGCGCATGAAATCCTGCGCGCTCACCGGTTCGATCTCGCTGCGAAGCCGGTCGAGCGTGTAACGATGAATGCGCGCGAGAAGTCGGCGATCGCAGACCTCGGGCTCCGCGTCGTGCGAAGCGCCGGGCGTGAAGTGGCCGCGAAGCACCAACCCTTCCGATTCGAGCTGCCCGAGCGCAATGGCCACGTCCGACGCCTCGAGTGCCAATTGCTCGGCGAGCGCCGTAGGCCGAAAGGGGCCCATGCTCTCGATGTGACCGCGCACGGTGCGCAGGACGGCCTCGTCGTGCGTGGGCGTTTCCGTGGCGATGTGTGGCGGCAGGGCGATGTCGGGGATCGGCGCATGGGCGCCGTAAAGGGCACGGATGGCACCGATTTGTTCTGTCGCGAAGGCCAACGCGCCCGCGCGGGTCGTCACGAGTGCGGCCCTTCCGGTGCGCACGAGCTCATCGAGCCAGGCGCGGGCCTCGCCTTCGATGGGCGCGACGACGAGCCCGAGGAGGACGTCGTGCAGTTCGTCGGCGTTGCGCGGGGAGGGGCGCGCTTCCGCCACCACGCGCGCGATGGCGTCGGCATCGAGGGCGGCGAGATCGCGTTGGTTTTCCGGCAGCGTGCGGCGCAAAGAAATGGCGCGGGCACGGCGTTCCTCGAGCGGGGCGTCGTCGAGAAAGGCGTAAGGCTTCGCGTTGAGGACCTCGTGCGAGAATGGCGAGGGCTCCGTCGTGTCGCGCGCGTGCATGCGGATCTCGCCCCGGTCCATGCGCGCGAGCAGATCGTGCAGGCGCACCGTATCCATGGCCTCGAAGAGGCAGTCGTGCACGGTTTGGCGCACCAATGGGTGCTCGGGGATCTCCAATGGACCCGTGGCATTTTCCTGGCAGGCAACCTGCGCGGGGAACACCGCGGCGAGCAAATCGTCGGCGCGCATCCTTTGAATGAACGGGGGAACCTTCTTGCCATGGGAATGGCGCAAAACGGCGAGCGCGCGGCCGGCGTTCCAGCGCCACCGCGCCCCGAACATGGGGGCCACGAGGATGGCCTGCTCGAGGGTCGTGTCGAGCTGCTCGTTGCGCACGAAGTGGAAGGCATCCTGCAGCGGAAAGCTATGCATGGTGCCCATCGAGAGCACGATGGCATCGTCGGTGGCGGCGGCCTGAAGTTCGAAATCGAAGGTTTGGCAAAATCGTTTGCGCAGCGCGAGCCCGAAGGCGCGGTTCACGCGTCCGCCGAAGGGAGCGTGCACGACGAGTTGCATACCGCCCGCCTCGTCGAAGAACCGCTCGAAGACGATGTCGTCCATCGTGGGGACGACGCCGAGCGCATCGCGCTGTGCAGTGACGTATTCGGCGACCTGCGCCGCGCCTTCCTCCGTGAGTGCGCATTCGGTGGCCAGCCACGGCGGGACGTCGCGCCGGCCGTCGCGGCCGTCCAGATAGGCGACGACGTCGGCGCGAAGGCGGCTCACCTCGGCGGAGAGCTCCCAGGTGCGCGAGGGTGCTTCGCCGAGCCAAAAAGGAACCGACGGCGGGAGGCCCTGGGCATCCTCGACGCGCATGATGCCCTTGCGCGATTCGACGCGGCGGATGCGCCACGAATGCGTGCCCAGGACGAAGACATCGCCGGCCATGCTTTCGATGGCCCAATCTTCATTGACCGTGCCGACCAGGGTCTCGTCCGGATCGAGGATGACGCGGTAGTCGGCGACGTCCGGAATGGCGCCGCCATTGGTGAGCGCGATGATGCGTGCCGCGCGCCGGCCACGAAGCTGGTTGGCGACCCGATCGCGATGGAGGAGTGCGGCATTGCGCCCGAGCCGCGGTGCGACGCCCGTGGAGAGCATGTCGACGACTTCGTCGAAGGCTTGGCGCGGCAGGTCGGCGTAGGGTGCGCTCTGGCGAACGAGCTCGTAGAGCGCCGTTTCGTCCCATTCGCGCGCGGAGCATTCGGCGACGATGTGCTGGGCGAGGACGTCGACCGGAGCCTTCGGCGGCTCGATGCGATCGAGGTGCCCCGAGGCGACGCCGCGGATGACGGCGGCGCATTCGAGGAGCTCGTCGCGGGAGGTGGCGAAGAGGCGGCCGCGCGAGATGCGGCCGAGCCCGTGGCCTGCACGCCCGATGCGCTGCAGAAACGTGGTAATGGCGCGCGGCGAGCCGATTTGGCAGACGAGGTCGACGGAGCCAATGTCGATGCCCAGTTCGAGGGATGCGGTGGCCACGAGCGCGCGCATGTCGCCGGCCTTGAGGCGCTGCTCGGTGCGCAGCCGGCGCTCTTTGGAGAGGCTTCCGTGGTGGGCCGCGACGCGGTCCTCGCCGAGCCGCTCACCGAGATGGTGCGCGACCCGCTCCGCCATGCGCCGCGTGTTGACGAAGACCAAGGTGGTGCGCGTTTCCCCAACGAGCGCGGCGATGCGGTCGTAAATCTCCTTCCACTGTTCGTGGGTGGGGACGGCCTGGAGATCCGTCTGGGGTACTTCGATGCGCAGCTCGACATCGCGCCGGTGCCCTCGGTTGACGATGGCGCACGGCCGGTTCGGGCCGGTGAGAAAGCGGGCCGCCTCCTCGATGGGGTGGATGGTGGCCGACAAGCCGATGCGCTGCGGGCGCCGTCTCGTGACGGCGTCGAGGCGCGCCAGTGAGAGCGCGAGGTGGCTGCCGCGCTTGTCGCGCATGAGGGCGTGAAGCTCATCGACGATGACCGTGCTCACGTCGGTCAGCAGCGCACGCGTGCGCTCGGCGGTGAGCATCAAGTAAAGCGACTCGGGCGTCGTAATGAGAATATGCGGCGCGTCACGCACGATGGCCGCGCGTGCCGCCGGGGTGGTGTCGCCCGTACGAAGCGCGGTGCGAATGGCGGGCGGCTCGAGCCCGAGGGTGACGGCGGCCTCACGAATGCCTTCGAGCGGCATTTCGAGATTGCGCTGAACGTCGCTGCTCAGCGCCTTGAGCGGTGAGACGTAGACGACCTCGATTTTGCGCTGGCCTTTAGGGGTGGGGAGATCCTTCGTATAGGATTTTTGCACCAGCGCATCGAGGCTGGCGAGAAACGCGGCGAGCGTCTTTCCCGAGCCCGTGGGCGCGGCGATCAACGTGTCGCGGCCCGCGGCGATTTCCCGCCACCCATTGGATTGGGCTTCGGTTGGCGCATCGAACGTGTGCTCGAACCAATGGCGAACGGCGGGATGAAAGGAATCGGGCAGCGGCATGGTTGTCTTTTTTTTCGTAATGAAATCCATCACGTTATGCCGCCGCCCTCCAAAGTGCGCAACCGGCGCCGGCCGTAATCCGATGAATGTCTCGGAGGGACGTGGACATGGAAGACAAGCCGACATTGACCATTTCAGAAGGCCCGAGCAGCGGTTCGTGGGTGCTCGAGGTATGTGACAGCGCGGGGGTTCAGTATCTGCCTCTTGCCCCGGGCCGCTTCGTTGTCGGTTCGTCTCCGCAGGCTGAAATCAAGGTGTGCGATCCCGCGGTGAGCGCCCGCCATTGTTCCATCGTGGTGAGTCGAGACGGCATTTCGCTTTGCGATCTCGGTTCGAAGAACGGCACCTTCGTTGGCGGCGCTCGGGTGAAAGATGCGTGGTGTGCCGTAGGGACGAGCATCACGATTGGGCGTTCGACCCTGACATTGAGCGAGGGAGCTCGCGAGGTGGTGCTCAGCGACGGAGGCACATTTCAACCGCTCCCCGGCGTTGCGGGGAGTTCGCTGCCGATGCGCCGCATGACGGAATTCGTCCGGCGAATCGCCGCCTATCCCAATGCCGTTCTCATTTCGGGGGAGAC